>CAWCWQ010000122.1:0-38769 GCA_963799145.1 uncultured Acidobacteriaceae bacterium | reverse complement strand
TACCCTTCCGGCCCTCGCTACGTCCAACCCCCGGCTGCCTGATTTACAATCGTTGAGTAAGCAGGAAAGAACTGAATGAGGCTTCTTCCCATGAATGCAGGCAAGGCGCGCGCGCGGTCGATTGAGGCGGGCGCGGTAGTCGCGGCTGTTGCCCTGATTGCCGGTTGCGGCAGCGCATACCGGCCGGTGGTTACGCCCATCAACTCGAGCGGGCCGGCCGCGCAGACGGCGTCGTATGCCGTGGTTGTATCGGCTCCTTCCACCACCACGCCCGGCGTAGTCACCATCGTCGACTACTCCGGAGACACGGTGTTGGCCGAGGTGCCCATCGGCCCCGGCCCGAGCGCCTTTACCATCGACTCATTCGGCGCCACGGGCTACACACTCAACAGCGACGGCACCCTGAGCAATTTTCCGATTTCCACCACACTGCAGGCTAAACAGGTGACCTATTCCACACTTTCTTCGGCGAAGCAGACTGCCCCGCCGCATCCGCCTGTAAATATATTCTCGCCATCCGCGGGATTGTGGAACGCAGATCTGAGCGGGAGTTTTGCGGACATTCTTACCGGCGTCCCCGCGGCCTTCAGGCTCGCCATACCGGTAGCGCTGACACCGGTGACGATTGTAGGCGCGGGCACGGTCGGCCAGTATGACTACGCCATCAGCCAGCAGATTGCCAATCCCACTGGAGTGGAGTGTAACAACTCGCCCATGACTGCCCCTGCGGGCGTAGCGGATGCGCTCGGAACCACCTCTTACACCGTTTCGGCCAGCATTCCGCTGGGCAAGTGCCCCGTCTACGCGGTGCAGAGCCCCGACCAAAAGCGGTTCTTCGTGCTGAACCGCGGCAGCGACACCATTACGGTGATCAACAGCCAGAACAATACGTTGGACTCCTGCGCCCCTTTTCTCAATCAGGCCGGACAGATCGTGACCTGCCACCCCAGCTTGCCTGTCAGCCCCGCGCCTGACCATGCGCGCGCCGGCCCGGTCTATGCCGAATACAACTCGGCCGCCAGCCAACTGGTCGTGGCCAACTACGACGGCAACTCGATCAGTGTGATCGATGTGAGCCTGGATGAATACGGGAACGACAGCGCGACCTTCGGCACTACGTTTACGATCCCGGTGGGCAACAATCCCGCCAGCGTGACCGTGCTGGCCGACGGCAGCCGCGCGTATGCGGCCAACCAGACCGACCAGACCGTGACCATCGTGAATCTGAGCAGTCACACCGTGGAGAAGACCTTGCCGGTGATCGGCCACCCGCGTACCGTCGTCTCCACTCAGAACGCGACCTTTGGCAAGGTCTACGTGGCGTCGCCGGATAGCCCTTACCTCACCATCCTGCGCACCGATCTGGACATTGTGGATACCACCGTCCTGGTGCAGGGCAACATCGTCGATGTGCGTACGACGACACAAAATGGATCGCAAGGGAACGCCATCGACGTCAGCCGCGTGCCCGGCTATGGCGAGCCCTGCTACCTGCCCGGCGCCACTGCCCAGGCAACCCTGGCCGCCTGCCAGACGCTGCCGTAGCTCTGGATGGGCCCGGCCTGATCCACTTTGCCCCAGTTCTCGCCTTTGAGACCGCGAGGCTATGCTTACGATGCGAGGCCCACGGCTATGACGCCCCCCGCCATTTGCGCAGCCGGTGCATGGTGTGACTGTCGATACCGCTTTACCGGCAAAGAACGTGATGCCGAGTCAGGGAATGACTACTTCGGGGCCAGATACTACGCAAGCTCAATGGGGCGTTGGCTCTCGCCCGATACGGATATGACGTTGAAGCGCATCTTGCCGAACCCGCAGCGGTGGAATCGCTATGCGTACGTCATCAACAACCCACTTATTTTGGTTGACCCGAATGGGTTGTGGGACATCTACGTTTTCAGGCCAGAATCCACAACGAATGGTGCAGCCTGGAACAAGGTCATCAGTGACGCCCATGCCAACGGAAATAACATCCACGTATTGAACGGTAGGGACGCTAGCAGAACGGCATATTTGGACGCATTGAAGAATGGAGACGCAAAACTTGTCTTTGTTGGGCACAGTGCTGACCATCCGAGTACGGGCCAAGCTGGTTCGGTTGTTCTAACGGGAAATCAGCCGGTAGGAACGGTCGATATGCCTGTGAATGCCGACGGTTCGGGAGGGAGGATAACTGCATTGCCAACACCAGGGAATATTGGTGCCGAAAGCGTGGGTGCTTTTGCATGTTCGAGCGATGCGCTAGCCCCCCAGTATTCGAGTACCGATTTCTCAGGCCTCAGCAGATATACGCTGGATCCGGTCGCAGAAGCGGGAGGTGTCGCATATGCCGATGTTTTGGCGAAAGACGGAACGGTGGGAGATGCGGTTTCTGCTGCTCAAAAGGCGATAAACCATGAACAAACGCAATGGAATGACGCGCAAGGGAAAGATCCTGGTCCCGCGCCACGGGTGAAGGAACATGTGCCTCAATAGCAAGAACGGAGTCTCTCCAAAGCGGATGCTTCGGCTCATCTTTTTGATGAGCCTTAGTGTTCTATTTCTTAACTTTAGTGCGATTGGTCAGCAGTCACTACCTCCAGAGGGCGGAATCACGAATGTTGATGCCACGTCCCTGATTAACCTGACGATTGAGGTTCGAGCTGTAGACAAAGAACTTGTAATTCCCTATTGCGGGGTAGGGGAGACAGGTAACTACCTCTTCTGCTCTGGAGAGGCAAGACTTGAGGTATGGCATGGGGCGAAATGGAGCAATGCAAAGCCACGGACAGGCATAGCTGGGGTCTTTGGGCTGTCGCCAAAAAATACTTGGAAATCGGCCTTGATCGCAGCGCACAGTGCAGGGTATTTCGCGTTCAACTTTAGCAAAGAATTCCTTGATATTCAGAAAGGGGACCGACTCCGACTTAGGGTTAATGTCTGGACAAGTCAAGAATCAATGGCGAACCACGATCCAGACACGACATTCGTTAGCCCCGTGTTCGATTGCCCATGAGTCCGCCGGAATTGCGCTTACGATTCTTACGATTGAAGCCCACATCTACGACGCAGTCCACCATTTGTACAACCAACTTGCGTTTTTCGTGATCCCGGTATACCGGCAAAGAACGTGACACCGAATCCGGCAATGACTACTTCGAGGCGCGCTACTACAGCAGCGCGATGGGACGATCTATGTCTCCCGACTGGTCGGCAAAGGAGCAGCCGGTTCCATATGCAACATTCGATGATCCTCAATCGCTCAACCTGTACAGCTATGTGCGGAACAATCCACTCAGCAAAGCTGACGCGGACGGGCACTGCGATTGGTGCTGGAACATAGTTGCGGCGGTATCCACATATGTGGCCGTTCATCCAGCGCTTGCTCAAGCAGTTGAAAAACTGGGTGATTCCCTTGGGATCAAAGTTTCGGCAGGTGTTGGCAGATCGGTGAATCTAGGAGGCGTTAAAGTTGGTGCTGCTGCAAGTGTGACATCGGAGGGGAGAAATGATGGCACAGGTTCATCAAAGGTGCAGGGAACAATAGGCGCATCCGTGAGTGGCGTCGGCTTGCAAGGCAATGGGACCGCAACATTTGAAAAGAATGGCTCGCTTGTAAATCCGCTGAAGAATCTGGATGGCAATGTAAAAGTAACAGGGTCAACTCCCCATGGCGACAACATCAGCAGTACCAATGCGGCTGTTGGAACAGATGGCAGGGTGGGTGTTGGCGTCGGCGTAAACGTTGGTATCGCACAGGCAGGAGTCCAAGTAACTGCGGGAACACAAGAGGTTCAAGGGGTTGCCAGTGCCACCGGAGCAGCAGTAGTGCGGGACACGAAGCAATTTGCACATGATCTAAAAACATCAACGACCTGCAGTACATCGGGATGTTACGGTCGTTGAGAAATCAGAAACAAAGCGCAGAGTGCGAGATTGCAGTGCGGGAGAGACGCGATGATGGGTGTTCTTCTAGTGATTTTTGGAGTTTTGGGAATCGCGGGAGGGATATTGGGAAAGGACTTCCGTGCCGCAGATGTTGTTGCTTTAGGTGAATTCAAGCAGAAGAGCTCCAAATGGTCCGGGCAACTTGTCTTTATCGTAGCTGGTCTGATCCTTATCGGTATTGGAATCAAGATGCTGGTCGGAGCTGAGTAAGTTCGTTTGCTAAATCGGAGCAATCATGGGCAAGGTATCGGTCAAAGGCGTGGTGATCGGCGGCGTCGTAGATGTCGTCACATCGGTTGTTCTTGGTCTTCCGTTCGCCATCTATGCGATATCCAAAGTTGATCTCTCTAGAGCGATTCCACAGTTGCTGTAGACAGGTATCCGCAGTGATGAAACCAGGCGGCAGCGTTGTCGGCAGTGATGGTTTGCAGTGCTTCGGTGATCGCTTTGTCCAGCGCCTCGGCGGTGCGGGCCTTGGCGGCGCGCGGGAACTGTTTGAATTTCGACCAAGCCTGTTCAATCGGGTTCAGGTCCGGCGAGTAAGGCGGAAGATAGAGCAGTCGCGCGCCGCAAGCTTCGACCCGCTCCCGTATTCCGGCCACCTTGTGCGCGCTCAGGTTGTCCAGCACCACCGCGTCGCCGGGCCTCAGCTTGGGACACAGCACCTGTTCCACATAGGCGCGAAAGACATCGCCGTCGGTGGCCGAGGGGACAGTCATGACCGCTTCGATGCCGCGTAAACTCATGGTTCCCAGCGTGGTCAACACCTGCCAGCGGCCGTCCGGCGCGGCCTCGTTCACACGTTCGCCTCTCGGCGCTCGCCCCCACAAGCGGGTCATCTGCGTGGTTACGCCGCTTTCATCGAGAAACTTCAGCTTTTCCGGCGGGATCGTGGCGATGGCGGCAAGAAACTCTTCCCGCCGCCGGCGGTTCTCCTCCGTGTCCCGCTCGCTGGCATGGAGCGACTTTTTTTCAGCCGCAGGCCCATCTGTTGAAGAGTCTGACTTACCCGGCTGCGGCTCACGGCAACGCCGCTGGCACGCAACTGCTGGCCCAACTCCGCCAGCGTCCGGTCCGGCTGCTCGCGCAGCCAACCGCGTAACTGCTCCCTGACGGCCTCTGTCATGCGGCTCAGCGGACCGCGCCGCGATTGCGGCGCGCGCTCCATTTGTCCACTGAGCCGCCACTGCTTGCGCACCTTGCGCACGTACTCAAAACTGACTCCGAATCGCCGCGCAAGCTCGCGCTGCGAGCCTTCGTGACGCGCATACGCCGCCAATATCCGGCAGCGCAAATCGTCGGACAACGGTTTGGGCATCGATTTTTCTATCGCAGAGCTATCGCCAACTGCAGAATACCCCCTTATGCCCTCTCTTGGGTATAGCAAACTTGGAACCGCTCTAGCACCGCGTCTTGACGATTTCGTGCTATCCCAGGTCCCCAGATGCGAGGACTCTCGGGCGCCAAGGGCTTTTGCTTGAGTTACGAGATCTCATGGACTAAGTCTCTGACAGTGTGAATCTGTATCGGTTCCGTGCCCCATCCATTCGCTTTTTACTGGCGAATGGGTGGGAAAGCACAAACCTCAAGGAACGAAATCAAACGGTCGGAGACCTAGGTTGGGGAGGCACAGGCCCGGATGTCTTTTCTTATTCTCTAACAACTTGGGTTCTAGCTTCTTGTCATTACACGGCTTCAGCCGCGCCGCAAATGCATCGAGACAAGCCTGGCCTTCAGCCCCTTGGTGGCGGCGCCATGCCACCCAGGCAAAGCCGGGAAGTGAATGGCCGGGCAGGATTCGCCTGCGCGGGGGATTGGCTCCAGCTGCCAATTATCGGACGAAGACGCACCTTCGCCGATACTCGAAATCATCCCCGAATCGGCCTACACTGGAGTTGCTCTGGAGTCTCCGCACACTCCTTTATGCTGCGGACCGCATCCATTATCCTCGTACTGGCCGCGCTGGTGCTGTCCCCGGCCAGCGCCTCGCCACTTCATCGGGTGAAGCTGCACCGGAGCGCTCAAGCATCGGCCGCCCTCCACAATTTCAGAAAGAGCGCTCGGCCCGCTGCCTTGGGCGCGGCCGGCCGCGCCAGGGTCCAAAAAGCCCGCTACGAGTTCCCGCGAGAGACCAAGCCCACGGCTCGCCGCGAGGTACCCGGCAGGCGCCAGCCTGCGCTCCAAACAGCTTCGCTGCGATTGGCGGAGCCCGAGATGCCGTCGCCGCTGCGTGGCTCGCGCGAGTCGCTCGAACGCCAAAACGACAAGACAGAGGCCGACGGGTTGGAGCGCATCGAGGATGAGGACGACCTCGCCGATCGCATCGCCCGCAAGATGCTGGTTCCGGTGCCGGTCTCCGCCGCTCTCGCCGTGAACCGGAACCTGCCTGAAAGCCACCGCTACTGCCGGTCCTGGACGGCGCGCTTCCTGAGCGACCTGGCCCGCGCCCATGGGGTTGAGTTTCGCCGCCCGCTCGAGGTCAGTTCGGCCGTGCGCACCGTCGATTACCAGAAGCAGCTAATAGGGATCAACGGCAACGCCGCGCCGGCCGAGGGTGAGGTCGCCAGCCCGCATCTCACCGGAGCCAGCATCGACCTGGCCAAGCTGGGAATGAGCCGCCAGGAGATCGCCTGGTTGCGGAACTGGTTGCTGCCCTTGCAACAGGCGGGCAAGATCGACGTCGAGGAGGAGTTCCAGCAGTCCTGCTTCCACATCACCGTCTACAAGGCCTACGCCCAGCCCGCGTTGGTTCAGGCGGACGGCCGCGGGAAGCCCAAACCGGACGCCGCGGGTGAGGAAACAAATCCTCAGGAAACCGATCCGGCGCCGTCAGCAGGAGCAGCGGAGATCGATTCGCAAAGCTCCTGAGCCTCTTGCATAATTCCATTAAGGCCGCAAAAAGTGTCAGGGCACGACTTCAGTCGTGCCGGAAGAGCAACAAAATCATATCGGGCTTTAGCCCCTGCGGTTTTGTTTTCAGTAAGTTACAACTCCGCAGCGGCTAAAGCCGGAATCTGAACTGGCCATTTGCGGCGCGACTGAAGTCGTGCCCTGACACAATCTATAGGCTGACGGCAACTTCGCAAGAAGCTCTCCTGGCCGGTGCGCCGCCGTCCATTCTTTGCTTTCGAGTCAATGTGACTTCAAATTGATTGTCCTTCCCGCGGTCTTCAACGGTACAATCGCGGACGAGCACATTTCTCATCCGGATTCGGGAACCAGCGTGGCGGCCGGTTACGTATCTTCGGCCAGCAGCGATGGTTTGCGGCATACGGGACGGGTGTGCCGGTCAGTGTGCGTCGAGCAGCAAGCTGCGAATCGAAAGGTGGAATCATGAACGACATGGAGCTTCAACCCGCGGACGGCTCGGCTCCCGTAAGCGCAGGTCTCAGCCAGTGGCAGCGCGTAACCAATACCTTTACGGCGCCGTCGAAGACCTTTGAAGACATCAAGCGCGGCAACAAGAGCTGGTGGCTGCCGTTTGTCATCTTTGTGGTGACTGGATACATCCTGCTGGCTGTCGTTGCGCTCAAAATCGGCATGCAGCAGGTGGTGGACAACCAGATTCGCCTCGATCCCAAGACGGAAGAGCGCATGGCGCAAGCCACCCCGGAACAGCGCGAGATGGGCGAGAAGGTCTCGCTCTACATCACAGAGGGCGTCTTTGTTGCCAATCCGCTGCTGTTGCTGGCGGGCATTGCCGTCTTGTCGCTCGGCCTGTGGGGAACCATCAACTTCGTCTTTGGCGGCAAGGCCACCTACGGCAGCGTATTCTCCGTGTGGTTCTTCGCCAGTCTGCCGGGGATCGTCAAACCGCTTCTCGGCACTATCGTCATCTTGGCGGGGGCCGCGCCAGAATCGTTCAATATCAAGAACTTTGCGCCCACCAACGCCGCGGCCTTCCTCAATCCGCTTGAAACCAACAAGGCGCTCTACACTCTGTTGAGTTCGCTGGATGTGGTCACCATCTGGACGCTCGTGCTCCTGGGCATGGGAACGGCGATCGTGGCTGGAGTCAAACGGCAGTCCGGCTACATTGCGGTATTCGGCTGGTGGGCGATCTTCGTGCTGATCGGCGTGGGGATTGCGGCCATTACCGGCTGACGGCAGCGCTGATCACTGACGGTTTATTCTTGTCCAACGTGGGTGCCCCACCCTCGCGGCGTCTTTGTTTTTGCCGCTAGGGTGGGAGGGATCTAATCATCCGGTCAGGGACCAGCCGCAGCCGAAGAAGGGTCGCGGGTGGGGTTTGCGCCTTTGCCGGTCTCCGGAGGAGCATGGCGGCGATTCGGGCGGCTTGTGCGCCGGTCGAATCACCAGTCCCATTGCCATGCCCGATTTGCAGGTGGTAGCCTCATCCTTGACCCCGCACGGAAAAGGATCCCAAAAAACCCATGCAAACCACCTATAACGGGCTGGAACTCCCCCAGGACGGCCAGCCCATCGGTTACGCAAACGGCCAATTCGACGTACCCGACCAATCCCATCATCCCCTTCATCGAGGGCGACGGCACCGGTCGCGACATCTGGAAGGCCTCGCACCGCGTCTTCGACGCCGCGGTCGAAAAGGCCTACGGCGGCAAGCGCGCCATCCGCTGGTTTGAGATCTTCGCCGGCGAAAAGGCCTTCCGCCACTTCGGCGCCTGGCTGCCCGACGACTCCGTGGCCGCGGCCCGCGACCTGCGCGTCTCCATCAAGGGGCCGCTCACCACGCCGGTCGGCGGCGGCATCCGCTCGCTCAACGTGGCCCTGCGCCAGACCCTCGACCTCTACGCCTGCGTGCGGCCGGTCAAGTATTACCAGGGCGTGCCCAGCCCCGTGAAGCACCCGGAGAAGCTGGACATCGTGATCTTCCGCGAGAACACCGAGGACGTGTACGCGGGCATCGAGTTCAAGCAGGGCACCGCAGACGCCGCACGGCTCATCGACTTCCTCAACAACGATCTGCTCAAAGGCGGCAAGAAGAAGGTGCGCGAGGACTCCGGCGTGGGCATCAAGCCCATCTCCATCTTCGGCACCAAGCGCCTGGTGCGCTACGCCATCCGCGCCGCCCTCGAATCCGGCCGCAAGACCGTCACCCTGGTCCACAAAGGCAACATCCAGAAGTTCACCGAGGGCGCATTCCGCGAGTGGGGCTATGAAGTCGCCACGCAGGAGTTCCGCGCCGAGACCGTCACCGAGCGCGAAAGCTGGATTCTGGGCAACGTCGACGCCAACCCCGGCCTCACCGTCGAGCAGAACGCGGCGCTCATCGAGCCCGGCCTCGACATGGCCTCGCAAAGCTATCAGCGATGCGGTCTACGCCGAGGTCAAGGCAGTGCTCGACTCCATCGGCAAGAGCCACGGCAACGGCGCATGGAAGTCGAAGGTCCTCATCAACGACCGCATCGCCGACTCCATCTTCCAGCAGATCATCATCCGCCCCGAGGACTACAGCGTGCTGGCCACCACCAACCTCAACGGCGACTACATCTCCGACGCCGCCGCGGCGCAGGTGGGCGGCCTGGGCATCGCTCCCGGCGCCAACATCGGCGACGGCTATGCCGTCTTTGAAGCCACCCACGGCACCGCTCCCAAGTACGCCGACAAGGACGATAATCAATCCCGGCTCGGTGATCCTGTCGGGCGTCATGCTGCTGGAGTTCATCGGCTGGAAGGAAGCGGCCAAGCTCATCGAGCAGTCGATGGAGAAGACCATCCTGCAGAAGTTCGTGACCTATGACTTCGAGCGCCAGACCGCCGGCGCAACCAAGGTTGGCACCAGCGAGTTCGCGACAAGAATTATCGGCAACATGTAACGAGAGTTATCAGTTGTCAGTTATCAGTTGTCAGTTAAAACACGACGGTGGAGAGAGGCTCTCATGGGAAGTTCGTTTCGGGATTTGCTTGTTTGGCAGCGTGCGATGCAATTGGCCACTGTGATATACAGCCTGACTCGCGATTTTCCTCGCGAGGAGCTATACGGCCTCACGAGCCAGGTTCGGCGCTCGGCTGTCTCGATCCCGAGCAATATCGCGGAAGGACAAGGCAGACTCAATGCCCGTGAGTTCAAGCAGTTTCTGGGTATAGCCCGCGGCTCGACATTTGAGTTGCAAACGCAGCTTGAGATCGCTCGTTCACTCAATCTGGGCAATCCAAAGTTGCTGGACGAGGCGGACTGTCT
Source organism: uncultured Acidobacteriaceae bacterium (assembly GCA_963799145.1). Taxonomy (GTDB): domain Bacteria; phylum Acidobacteriota; class Terriglobia; order Terriglobales; family Acidobacteriaceae; genus Telmatobacter. Next base: position 28,679 of record CAWCWQ010000122.1, on the reverse strand, counting down.
ATCGCACGAAGTCGGGAAGATGCTCTTCGCTCTTTTAGGGTCGCTCAAGACGAGCAGGGCCCGCCCGAAAACCGATAACTGAAGATTGACAACTGATAACTGACAACTGATAACTGACAACTGAAAACTGACAACTGAAAACTGACAACTGAAAACTGGGAGAACTTCATGCGAAAGAAAGTTAGCATTATCGGCGCCGGCAACGTGGGCGCAACCGCCGCGCACTGGATTGCGGCCAAGGAACTGGCCGATGTGGTTCTGATCGACGTGGTGGAAGGCGTGCCGCAGGGCAAGGCGCTCGACCTGCTTGAAGCCATGCCCATCGAGAAGCGCGACGTGAGCGTCACCGGCTCCAACGACTACGCGGCCACGGCCAATTCCGATATCGTCATCATCACCGCCGGCATTCCCCGCAAGCCCGGCATGAGCCGCGACGACCTGCTGCATACCAACTTCAAGATCATGTCGGACGTGGTGCAGAAGGTGGTGGCGCAGTCGCCGGAGTCGATCCTGATCGTCGTCTCCAACCCGCTCGACGCCATGGCCCAGGCCGCCTATCGGCAAGCGGGCTTTAACCGCGAGCGGGTCATCGGCATGGCCGGCATCCTCGACTCGGCGCGCTTCCGCACCTTCATCGCCGCCGAGCTGAACGTGAGCGTCGAGAACGTGACGGCATTCGTTCTCGGCGGCCACGGCGACACCATGGTGCCGCTGGCCCGCTACTCGACGGTCGCCGGCATTCCCATCACCGAACTCATCGCCCCCGATCGGCTCGAGGCCCTTGTCCAGCGCACCCGCGACGGCGGCGCGGAGATCGTCAAGCACCTGAAGACCGGCAGCGCCTACTACGCTCCCTCGGCGGCGGCGGTGGAGATGGTCGAGGCCATCCTCAAAGACAAGAAGAAGATTCTTCCTTGCGCCGCCTACCTCGAAGGCGAGTACGGCATCGACGGCTACTTCATCGGCGTGCCCTGCAAGCTGGGCGCGGCGGGCCTGGAGAAGATCATCGAGATCAAGCTGACCGAGGAAGAAGACGCCGCCCTGAAAAAGAGCGCCGCCGCCGTCAAGGAACTCTGCGCCGTGATCGGCGTCTAAAGGCAGCGTTTAGCTTTTAGCTCTTAGCTCTTTGCCGCGCACGAGTCAGCGCTTCTCAAACGCCACCATCGCCGGCCCCACTTGGCCGGCGCAATTGACGGGAGCCATGTGGCCGCAGCCCTGAACGACCTCCAGTTGCGACTGCGGAACCAGGCTGTGCATCTTCTCTCCCAGGCTCAACGGGAGAATACGATCTTCGCCGTCCCATACAATCAGCACCGGCATCTTCAACTGTGGCAGCAGGCTATCGGTGGCGTCCCGGCCGGTGAGCATGGTTGCCATCGCGCGGTGAATAATCCAGGCGCGCCGATTGGAGATGCGCAGAATGTCCCGCGCGACATAGGCCGGAACCTCGGGCGGATTGGGCATCAAGAGGGCATCCAACTGGTCCAGCTCCGCCGGCGTGGTGGGCGTAAACAGGCGCGTATCCCAGGCCGGCTTCTCGTCGATGCCGACTGCATCTATCAGAATCAGCCGCCGCACGCGCTCAGGATGCTTGAAGGCGAGGTGCTGCACGATTCCACCGCCCATCGACCAGCCTGCCAGGTCCACCTGTTTCAGCCCAAGCGCATCCAGAGAACCCAGCACCACTTCAGCCTCATCGGGCACCGAATAAGAGAAGTCCGCCGGCTTTTCGCTGCGTCCAAAGCCAAGCAAATCGGGCATGTAGACGCGAAAGCCGGCCTGCGCCAGCCAAGGCGCCAGATTGCGCCAATCCTCGGCGCGCCCGCCCAGCCCATGCACCAGCACAACCGGCGGACCGCTAACCGGCCCCTCTACCACATAGTGGACGCGATGGCCGGCAACCACGACCGTGTGGTTCTCCGCGCCGGAGAAGGCCATCCGCATCTCATTCGCAGCGTTGAAATAGCTGACTGGCCGCAGCCAGAATCCCACCCCGGCCGCCAGCGCCAGCGCCACCGCAGCGACCAAAGCCCCAAAAGCCCTCTTCTTCCAGTTCATCGATCTTTTCGCCCTTCCAAAACCCGCGCCCGTTGCCAGCCCATCTCGACGACCCGCACGGTTACCGGATCGATCCTGAGAGCGCTATGGCTATTCCACTCCGCTCGTTCCACCCATCTCACCTCATCCGCATCCGATGCCGCCCGCAGTTCGCCTCCCGCAACGCGGCACAAGTAATCCGCAACCACATAGTGGAAGCGGACGCGTTCGCCGTCACGATGAATGCGGTCCAGCAGTTCGATCAGTTCCAGCGGCTCAACCGTCAATCCCGTCTCTTCTCTCACCTCGCGCGCCACAGCGGCCTCTAACGGTTCGCCCAGCTCGACCAGGCCGCCCGGCAGCGTCCAATGGCCCTTCATCGGCTCGCTTCCGCGCCGCGCCAGCAGCACCCGGCCCTCGTCAACCACAACCGCGCCCACGCCAACCAACGGCGCATCTGGAAACTCTCTCCGCATACTCCTTCACCGTAAGCCAAGACGACAAGCCGGAGCCTTAGCCCCGACAGCAGAGGGCCGCCATCGCCAGCGGGGCCCGATGGGCAGATGAAAGACCTTTTGAGATGTTCTCTAATACCGCGTCTTGATGATTTCGTGCTTTCCCAGGTCCCCAAATGCGAGGGACCTGGGGCACCCAGGGCATCTGCTTGAATTACGAAATCTCATGGACACAGAACTAGATGAGCTCTGTGCGGCCGGTGAGTCCCAATTCCTTCACGATCTTTCCCACATCCTGAGAGTGATCGCGGTGTGCGATCAGCAGCGCATCCTCGGTGTCTACGACGACCAGGTTCTCCACACCCACCAGCGCCACAAACTTTCTCGGGCTGAAGATGTAGTTGTTGACGGCATCGATGGCCAGGTGGCCCTCGGTGTCTGTCACATTGCCCTCGCCGTCGCCGCGCAGCTTGGTCTCAAGCTGGTATTCGTAGAGCGAGGCCCAGGAGCCCAGGTCGTTCCAACTGAACTCCGCCGGAATGCAGTAGAGGTGGGAGAGATGCGCGCCCTTGGCGGAGCGTGGCTCCAGCACGGCGTAGTCCACGGAGATGTTTTCACACTTGGGATAGAGAGCGTGAAAGACCTCTTCGAAGGCGGGCGTGCCATACGCGGCGGCGATGCTCTCCAGAAGCGGAGCGGCCTCCGGCAAGTGCTCGCGGACGGCGTTGGCCAGGGTGCGCGCCGACCATAGAAAGATCCCCGAGTTCCAATAGTAGTTTCCGGCGGCAACGAACTCCCCGGCCTTGTTCTGATTGGGCTTCTCGATGAACCGGCGCACGTGTAGCGCGGAATCGTCGCGCGTAAAGTCGGTGGTCTCGATGTAACCGTAGCCGGTTTCGGCGCGGGTAGGCTCAATGCCCAGCACCACCATGTTTTCGCCGGCGGCGGCCACGGCGATGGCCTTCTGCAGCGCCCTGATAAAGCGCGGCTCGTCCGAGATTACGTGGTCCGACGGGAAGATCCCCAGCACCGCATCGGGGTTTTGCCTCTCGATCAGGAAGGCCGCCAGTCCGCAGGCGGGGGCAGTGTTGCGCCCCACCGGCTCCTGAACGATCTGCTCGGCGGGCACGCCCTTCAATTGATCGGCGATCTCGTGGGCCAGGTATTCGTTGGTAATGACCCAGGTCTTGGCCGAGGTGGCCAGCGGCTTGAGCCGTTCCACGGTCTGCTGGATCATGGAGCGCTCACCGTCGAGAGCCAGAACCTGTTTGGCGCGGGCGCGGCGGGAACGGGGCCAGAACCGGGTGCCGCTGCCGCCGGCAAGTATCACAGGGCGAAAATCGATTGAGTTTGGCATCGAAGAGACATCCTACTCGACCAGCACCATGTTTGCACAGTGATGAACGACACTTTCTGCGGAGGGCCGCCAATGTCGGCAGAAAAAGGGCAGAATTCGGGGATGTTGAGTCTGGCCGCTTTCTATAGGCCGAAGGCAGTTGGCCCAGCAGCAAGTGGTCTGAAAGTCAAAGCAAGTCGAGGATGTCCTGGACTGAAACGGACTGAGCCTGGGCTACTTCGACGAGAATTCCATGAAATGTGCCTATCTTGAGCGGGTTGTGCAGCGGAACCGAAATCGAATGGGTAGGCGCCTCTTGGTGAAAAAGCCTGATGTGGCTTCCCTTCTGGCGGATCACGGCATAGCCAAGCCGCTGTAAGGCGCGAATCAACCTCTCGGCCGATACCCCACGCGGCAGTTTCATGCAGCCTCGACCGCAATCAGCTCATCCTTTACAAAATGCAGTTGGATGAGTTTAGGCATTGACGCCGCATCGTCGAAGTGGAGACTCGTCACTTCCAGAACGTTGGCGCGCAACTCCTGCCAGGTCTCAGCTTCCGTAAAGATTGCCTGCCCCAGCGCTCGGGCCACATAGCCGCCCTCTTCCGCCTCTCGTACCTCGAAGATCAGTTCCATGCGAATAGCATAACGGAAAAATCGCTCCCGCAGGCGCGTCATCCTCAGCCTTTTCTCTAGTGGAGAGTGGATGAGCAGCGTCGGCATCCGAGGACTCGGTTTCTTGGACTTGGGCGCCGACTGCTGGACAGCCTGCCCCGAGCTTGCCGAATGAGTTTAGCTCCTCAGTGTCCCGGTATCAAGCCCCACAGCATCACCAGCGTCATTCCGATGACGATAATGCTTGTGGCCCAGGCGATCACATTCCACACGCGCGTGTTCCTGTGCTCGCCCATCAGGTCCTGACGGTTGATGAGCATCAGCATCAGGATGATGACCACCGGCAGCAGAACGCCGTTGAGGACTTGCGAAAGAATCGCCACGTTGATCAGTTGCGCGTCGGGCAGCAGCAGCACGGTTCCCGCGCCGCCCGCGATCAGCAGCGTGTAGAGCCAGTAGAAGAACGGCGCCTCCCTGAAGTTCTTGTCCACGCCGGATTCGACGCCCAGGCCCTCGCAGACCGTGTAGGCGGTGGAGAGCGGCAGAATGGAGGCCGCGAACAGCGAGGCGTTGAAGAGGCCGAAGGCGAAGAGGATGAAGGCGTAGTCGCCGGCCAGCGGGCGCATGGCTTCGGCCGCGTCCGAGGCCACCTGGATGGCTCCCATGCCATGCACAAAGAGTGTGGCCGCGCAGGCGACGATGATGAACCATGCCACGATGTCGGTGAAGAGGCTGCCCACGATCACGTCCAGCCGCGAGGCGGCATAGTCCTTGACGCGAATGCCTTTTTCCACGATGGACGATTGCAGGTAGAACTGCATCCACGGGGCGATGGTGGTGCCCACGACGCCGATGGCCATGTACAGATAAGCCTTGTCGCTCCAGACCGATTTCTGTGGCAGCTTGACTGTGGCCCACAGCGCGTCGTGCCAATCCGGTTGAGAGAGCACCCCGGCGAAGATATAGCAGATGTAGACCAACGATGCGACGATGAAGATCTTTTCCGTGCTCTTGTAGCTGCCGCGCACCACCATGTACCAGACCAGCGCGGCGCAGAGGGGCACGGAGATGAACTTGGACACATGGAAGAGGTGCATCGACCCGGCGATGCCGATGAACTCGGTGACCACGTTGGTGTAGTTCACCACCACCAGCATCACCATCAGCACAAAGGTGAGCCGCAGGCCGAACTCCTCGCGGATCAGGTCGCTCAGCCCCTTGCCGGTGACCACGCCCATGCGGGCGCACATCTCCTGCACCACGATCAGGGCGATAGTGATGGGAATGATGGTCCACAGCAGGGTGTAGCCGTACTGCGCGCCGGCCTGGGAGTAGGTGAGGATGCCGCCGGAGTCGTTGTCCACATTGGCGGTAATGAATCCGGGGCCGAGAACGGCCAGGAACAGCAGTATCCGGATTCGCCAACGCTTCCACATGACCGCGGCTCTCTAAGGGGGATTCATAAAGGTTTCCTCACTGACCATATCAGGTGAGGCCGGGGTCCGCGAACCCCCAAAAGCTCCATTTGTCATAGGATAAATACCACGCCGAATCGGGCTTGCATTCAGGATTGTACCATGGTACATTGGTACACGGATAACAGGAGGGACCAATGTCGCAAGAAGGAAAGAACCGCGAACCCGTCGTAGTCGAGCGCGTCCAGACCGGCGTCCGGATGGAAAAGCGCATGTTGAAAGTGCTCAAGGCCCTGGCCGAGCTGAAGGAGATCACGCTCGGCGACCTGCTGGAAGGGATCGTCCTCCATGCCTTCGAGGGCAAGGTTGTGCCGTTCTCAGCCCAGACGCTGAAGGAGATCGAACAGCTCAAGTCCCTCTATGGGATGACGCTGAAGGCCTCCGACAGCCACAACCTGAAGGAGCGGAAGCGGTAAGGAGAGGCTCGCCGCGGAATGCAGCCGCGTTTTCCTGCGCGATTGAGCGCTTGGGACTAAAACTGCAACCGCGGCGAAGCGTCTGGGCCGGCGAGGGTTGCGAGGGCTTCTTCCGGCTCGGGCCGCACGCGGAAGTCGGCGTGGGCCTCGGCGAAGACGACGCGTCCAGCGGGATTGATCACGAAGGTGGCGGGAATGGGGAGACGCCAGTTAGGCTCGCCATTGACGAAGGGGATGTTGATGAGGATGGAGAGATAGTAGTCGCGGTGGTACTCAGGCACGGTGTAGGCAATGCCGAACCTCTCGGCCAGCGCGCAGCCGGGGTCGCTGAGCATGGGGAAGGGAAGCTGGTGCTGGCCGGCCATGAAGTCGCTCTGGCGCTGAGTCTGCGGGCCGATGGCGACCATCAGCGAGCCGCGCTCGCGCAGCCGCGGGTAAAGGTCGCGCCAGGCTTCGAGCTCGGTGACGCAGTACGGGCACCAGCGCCCGCGAAAGAACTTGACCACCAGCGGCCCCAGGGCGAGCAGGTCCGCCGAGCGCACCAGTCGGCCGGTAGCGTCTATGAGGGCGAACTCCGGAGCCAATGCGCCAACGGGCAGGACGCGTTCTTCGATGCCGCTGGCGAAGAGCTCGGCGACGGCGCGCTCGCCAACGGCAAGCCGGTCCGCCTGCACCAACTGCCGCGTGTTGGCGGTGATCTCGTCGAGCTGGTCCTGAAGGGTAGTGGGCATTTGTCTCCTAAATGAAATCGGTAAATCTGAATTGTTTTCTTCCGTTTTCAAAAACAAGAAGAAGAGTCTTATTCCTGCGGAGAAAGTCGAGTTCCACGGATTCCTTCGCGGCGTTGGCTCGCGGTCTTCTTCCTGGACGCTTCTTCCGTCCCTCGATACGTCCATAAATGATCAAGGCAGCGATTTTGGGAGCCTTCTGCGAATTCTGTTTCCAAGCCTCAAGTGTGTAGCCAACTTGCGTGCCAGCGCCACGGCCGCCTTTCAGATTCGTATCCGATCCCTTAAGTTCGACGATGATGTCGATCGCGCCCATCTTGCCCACAATATAGTCTGCTTGCTTGACTCGATCATCCTTGCAGTAGCAGCCGTCATAAGCGATGATCCTAATGTTTTCGCGCCTTGGATTGAGAAATGTCGCCCGGACTCCGCGTTCTTCGACAAAAACGGTCGGCCCATCGCATAGCTCGATGCACTCTTCGACCCTTTCGCATCCCGTCTGGCTAGGAGGCTTCGGTGTGGTCATATTCGAGCCTCAAGAGGGAATCAAACTCGTGTTCGATCGTGTCGGAGACGCTGTCCAGGTATTCGCCATCGATCAGACCGGATTCGGAGAGGATCGACTTGAGTACGCCATCGTGGATGCAGTAAGCACGGAAACTACCGTCCCCAATCCAGAAACGCTCCGGGACCAACGTTTCGATCTCGCCCTTCAATTCAGGCTTTTCGCTCGCCAACTGGCCAGCATAGATCAGGTTGTTGAATGAAGACATCGTGTAGGGGCTGTGGGTGGTAATAGCAAAAGAGAAATTGAACCATGTTTCGGATGAAAGCCACGCAAAGAGACGCATTAAGTCGTACTGCGTGCTTGGGAATATATGAGCCTCTGGTTCTTCAACGATCAAAAAGTGTTCTCTAAGACGTTCAGGACCATTGCTGCCAGAGGCTGCAATGGAGTCTCGAATGAGTTTCGAGAGGATTCTGAACAGGGGAACGAGCTCTTGAGTTCCCGAAGACACCATCCCCATTGGCAGCTGAACGCCATTCTCATCTTCAAACATTGGTTTACCATCTTTGAGTAAGAATCTTCCACCTTGGATGGCATTAATGGCACTCAGAATCTCCTGTTTTAGCTTGGACAGCGGTATCCCTGTCGGTGTACTGGCCCAATCGAGGTTCGCTGCAAATTCCCTAAGGAGGGCGTCAAGATTATCATTCTTAAAGATTTCGAAAACGCTATTCAGATTCGAAAAGAAGGATCTGCCCGCGGGAACGTATGCGCTGTCCTCAACTTTTGTGTGGCCCTGCAAGATGTTAAGTGCGTAGAGAAAGTTCCACCTGCGGAAGGACATCTCCATCGATCGAACACCTTTATCCTCTTGTTGCTGCGCTGAGGCAGGAATTGATGAGCTGCTTTTTTCGTAGAGATCCTTAAAACTTTCGGTCAGGCTCAGATCTATGATATTTTCACCCTGAGCCGTAGACGCATTGATGAAAGCTCCGTAAAGTCCTTCCTCATAACGAATCGAGTATATGGAATTTCTCCATGCGTACGGCGGGAACCAGAGCCTAAATTGATTTCTTGCATGCTCGATAAATTGTTCCCAGGGTTGATCAGATGCGGCAAAGGTAGCGGAAAGCTCGCTCAGAATTGGACCGAGAAAATACGCGAGTTTGCACAGAAGGCTCTTACCGCTGGATTGCGGCCCGATGAGGACGGTGATCTTGCCGAATTCCAGTTCAGCTTCTTTGATGACCGAGAAGTTCTTGACCGTCAGCTTGCGCATCGCGTCCTCCTTCGTCTTGAAAGCAATCCCTCAGGGACTAAAACCCATCATTCTTCTGTGGCAGATGCGGCACGGCTGAAGTCGTGCCCTGACACAAAGCAAGTTTACAAGGCGCCAAAGTACAACCGCAGGTCCTTCGACTCCGCTGAAGAACGCTCCGCTCAGGATGACAGATCTGTGGGGTCCGATCTTTTAGCAGAGTCTCGTGGAATCAACCTAACTTCACACCCATAGATTCTACCGCCCGAAGCGCTGCTTGCCGCCCATGCCCATGGCGCCCATGCCGCCGCGCATCATTTTGGCGCCCAGGCCCCCCCTGCCCATCTGCTTGAACATCTTGGCCATCTGGGCGTATTGGCGCAGAAGCTGGTTCACGTCCTGCACCTCGGTGCCGCTGCCCTTGGCGATGCGCTTGCGCCGCGAGCCGCTGATGATCTCGTGGTTGCGGCGCTCCAGCGGAGTCATGGAGTTGATGATCGCCTCCAGGCGCACGAACTGCTTCTCATCCACGCTCTTCGAGGCCTGCTGCAATCCGGCAAAGGGACCGACGGAAGGCAGCATCTTCAGGATCGACTCCATCGAACCCAGCTTCTTGATCTGGCGCAACTGGTCGCGGAAATCTTCGAGGGTAAAGCCGTCGCCGAGCAGCGCCTTCTTGGCGAACTCCTCGCTCTTCTTGCGGTCGAGCGTCGACTCGGCCTTCTCGATCAGCGACATCATGTCGCCCATGCCCAGGATGCGGCCGACGATGCGGTCGGGATGGAAGGGCTCGAAGGCGTCGGGCTTTTCGCCGACGCCTATGAACTTGATGGGCTGGCCGGTTACATGGCGAATCGACAGGGCCGCGCCGCCGCGGGCGTCGCCGTCCATCTTGGTCAGGATCACGCCCGTCAATCCAAGGCGGGAATGAAAATCCTGCGCCGAGTTTACGGCGTCCTGGCCGGTCATGGCGTCGGCGATGAAGAGAATCTCCGAGGGGTTGAGGAGCTTCTTCAGCCGCTCCATCTCGCCCATCAGCTCTTCGTCGATATGCAGGCGGCCGGCGGTATCCACGATGAGCGTGTCGCAGCCCATGATGACGGCTTCGCGGCGGGCTTCCCTGGCCAGCCGCTCGACCAGTGCCGAGCCGGGTTTCTCGTCCTTGAGCGAGCCCTCGTAGAGCTTGGCCTCGATGGATTTGGCGACCACCTTGAGCTGCTCGCGGGCGGCGGGGCGGTAGACGTCCACCGAGACCAGCATGGGCCGATGGCCGCCCTTCTTGAGCCACGCGGCCAGCTTGCCGCTGGTGGTGGTCTTGCCGGAGCCTTGCAGGCCGGCCATCAGAATCACCGACGGCGGCTGCGAAGCGAACTTGAACCGGGCTGTGTCCTTGCCGAGCAGCGCGATCAGCTCGTCGCGAACGATCTTGACGACCTGCTCGGAGGGCGAGAGCGCGGTGAGCACCTCGGTGCCGACGGCCTTGACGCGAATCTGCTCGATCAGGTCGCGGGCGACGTTGAGGTTGACGTCGGCTTCGAGCAGGGCGACGCGGATCTCGCGCAGGGCATCGGCGATGTTTTCTTCGGTGAGAGTGCCCTGGCCGCGAAGCGATTTAAAGGCGCGCTGAAGCTTTTCCGTGAGGGTCTCAAACATGGCTTGAAGACAAGTGTATCGCGGAGGCGCGCCTGCGGGGATTCGCGGCGCGCTCCGCTTCCAGAACTACTTGTCTGTCAACGCCTCCACGCCGGGCAGTTTTTTGCCTTCGAGGAACTCAAGCGAGGCGCCGCCGCCGGTGGAGATGTGGGTGATCTGGTCTGCTACGCCGGCCTGGTTGATGGCCGAAACCGAGTCGCCGCCGCCGATGATGGAGATGGCCGCCTTGTTGGCCGCAACAGCCTTGGCGATGGCGTTGGTGCCCACCGCGAAGCGCGGAAACTCGAAGACGCCGGCCGGACCGTTCCAGACGATTGTCCGGGCGGTCGAGACCACCTCTTCAATGGCCGCAATGGACTTTGGACCGATGTCCAAACCCTGCCAGTCGGCCGGGAAGTTGACCGAGCAGTCCCAGGGTTGGGTTGCCGCATCGGGTGCGAACTTGTCGGCCAGGATGTTGTCGACGGGCAGCAGCAGGTTGACGCCGAGAGCCTTGGCCTTTTCAATCGCCGCCTTGGCCATGTCGATCTTGTCCTCTTCCACCAGCGACTTGCCGGTAGTTACGCCGAGGGCGCGCTGGAAGGTGTAAGCCATGCCGCCGACGATCACCAGCGTATCCACCTTGTCGAGCAGATTGTCGATGACGTCGATCTTTCCGGAGATCTTGGAGCCGCCAATGATGGCGACGAAGGGCTTCTCGGGCGATTCCAGAGCCTTGCCCAGGTAGGTAATCTCCTTTTCCATCAGCAGGCCGGCGACGGCAGGCTTGAGGAAATGTGTAATCCCCTCGGTGGAGGCGTGGGCGCGATGGGCTGAGCCGAAGGCGTCGTTGACGTAGACCTCGGCCAGCGAGGCCAGAGCCTGTGAGAAGCCCGGATCGTTGGCCTCCTCCTCGGGGTGGTAGCGCAGGTTCTCAAGCAGCAGCACCTGGCCTGATTCAAGCTGGCGGGCCATTTCAGCGGCCACTTCGCCGATGCAGTCCGGCGAGAAGGCCACATTGATGGATTCGCCCAGCTCCTTGTCGAGGAGTTCGCGCAGCCGCAGGGCCACCGGGCGCAGCGAGTACTTCGGATTCGGCTTGCCTTTGGGCCGGCCCAGATGCGAGGCCAGAATCACCTTGGCCTTGCGCCGCAGGGCGTAGACGATGGTGGGCAGCGTGGCCACTATGCGGGTGTCGTCGGTGATCGTCGAGCCGTCTTCGGTGAGCGGCACGTTGAAATCGACGCGGATGAAGAGCCGCTTGTTGGCCAGATCGATGTCGCGAATCGTGAGCTTGGGCATGATGCGAAGACCTTTCTAAAAGCAGGGACTAAGGGACTAGGGACTAGGGACCGTATCGTCGTCGATGACGGCTTCCATTTCGATTTCAACGCGCCATTTTGGGTTGAGGAGCGCGGCAACCACAACCATTGTGGCCGCTGGGCGGACGGCGGCAAAGAACTCGCCGTGGACGCGGCCGACGGCCTCCCAATCCTCGGCATGAGTCAGAAACATGCGGGTGCGAACGACGTCGGCGAAGCGAGGCGCCGGCCTAGCGCCAATGCCTCGCCGGCAATCTCGAAGATGCGCCGCGTCTGTCCGGCAGCGTCAAAATCGTCGCCGCCTACCGGACCAGTTCCAGATAAAAGAACGGAGTTCCCCACGCGCACGGCGCGGGAGAAGCCGATGATGGGTTCGTAGGGAGAGGCGCCGGGGATGTTTTTGCGCATCATTGTTTCGGGGGAGTACATTGGGGCTCCACCCTAGCCGCAAGAACAAAAACGCGGCGAGGGTGGGGCACCCATCAACTCAATAGAGGCCAGAGATTGGGAAACCGGCCACTGTTTACAGGCCCTTGTCTGTCAGGAAGCCGATCAGGTCGACCACGCGGGCGGAGTAGCCCCACTCGTTGTCGTACCAGCTGAGCACCTTCACGCTGTTGCCGACCACCTTGGTCAGGGGCGCGTCCACGATCGAGCTGCGGGCGTCGCCCTTGTAGTCGCAGCTGACCAGCAGATTCGAGTCAACGCCCAGAATGCCCTTGAGCTCGCCCTCCGAGGCAGCCTTGAAGGCGGCGTTGAGTTCTTCGGCGGTGATGGGCTTTTCGGCGATAAAGGTCAAATCGACCAGCGAGACGTTGGGGGTCGGGACGCGGATGGCGAATCCGTCCAGCTTGCCAGAACTCTCGGGAATGACCAGCTTGAGGGCCTTGGCGGCGCCGGTCGAGGTCGGAATCATCGACAGGGCGGCGGCGCGGGCGCGGCGCAGGTCCTTGTGCGGGAAGTCGAGGATGACCTGGTCGTTGGTGTAGCTGTGGATGGTGGTCATGATGCCGGAGACGATGCCGCAGGTCTCAAGAATCACCTTGACGACCGGCGCCAGGCAGTTGGTGGTGCAGCTGGCGTTGGAGAGGATGTGGTGCTTGGCCGCATCGTACTTGTTCTGGTTGACGCCCAGCACGATGGTCATGTCCTCGTTTTTGGCGGGAGCGGAGATGATGACCTTCTTCACCGTCGCGCCCAGGTGCGCCTTGGCGTCCGTGGCGTCGGTGAAGCGCCCTGTCGATTCGAGCACAATCTGCGCGCCCACGTCTGCCCAGGGCAGCTTGGCAGGATCGCGCTCGGCCCAAACCTTGATTTTCTTGCCGTCGACGGAGATGAAATCCTCGCCGGCGGTGATCTCATTCTTCAGGTTGCCCAAGATCGAGTCGTACTTGAGCAGGTGCGCCAGCGTAGCCGGGCTGGTCAAGTCGTTAACGGCTACAAAGTCAATCTCAGGTTTGTCTAGCGCGGCGCGCAAGACGTTGCGGCCAATCCGGCCGAAGCCGTTGATGCCAACCTTAACTGCCATGTGTGAATTCTCCTTTTCAAATAGGTGCGTAAGTGGTTTGAGCTTCTCCGGGCGGGTCGAATGCGCTGCGCTCGGCGTCTGGCATGAACTCGGAGGGTGATTCCACCAAACCCATGATGGTAACACTGAGGCCGGTGGGGGACGCAATAAAAGCTCGTCCGCAGCCGCGCTTTGGGCGGAAACTCCCTCACCGGCAGTGTGCCGTTCCCGCCTCGGGATCGTCTGTGACGGGGTGCACACTATTTGCAGCGGCCAAGGCAAGTATGGTATTCGGGTATCATCAAGCAGGTTTGAAGGCGGCATGAGAAAACGCTCCAGACACACCCCCAACACCTCTGAATCCACAGGCAAGATTGGCCAGGAACTCCCATCGAATCAACTAGCTCCGCTGGTGCCATTCTATCTGGACAATCCTCCCGTCGCCTCGCCGCCGCCGCAGCCCCGCGCACAGCGGGCTCAACAGCAGCCAGCCGCGCAACCCCCGTCTCCGGCGCCACTCCGGCCCGCAGCCCTGGCGCGGTCTCCGAAGCCGGAGCGGCCCGCGCAGCAGCCGTGGAGCGAACCGGTGGATTCCAGCCGCTTTGAGCTGGAAACGCAGCCGGAGATCCCCTCCGTCGTTCCCGCCGAAGCCGAACCCTCGCCGCAGGCGCCCAAGGGGTACGTGGTGCTGGCCATCGGGCTGCCCGGCTCGGGCAAGACCACCTGGTTCCGGCGTCGCGGCGTTACGCCGCTTTCGAGCGACCTGCTGCGCAATATCCTCTTCGACGATGTGGAGGAGCAGCGCTATCAGGGGCTGGTCTTTTCTACCCTGCGGTCGCTCCTGCGCGCCCGGCTTATCGCGCGCATGCCCTGGAACTACGTTGACGCCACCAACCTCTCCATTCACGAGCGCCACCAGTGGATCAAGATGGCCAAGAGCTTCGGCTACGAGGTGCAGGCGGTCTTCTTCGACGTGCCGCTCGCGGTCTGCCTGGAGCGCAACAGCAAACGCGACCGCGCGGTCAGCGAGGACGTGATGCGCAAGATGGCGGAAAAGCTCAAGCCGCCGGTCTTTGAAGAGGGCTTCGAGAAGATCACGGTGGTGCGAGTGAAGAGCGCGGGGTGAAAATAAAACGCCTCAAGGGGATTGCATTGAGAGAAATCGTCCGAAATGATTGAGATGAGGACGATATGAACGACTCAGTAGGCACCAGATGTGTGAAGGAGCTTTGGGATCGCCTTGAAGCCATCGAGCGCGAAATGCGCTTCGGCGGAAAGTCTTATCCAAAAGGGATGTGTAAGTTTCCTTTTCGACTCTTTGGTCAGGGATTTTTCCCGGGCGGGGATGGCCTTTGGAGAGAAGATTCCGCCTTAGGTGCTACTAGGGATGGTTCACTTCCAATTCGTGGGGTGGTTTTCCTCGGCAACGATTTCGGGACTCTCGTAAGTTACAACAGACTCAGAAGTGTGGGCTTTGAAAATGTCCCTACATGGCGTCATATCAAAGCAAGAGTCCGCCACGCAGAGATTCCCTGCGAAAAGACGTTCTTTACCAATGCAATTCTGGGACTTAGGGAAGAAGGGTCTGCCCTTGGGAAGAATAGTTGGCAATCTATTCCCGAATTCGCGCGACTCTGTGGTGAGTTCCTACGGTTCCAACTTGAAACTCTGGCGCCGCGATTGGTGGTCGTTTTGGGTCCGCATGCACGCAGATCTTTCGACACACTAACGACGAAGACTCCCGCGAAGGTGCTTTACACTACGCATCCCTATGCTGACTTCGGATTGAGCAAGGACCGCTTGAATGAAGAAATCCAGGCCCTTGCCAAAGCTTGGAGACAATCTTAAGCGGACTGGCCAAAGGAAATCGCAAGAACACGAATCCTGAGGACGACATTCCCCATGAGTACCTCCCCTATTTCTGCCCCATACGTTGAACCCTGGCTCCGCGGCACCCACACCGACGTTCCAGCAGTGGGCCGCGCGGTGCTGCACGCGCTCGACCTGTCTCTCGACGATCTGACCAAATGGACCGGGGGGCTGACGGATGCCGAGGTTCACGCTGAGCCGCTGGGGCTGACCTCGGTGGCCTTCCATCTGCGCCATATTGCGCGCTCGACGGACCGGCTGCTGAGCTACGCGGAAGGGAAACAGCTCTCGCTGGAACAACTGGCGGCGCTCAAGGCCGAGCGGGCTGGCGAAGAAACGCTGGCGGAGCTGCTGGCCGAGGTCGAAGCATCTTTCAGCAGCGTGGCGGAGCGAGTGCGCGTGTTGGCCACGGCCAACTTCGATACCTTGCGCGGGGTGGGCCGCAAGCAGTTGCCGACGTCGATTGGCGGTGCGCTGATTCACGTGGCCGACCACACGCAGAGGCACGTGGGACAGGTGGTGACGACGGCCAAGGTGTTAAGGGCGCTGCGGGGGTAGGAAACTCTGGACAGAACCTGTTACAAGGCCTGCTTTGATTCGCAAGCTGTAAAGCCGTGCCCTGACCCAGCTTGGGTTTATCTGAGGTTCCTCTAACCGGCAAGGTGGACCAGTTGCCGTACTTCGATCCGGGGACCGAAGAGGGAGACGCGAGGATGCTGCCGTCGGCGCCTTGCCGCGCGTCCGGCGGCGGCTTACTGCCTGGTGTAGATCTGGAATGGCGCCCAATAGAATGGGGTGCGGAATCTACTCTGTGAATGCAGAAGAGAGAGTTTTGCCTGGCGGAGAGCAACCGCGGGGGCATGGCCGTCTTCAAGGCCCTGATAGAAGGCGTCCATCAGGCGCGGCGTCGAGTCGTCGCTCACCTCCCAGAGCGCGCCGATGACGTTGTGCGCTCCGGCGCGAAGAAAGGCCCAGGAGAGGCCCACCAATCCTTCTCCGGCATAGAAGCGCGTGCCGCTGCCATAGCACGCCGAGATAGTGACCAGCCGGGCATCGATGGGATGCTGCATGATGTCGCGCGCATAGAGCTTGAATGAGTCCTCGCTGCCCTTGCCGCGCGAGAGGATGATCGCCGATTCCAGTGGATCGGTGCGGCTGGCTACCGCATGAGCAACAAAATGAATATAGGAGTACTGCGCCGGATTGCTGGATAGATAGGCCGCCGGGTTGGCCTGCGCGCCGGAGAAGACGGCCATGCGGCTGGCGGCGAAGTGCCTCTCAATCCGCGTCATCTCGAACCCGAAGAGGGGGAGGCTCGGATAGTCCTGGTCGGGCGACACTGAGTCGCCTATCAGAAGCAAGCTTTGATCCGCATTCCTAACGGCTTTCGCTGTGGCGAGCATGGCCAGCGATGGCGCCGAGAGCAGGGTCGCGTCCTCGAGCAGGTAATGCAATGCTGGGCCAGCGCCTGAGCCTTGGCCGATTTTCAAGCCCGGGCCGGGAACCAGCAGCGTTTCAAAGTTCAGTTGGTTCAGCGCTCCATCGGCCAGAATCATGACCGGCGCACCACGCCGGATGAACTTGGCGGCCGGAGCTACAAGCAGCCTATAAAGCGCTTGACCATCCTCATTGCCGGCTTCCTGAGGATCCTGTGCGTCCACGAGAGCCTTGCGGTAGCGCTCGACACGGGCGATCAATCTCATCCCGCGCGGGCAGCTCAACCAGCTCTGTTTTGGCCGGTGAGATTGTCCAGAGATAGGACTGCCGGGCGCCAAGCCAATAGAAGAGCAGCGTTGCGCCCGCCTTGCGAGCGATTTGGCGGGGGTTCAGGGCCGCTGGCTGGAAGTGGGTCTTGCCGGCGGCCACGCCCAGACCTTGCGCCAGCGTGCGGGCTCGGCTTTGGTCGGCCGCGGCCAGAGCCTCTTCGCTCCTGCCTTCCTGCACCAGCAAGTGTATGTAGTCGTCGTAGATGCGCGTGGCGTTGGCCAGGAACGGAAGCCTCGTTTCTTCGTTCTTGAGTTCGGCTCGCGCCGACTCGAAGCTGGTTAGCGTGGCCTCGTACATCCGCTCCGCGGCTTGCGTGTTGCCTTGCCGCTCATACAACTTGGCCAACTCCTCTCCAGCATCCAACCGTGTTGTCGTCGGGCTTGCCGGATCGCTCTGGACAGCGTGAAAGAGCGATTCCGCCTGCCGGTCCTGAAGCCGCGCGGCCGCCAGCATTCCCTGGGTCAGGAACACATTCGGGCTCAGTCGATTGCCGCCCGCGCGTTCCATGGGAGTTATCTGGTCGATATAATTGCGGGCGTCGTCCAGCTTGCCGGTCTCAACAGAAACCTGAGCCAGGTCTTCGAGTGCGTTTACGATGTCTTCCTTGCTGTCGATCTGCCGTGCCAGATAGAGCGCCTGGCGATAGGACTGCGTGGCGCGGGCCAAGTCGCCTGTGTCCCGGTAGACATAACCGGCATCGCTGATCCATTTGAGTTCGTCGCGGAGGTTTCCGAGCCTGGTGGCGCTTTTCTCCGCTTCGAGAAACTGCTCCAGCGCCCGTTCGCTATCCCCCAATTGGAAGTAAGCCCAGCCTAGGTTACCTGACGCTAGCTGCGCCAGATCTTCCGCACCAATCTCCAGTGCGGCCCGATGTGCGGACCGCGACCAATCCACAGCTTCGTCATAACGATTGACCTGTAGCGCGGCCCACCCAAGATTCAAGGACGCGCTTGCTTCCAACAGGCGGTCATGATTGGCCTGGGCAAAGGAGAAGGTTTCGAGGAAAAACTTCCGCGCCAAGGTAAGTTGTCCCTGTTTGACGGCTAGAATGCCCTGCGCCCGCAATACGTAACCGCAGCTTTTGTAAATTGCGGTTTTACACAGAATGTCGGCTTGTACAAGCCTTTGATCCGCCGCTGAAAACTCTTGCTGATGGGTAAAGATGACGCCTTCATCCGCCAGCTTGCGGACAACCCCTTCGAGGCTGCCGGAAGGGGGATGGTAGGCAATAAGAATGCGCAGAGCATCGCCGTACATTCCGCGCACCACCATGGCCTCCGACTCAAGGAGCTGGAATTTCGCTGCCCACTCCGGGTCGGAGACCAGAAACTCTTCGTAACCCTGCGCTGCCTCGCGCTGGCTATCGGCTAGTCTGCCATGTTCGAGGAGTTCCCAGGCAAAGTTGTACGCAGCTTCGGCTCTGCCGGGGCGTGCGTCTTCAAGAGGAATCAACGGCAACAGCAGGAGCGCCCACGCACAAGGCGAGACCCTGAGTCGGAGACTGCGGCCCGGGCGGGCAAACAATCCCCCAATGACCGCCGAAGCCCAGGCTATATCCATCTTCCGGCGGGCGTTCGGCAGAATCGTCCGGGCTATGGATAACTTCCGCCGTTGGATGAGCCGGTCCCGATAGGCACGTCTCCATCGACGAAACAGCCCAGCTTGAGATCGACCATGGTCAGCGTTACCGTCGTCTTCCTGGGGACGTTCGTCTGCTCGTGCGGATCCTCGTGCTTGACGGTCACCCTGGCCAGGGTGATTGTGCCAAAGCCCGGAATGGTGATCACGTGCCCGAAGGTACGCCCAGGGTAGCGGCCAGCCGCCTGGTTGACCAGTGAACATTCGACCGCCTCCGAACCGCCAAGAGTAGAGGAAAGTCGATTGTAACGTTCCGACAGCTCCGCCGGCAGATCGTTGTGATGGCGGATGCGGTCGTACTGGCGGGAGACGCGGTCAAGAAAGCCTTGTTCCTTCGTGTAGGGCGCGTCATCGGCCGGCTTGGGGCCGATGATCTCATGGTCGAGGTCCAGTTCGACCGGGTGGCCGGCGACGCGCAGGTTTTCAAAGCGAGTACCCAGAAAGTAGATCGTCGGCACGTAGCCAATGAGAGGATGCTCGGTGATCATCTGCCCCACGACGCGATCGGCGGTCACCACGTCCAGCACATTGAGCCCATTCACAACCGTGGTACTCAAGGTGGTCCAGCCCTCTTCCGGCTTCAGGCTGCGGTTACCCGCCACATGGCTATATGCGGAGTGGAATGAGATGACCGACTCAAGCCGGTAACCATCCGAGCGCTGGCTGAAGTATCCGCCTTTCTCGGAGAGTTTCGAGTGCGTCTGGCGTTCGATCTCCTGAGAGAGCGGAAGCCGGAGATGGCCCGAGAGGACCGTTGCTTCCGCATCGAAAATGTGCGTTCTTTCGTTCAGTTCAGGCATTGGCGCTGTCACCTTTCCTTTTCTGTGGCCGGGAGAATTGTAGGCCGTATTTCAAGACTCGTCAATCGGTCAAATGAAGATCGAAGATGTACTTGTCGATCGCCATGCGCTCGCCGTTCGCCGCAACGCCGGAGACCGCGATGGTATAAGCGCCGTCTCTCAGCATCCCACCCGGAATGGCAATCGAGAGGCGCTGGCCGCCAGCGGCAGGGGCGGCGGTCAGGCCCGTCCAGTCGAGCTTGCTTTTCGGGTCATATAGATCGATGGAATAGGAAATGTAAGCGCCCAGCGTGGGCTGGGGGGGAAGGTCGATCGACAGCGCAACTCCGTGGCGGCGGTCGGCCGTGATGGCGGGGGCAACGCCGCCCCGCATGTCGCCGTGCAGGGCAACAGAGGGAAGAAGCCGTGGCTGGTCTGCTGCAGCGCGTAGCGCTGGGTAGGTGACCAGATTCTGGTAGCCGAGAACCAGAAGCAATGTGGCGAAAACAGGAGCGGCAAATGCCGGCTGTAGCCAGGAGAGCCACCACTCCCGCTTGGTCCTGGAACTGCGCTGAAGGGATAGGACGGGCGCTGGCAACGGGCTCGCCAACTCAGGCAGCAAGGCCTTGGCTTCCTCAACAAACGCAGCTCCGGCGCGAATATCGATAGCGCACTCCGGGCAATCGAAGAGATGCTCCTCGAAGGCCTCGCGCGCTTCGGGCGTCAGCTCATCCAGAAGGTAGCGCTCGGCGGCCATCTCTTTTACTGCTTCGCTGTGATCCATCGCCTCAACCTCCAGCGCGGTCCAACCTCAATAGTGGCCGCGAGCGCCAAATCGTTTCACAACCCTCAGGCATTTGCACCCATAGCCGCTCTGTCTCCGATGCGCTTCACATATTCTGTCTTGAATTCCTGCTTGGCCCGGTGAAGCAGCACGCGCAGATAGTCGCGGTCCACGGCGAACTCCCGGCAGACCTCGTCGCGGTCGCGCTCGTCCAGAAACACAGCCTTCAGCAGAGAGCGGTCGCGCGGGGGCAGGTCGAGGAGAATCTCCCGGACCTTGTCCTCGATCTGCCGGGCGGCCGCCATCTCCATCGCATCGGGGCCCTTGCCAGGCAGCTCGGGGCGGCCTTCCTCATCGAGCGACTCGCTGTTGCCGGAGGTGCGGTAGTGCTCAAAGAGCACGCGGTTGCAGATCATGTTGACGAAGGCGCCGAGGCGCTCAGGCTGGCGCAGCCCGCCATCTTTGCGCAAAACCGAGAAGACGCGGGCAAAGGTTTCCTGGCGCACGTCTTCGATCGCTTGAGGTGACTCGAGCCGCGAGCGCAGCTTGAGCTGGATCAGTTGCGTGAAATAGGCGGCGAAGTGCTCTTGCGTCTGGCGGTCGCCGGCACAGAGATCGTCAACGTAACCCGCATCGAATGAATGAAATTGCACCGCGGACCCCGCCAATACGAGAGGACCAAAGTATAGCACCGCGGGCGTTGCCGGCGGATGAAGCCCTGCGCCCTGGCGCTCGTGGCCCAGGCAATATCGTTCTCGGCGGATTTCTTTTCGCGCGTTTAGATAAGTTGCGGAGCGGCCGCCGGGACTCTTGAACCGGCAAACTAATGGATGCCGTGGCCTGCCAGCCACGGGGCGTATTCCTGGTCTTCTTTCTCCATATGCTTGGTTATCCAGTCGCGCACGTAGTACATGAACTGGCAGTACGCGGCCCGGTCTCCAGCATCGTGACGGGAAATGAACTCTCCCACCCTCCTGGAAAGCCGTTGATGGGCGGCGCGATGATCGGCCAGTCCTGGAAAATCTGTGGACTCCATTAGCCGCTCTTCAGTCGCGAAGTGTTCCCCGGCAAGCGAGACCAGATCACCGATAAGAGGAGCCGCAGCCTCATTTACCTTGCCGCTCAACATCCCCTCATGCAGTTCATCCAGCCGGTCCATGATGGTTCGATGCTGCCGATCCAGTTCCTTGACGCCTACGGAATAGGTGCTCTTCCAACTGAACGAAAGCATCCTGTACAACCTCTGAGCCCTGCCCAAGACTATCTATCGGCTAGACGGCCGGAGATTTCAGCCGGCGTCCCAGAGTATAGCTTTCAAGCGGCAAGCCGGCGAGGCCTCCACTTGCCCTCGCCTGAACATCGCATTCACCAAGCCGGTCGTATACTGGCCTCATGCTGCGTCAATCGTTTCCTTCTCGTATCGCTCAAGTAATTCATGCCGCGCTCGCCGCGGCGGGGCTTACCTGCCTGGTTCTTCAGCCGCAGGCTGCCCGCGCATGGGGCAATGAAGGCCATCGGATGATCAACCGTCTGGCGGCCAGCTCGCTGCCGGCCGACGTTCCCGCCTTCCTGCGTTCCGAGGCGGCCGCGAACGAGATCGAGTACCTCGGCCCCGAGCCGGACCGCTGGCGGTCGTCCGCCGAGCCAGAGTTGAGCGCGGCACAGGCTCCGGAGCATTTCATCGACCTGGAACCGGCCGACGCCCTGGGCCCCATGCCACGCCATCGGCTGGACTTCGAGGCCAAGGTCTTTGCTTCCGGCCAGCGGCCTGAGAAGATCGGACTACAGCCCTGGGAGGCCACCGAGGTGTGGGAGCGGCTGAAGGCGGCGCTGCGCGAGTACCGCAGGCTGGCGGCTGCCGGGCAGGACACACGCGGCGTGGAGGCGGCGGCCATTTTTTATGCCGGCTGGCTGGGCCACTACGTGGGCGACGGCTCGCAGCCTCTGCACACCACCATCCGCTACAACGGCTGGACGGGGCCGAATCCCAACGGCTATACGACGGAGCACCAGATTCATTGGCAATTCGAGGGGCCGTTCGTGGCCGCGAATATGCACGAGCCCGAAGTGCGCGCCAAGATGACGGAGACCAAGGCCATCGGGGGCGACCCTTTCGCGAGCTATGTGGCTTACCTGCGCCAGACGGCAACGTATGTCGAGAAGGTCTACCAATTGGACAAGGCAGGCGGATTTGTGGGCGCGGGAACGGCCGAGTCGCGGGAGTTCACGGCCGAGCGGCTGGCCGCCGGCGCTTCGATGCTGAGGGACATGATCTATACGGCTTGGCTCGAAAGCGCGAAGCTCGTGCCCGATCCCTTCGCGGGCAAGTAAGCAGGCTTTCTAATCGCCCGCCTCAGCCGCGGCCAGGGCGGGCACGCGGCGCAGCACCAATGTAAGAGCTGCCGTCATCAGAACGACCGCGGGGACGGCGACCAGCAGCCAAGCCAGCATGGCGTGGCCGGCCAGGCCGCCCAGCCGGACAAGCAGATCGAGGGGCGAGACGTGAAGCAAGGCGCTTGCCCCTGGAACCGTGCTGTGGCCATAGGGAAAGAGCCAGCCGCCCAGCCGCACGAAGGGAACAATAAGCACCAGCTGTAGGGGCATGGCCGCATAGTTCGCCGCTTGGATGGCGGGCAGATTGAGCCGCAGAGCCAGCGCCAGCATGGCGCACAATGCGGTGGGAATGCCGACCACCGGAATGCAGCCGATGGCCAGTCCGAGCGAGAGAGTGAGAGCCAAGCGGCCGGGCGAAATCCCCTGGCGCAGCCAGCGATCGGCGTGGCGCTTGATCGAGTCTGAGAATCTGTTCACCATTTCCCTCACACTATCTGTATAGACGCGCAGCGATGAGAGTTTATGCGGTTAATTTCCGGTAAAAGAACCAAGAACGGCAGCGAAAGGTGAGAAGCTTCCAATTCAGGAATATGATCGGCCGCCGAGCGTTGGAGTCGTTGGCGTCCGTGCGGCTTACGGTTCAGAATCCAGCAGAGCGTCCATCTGGGGGATGAGCCGCTGGAAAAGCCGGACCAATTGGCGCCCGACTCGGCGCCCGGCCTCGAACACCTCTTCGTGGCTGAGGGATTGAGGCCCAGGCCGGCGGCGGGGTTGGTGACGCAGGAGAGGCCGAGAACCTCGATGCCCATGTGGCGGGCGACGATGGTTTCCGGCACGGTGGACATGCCCACCAGCGTGGCGCCCATGGACCGGAATGCGCGGATCTCGGCTGGCGTCTCAAAGCTTGGTCCGCTCACGGCAAGGTAAACGCCCTTTTCGAGCGTAATCCCTTCTGCCGATGCCGCTTCCATCGCCAACATGCGAAGGCGCTTCGAGTAGGCCTCGGTCATGTCTGTAAAGCGCAGGCCGGCGCCGGTGCGGACGGCGAAGCGCGGCTCGTTAGGACCGGCGAGTGGGTTGAATCCCATGAGATTGATGTGATCGGCGATGGCCACAAGCTGGCCCACACGGTAGCTTTCAGCGATGCCTCCGGCCGCGTTGGTGAGGATGACGGCGCGCAGGCCGAGCAAGCCGAGGACTCGAATGGGAAATGTGACCTGGCTCGGCGAATAGCCCTCATAGAAGTGGACGCGCCCTTGCAGCAGGAGTATCGGCGCGCCGCCGAGCAACCCCGCCACAACTTGTCCCGAGTGGCCGTCGACGGTGGATTGGGGGAAATGCGGAATCGCTCTGTAGGGAATAATCGCCGGCGCGGCGACCGCATCCGCTACCGCGCCCAGGCCGGAGCCGAGGACGATGCCGATGCGGGGGTTGAGCGGGCCAAGCCTTTCACGCAGAAAGGCAGCGGCTTCAGAGACTTGGTCGAAGCAAGTCATGGTTCCAGCCTGACGATGCGCTTTGCACATTCTACAATCATGCGCATTCTCAGGGCCGATTCTCTCAGCCGGCAAGTAAGTAGCCATTCCATCTTCATAACGTCGAAGGCCGCAACTGGGACGGGTTTCTCACCATGCAGCCTCATTGATCGCTGCTTGCTTCAGAGTACACTTCGCCGCCCGGCTATCAGGTTGAATACCAGGACGATCAGCGCCAACACCAGAAGAAGGTGAATCAGGCCGCCGGCAACATGGAAGCTGAAACCCAGGAGCCAGAGAACCAGTAGAATTACAAAGATTGTCCAAAGCATATTCTTCTCCTTTGCGCCGCGGCCGCCTGGGAGTCCGAGTTCTTCCCAGGCCGTCCGCGAGCATTTGCTATTGACTGCTACTACCGCGTCTTGATGGTTTCGTGCTTTCCCAGGTCCCCAAATGCAAGGGACCTGGGGCACCCAGCGCTTTTGCTTGAATTACGAAATCCCGTGGACGCACAGTACTAGTTGGAAGCGATGGCCTGAGCCTTTGCGTCTCTGACCGCGTCGAGGAATGCGCCTGCCGAGGCCGGCACAGCTATTTCGCCGCGCAGAATGCGGCGCGTGGAGATGTCATGCCCGTAAATGGCTTCTGTGGAATCGTTGTCGCGGCGAATCGCGGCGCCGGTCAGGGTAAGTCCGGCGAAGGCGCCCCTGGCGCGCGAGTAAGTCAGGACTTCGGTATCCAGCTTCCAATCGGTATCGGCGGAAGCGTGGCGTCCAACCGGCCCGGCTGCCGCCGAGGCATCGCCGCCCAATTGAAAATCGCTCTTGATCAAATGTTCCATGCCCCGGTCGTTCTGGACGATCATGACCAGATCCACGCCTTCGACGCCGATCTGCAATCCCCAACTGCCGCCGGTAATGGCAAAGAACGCGGGCGCGCTCCAGCCGTTTTCGGTGCGGCAAGTGGCGACGCCCCTGCCATTTTCCGCGCCAAAGACAAAGCCGCCCTTGAGCAGATGAGGCACCACGGCCACGCACTTCGCGTGCTCCAGAACTTCTTGCGGAATGCCCTTGTCCGGCGCCGACATGATCTCGTGCAGTACCCTGCCCGCATGATCCAGCCGGTCAACCGTTGCTTCGCGATCGGATGCTGCCCAGCCCATGCTCGACATGCCGAGAATGGCCACCAACGTCATAAGTTTCTTCATGAATTTCACCTTTTCTACCCATGCGCGGCGTCACTTGCTTTACGCGCATTTGAGGCGCACAAGGTATCTCTCACACTAGAGGCAGGCGCCGCCGCTGTCTGAGCAAGAACGCTCAGCAGGCGCTCGGCGCGCCATGCCGCGGACGCCCAATATTGACGAATAATCTTCAAAGAGTGAGCAAAAGGAGACAGTCTGCCCCCCCCCCCGGGGGCACGCTTATACTACGTGCCGGTGTAAGCAGACAGCATTGGCGTATCTCCGTTTTCACCGCCTCGGCTGCTCCCGGCAGCTAAGGTCTTGATGATTATCGATGAAGAGATCTTCATCGGCGCAACTGCCTCGTAAACCGCGTGGCTTCGCAGTTGCGCATCCTCACACAACTCCCGCGTCTGGGCTCGTACGTGAGGAGGCCTTCGCATGGCTGTACTTGAGCATCGCAACTTTGATACCGCTGGCTTTCTGGCCACCGCCGGCCTGGGACGCAAAATCGTTGAACTGGAACCCAAGCAGCCCTTCTTCTCGCAGGGAGATCCGGCAGACTCCGTCTTCTATCTACAGCGCGGCCGCGCAAAAGTCAGTGTCGTTTCGACGGCAGGCAAGGAAGCCACCATCACTCTTGTCTCCGCGGGCGAGTTTGTCGGAGAAGGGGCGCTCGCGGCAGTGCCTGGGCAGCGGTTGTCCACGGCCACGGCTCTTACTCACTGCTCCGCGCTCAGAATCGGGCGGGAAGAGATGGCGCGCGCAATGCATGCCGAGCCTGAATTTGCCGATCTGTTCTTCAAGTACTTGCTGGCCCGCAGTATGCGCACGCAGGCCGATCTGGTCGATCAGCTCTTTAACTCAAGCGAGAAGCGGCTGGCGAGAATCCTCCTCCTGATGGCGGAGTTCGCCAAGCCGGGCGAGGCGGAGACATTGATCCCCAAAATCACGCAGGAGACCCTTGCGGAGATGATCGGCACCACCCGCTCCCGCGTCAGCTTCTTCATGAATCGCTTTCGCAAGCACGGATTTATCGAATACAAGGACCGCATTCACGTGCACCGGTCGCTGCTCAACGTGGTTCTGCACGACCAAATGCCCGATGACAACGCCGAAAAGCCATCAATCCCGGTGCTCCGGGCGCGCGATGCTGTTTCGGCCAAGACATCCCCGCCAGCGCTGTGCTGATTTGAACAGCATTGCTACCAGGTGAGTGGCATACTCGCTCCAATTCCTTGAGCGGAGCTTTTGAGGTGGTAACGGATGCCAGGTACGCTTGCAACACTCCTCATTGTCGACGATGAACCCGCGATCCGAGCGTCCATTTCGCAGGTGCTCACCGAGGTCGGGTACCGGGTGCGATCGGCCGAAGACGGCTTTTCCGCCTTGCGCGAGATACGGAATGAGGTTCCCGAGTTGCTTCTCTCCGATCTGAATATGCCGGGAATGTCCGGCTTTGAGTTGCTTTCGGTGGTGCGGCGCCGCTTTCCCGCGATCCGGACCATTGCCATGAGCGGTGCGTTCTGCGGCAACGAAGTGCCTTCCGGAGTTGCCGCCGACAAGTTCTACCAAAAAGGCAGCAGCATAGTCGCCCTGTTGCGAATTCTGGAATCGGCGCCCCAATTGGAGCGGCATGCATCCCAGCCCGCCAGCCCGGACGCGCCTCTCTGGATTCATCGCGGCACGCACGACCTTTCTACGGATGCGTCCGTTACGATCGCCTGCCCGGAGTGCCTGCGAACCTTTGCTCAGACTCTCGGCGCAGGTTACTCGAAGCTTGCCGCGGATTGCATCTATTGCCACACTCCGATTCATTACGCTGTTGTGCAGCCGGCGGACCGGACGCCATTGCATGTTGTTCAGCGAAAGACCGCGACAGTAATACCCTTTCAGCGGAGCGCGTCCAGCTCCAGCCATTGAAAGAGCAATAGAAAGAAAGTGAACGATGCGTACCATCGCCGAAATGAATGTGCTGTTGCGCGAGCGAACGGAACTGCCGGAGGGTCTAAACCTGGCGACAGAAGAGTTTCGCGAGGGCTGGAACTTCGTGAGAACAGTCAACGCCGAGCGGCTGGGAAAGAAGATTCATGTCCGTGGATGGAGTTTCATCAAGATTCACGATGAATCGCTGCGAAGCGGCGTTGGAGATACATCGCAGGAGGCGATCGCCAGCGCGCTCAGGCTGGCTCTTCGCCGCGTTGGAACGCGCTTCAACGCGGCAGAGGTGGAACACATCGAGTTGACGCAATATCCATGGTTCTTTCTTGCCAGGGTCAGAGTCTATCCGTACTGCATCCAGCAAAGTGCGGCCTTGCTTGCGCATGACGAAGCCGAACATCTTTTCGTCAAACCCGGGCAGAGGCGCTTGCCACTGCACTCAGCCGCTTTGTACCCGTCTTTCGGCAGCGCCATGCCCCAGCTCAAGCAGATGCTGATTCTATCCAGAACAGCTCAAATCGATCAGCAATGACCATCGCGCAAATAGCGATTATCCTGTTTTTGTTTCATAGTGCTCTGCGTGTTCACTGAGATCTGCGCGCTGCCGCGCCCGGTCCAGGCAAGGTTCGCAGAACAGCCCTCATGTGGGAACTTCTGGCTCAGCGCCGCCCGGCATAAGACCGGGCAAATCCAAGCAGTTCAGTCCACGGTGGCCGCATTAGCATGCAATGCGAGTTTCTCGGCGGCATCGATCTTGCGCAGCCCGCGAATCTTCCATATCCCGAAGCAGAGACCGGCGATCAGCAGGCCTACGAACACGCAAAGCAGCGGAGTCGACCACGTCTGGAGGGTTCCAGACCAGAGGCGGACGATCTTGCGGCCATAGGTCACACCGAGCCACGCGACGAAGGAGTAGCGCAGGCTGCGAGCCGCGCCGAATACGATGAGAAAGCGCCTGCGGGAGACTCCCAGCGCGCCCGAGGCAAGCGCAAATGGCAACAGTGGAATCGGCGGTGGAAGCAAGGCGGGAAGAAAGACAGCGAGGATTGGGTGATGCTCGACCCAAACGACGATACGCTTAAGGAGGCGTGCGGGCACGTAGTGACGCAGCGCCGCTTCGCCGCCTCTGCGGCCAATGTCCCAGGTGGTGTATCCGCCCAGGATGCTACCGGCAATGGCGCTCAAAGCAAGCAGCCGGGGATCCCCGCTGTGCGCGACCAGCCAAAGCAGCAGCAGGTCGGTGCTGCCTGGCAGGGGAAGAGGGATGACCGAGGAATCGATGACCGCAACGGAGAAGAGCCCCAGCGCGCCCAGGTGCGTCAGCCAGTGCGGCGCCAGCGAGGAATGCACGCGGGTCACTGGCGATTGAGCTGGTTGTTGGACAAGCAAACTCACACTGACCTGGCCTTGCATGCGCGCCTGAATCCCGCAGCTTCAAAACACCCGCAAACAGTCGAGAACCTATCCCGCATCTGCGCCGCGCAGTGTAAGCCAGTAGTATCGCCGCCAGCAAAACATGCAGCGAACGGGGCGCAACGCAAACATTGCCAACAGGCCATCGAATGAACGCAGCTCCGCCGGCTTGAATTTTATCGAATTGCACCTCGGGCACTCTCGACG
>CAWCWQ010000121.1:0-11132 GCA_963799145.1 uncultured Acidobacteriaceae bacterium | reverse complement strand
GCGCTACCTTGGTTCATTACCGTATTGCTGTGGTGGTCGTCTTCTGGCCCAGCAGGGTCGTGGGCGCCGATTGCCCGCCCGTCATGCTGTAGACCGCGTTGTTGATGAAGATGGCGGTGATGTTTTCGCCGCGATTGGCGGCATGGAGAATCTCCGCCGAGCCGATCGCCGCCAGGTCGCCATCGCCCTGGTAACTGATGACGACGCTCTCCGGACGGCTCCGCTTGGCCGCCGTGGCTGCCGCCGGCGCGCGCCCGTGCGCGGCCGAGATGTTGCCCACATCGAAGTAGTTGTAGGTGAAGACCCCGCAGCCCACCGGGCCCACCAGGATGGTTCTGTCCTGGATGCCCAGCTCGTCGATGGCCCGCGCCAGCAGCTTGTGCGCGATGCCGTGGCCGCAGCCGGGGCAGAAGTGGGTGGCGTGCCGCAACTCCTGCTTGCGCTCATAGCGATCGTAGAAGGACTTGGCCTTGGCGTGGACAACCGTGTATTCGGAGACCGTTTCGCTAGACATTGGCCATGCGCTCCTCTTCCGGCTCCATCGCCGGCGCATAACGGCGAGCCTGCTCGCGCACGAACCGGAGCACCTCTTCGTGCGAGGGCACGATGCCGCCCAAGCGGCTGTAGAATTCGACCGGCCGCGACCCGTTCAGAGCCAGCCGCACATCTTCGAGCATTTGTCCGTTGCTCATCTCGACGACGAGAAAGACGCGCGCCGTCTGAGAGAGTCGCTCAAAATGCATGGTGGGAAACGGGTAAAGCGTGATGGGCCGCAACAAGCCTACGTTGAGTCCATCGGCGCGGGCCTCGGCCGCCACGGCCTTCAGAATTCGGCCCACGATTCCGTATCCGACGAGCACAATTTCCGCGCCATCCGTGTACCACTCCTCGGCGCGCACCTCGCGCTCACGGGCCAGCTTGTACTTGGCCTCCAGATGGAGCTGATGCGCCTCCATCTCGTCGCATATCCAGATGCAGCGAAGTGATCAGATTGCCGCGCGTCTCCCGGGTGCCCGAGACGGCCCACTCCGGCGGCGGCGGAACGATTGGCTCTTGAGAAAACTCAACCGGCTCCATCATCTGCCCGATAAATCCATCCGCAAGCAAGACAACAGGGTTGCGATAGCGGTCGGCCAGCTCGAAGGCCAGCGCGGTCAGATCCGCCATCTCCTGGACGGAATCGGGCGCCAGCACAATGGTGCGGTAGTTGCCGTGTCCTCCGCCCTTTACCACCTGGTGGTAGTCGCCCTGCTCGGCGGCAATGTTGCCCAGCCCCGGGCCGCCGCGGGTAATGTCGGCGATGACGCAGGGCAGTTCCGCGCCGGCCATGTAGCTGATGCCTTCCTGCATCAGGCTGATTCCCGGCCCGCTCGACGCCGTCATGGCCCGCACACCGGTGGAAGCCGCGCCGTAGATCATGTTCATGGCGGCCACTTCGCTCTCCGCCTGAAGGAAGACTCCGCCGGCCTGCGGCATGTACTGCGCCGCCGCCTCGGCAATCTCGCTGGCCGGCGTGATGGGATAGCCATAGAAGGCGCGGCATCCGGCCAGGATTGCGCTCTTGACGATGGCTTCGTTGCCCTTCATCAGTTGCTTGCGCATGGGCACGCTCCCTCGGTGGAGTCTACTGGCGCGCGGCCTTCAGCGGCCTTGGGAGTTGTCCTGCGCAGCACCGTGATGGCTCCCGGCTCGGGGCAGGCCATGAAGCAGATTCCGCAGCCCGTGCAGCCCGCGCCCAGGTAAACCGCCGTCCGGTAGCCGTAGAGGTTAAGCCGCTCGCCCAGGAGGATCGCCTTGGGCGGGCAGGCTTCAACGCACAGCCCGCAACCCTTGCACTCCTCCGCATCCACCCGCGGCAGTCCGCGGTCCCGCTTCTCCGCATCCGCCATCCCATTGCCTCCGCCAAGCGCAGCGATCGACCTTCTCGCGTTGCTCTCGCGGGTCGGAAAAGCGCCGTCCTCGACCCACAAAAACGTCGCAAAAGCCCGCATTAACGTAGCTACCGCGACAGGCCTAACGCAGTGATACCCGTCACCCCCTCGATCACCGCCTGCTGAAACCGCGCCAATTTGCGATTGCGCCAGCGCCTGAGGCTGGCCCTTGGTGTAGCATGTTGGCCATGACGACTTCAGGTCCCGCGCCCCAGGCTGACTCGCCGCGAAGAGATGTGGAAAGCCCCAAGACTTTGAAGAAGCCGGCCAAGGAACTGGTCATCGTGACCGGAATCTCCGGCGCGGGGAAGGCCTCGGCGCTCAAGGCATTTGAAGATCTTGGATATCACTGCGTTGACAACCTGCCGCTTGAGCTTCTGCCCGATTTTGCCCGGCTAGTGGAGAAGTCCGCCGAGATCGAGCGGGCGGCCATTGTGGTGGATGTGCGCGAGGGAACCACCCTGGATCGTCTGCCGGAGATCCTGAAAAGTGTGAGGACGCTGCTCGCCACGCGCGTGGTCTTTCTGGATGCGCAGGATGCGGTGCTGGTGCGCCGCTACTCCGAGACGCGGCGGCCGCATCCGCTGGGCCGGTCGGAGACGGTTTCGCGCTCCATCGTGGAAGAGCGGCAACTGCTGGACCCCATTCGCAACGTCGCGGATACGCTGATCGACACCTCGAACTTCAACGTCCACGAGCTGCGCGCCGATATTCTGGCCCGGTTTGGCAGGGAGAACGAGCCCCGGCAACTGCTGGTCTCGTGCCTGAGCTTTGGCTTCAAGAACGGCGTTCCGATGGACGCGGACATGGTCTTCGACGTGCGTTTCCTGCCCAATCCTCACTTTGTGCCGGAGTTCCGCAAGAAGACCGGCCTGGACCCTAAAGTGGCGGCGTATGTCCGCGGGTTTCCGCAGACCGGGGAGTTTCTGAGCCGGGTGACGGAGATGATGCTTTACCTGCTGCCGCACTATGTTCAGGAGGGCAAGAGTTATTTGACCGTGGCCTTCGGCTGCACCGGCGGCCAGCACCGCAGCGTGATGATGGTGGAGGAGATTGCCGCCGAACTCAAGCGCGCGGGTTACCAGGTGAAGGCCCTGCATCGGGATATGCCGCGGTAAGGTGGCTAGCTTGTGGTGAAGACCGATTCTTGAAAGGGCACGACTTCAGTCGTGCCGCAAACGCAATAGGATCAACGTTGGGCTTTAGCCCCTGAGGGATGTTCTTCAGCGATTCGGACTTTCGCCACAGACTCTTGAGTCTGACTTTCTTGCGCGACATGTGCTTGGTTCTTCGAATGTCGCCGGAAGCAGCGGCTCACTCTCCAGCTAACTGCCGCAGCGCCTCACACCACGCGCCGCACGCCCGGCAGGCGGACCAGCGGGTCGGCGGCCAGCCAGGTCGCTGCGCAGGCCAAAAGGCCGACCACGCCGAACTTGACCAACGCCGGGGCAACCCAACCGTGAAGCAAGAGAGCAATCCCTACCAACACGGGCGGATGAACGATGTAGACCGCATAAGCACGCCGATTCAGCCATGCCCAGAGGGCCGATGGCTGGTTCATGTGCTCGCGAAAGACCAGCAGCCACGCGGAGATCAGGCCCCAGGCTACGAATGGCTCCCAAAGGGCATAGACGATCGCGGTCCAACTGAGACCGCCGGAGAAGTTGGACTTTCCAACGCCATAAGCGGCACGGGCGACCGCGATGGCCACGGGCATGGCCGGCCAGGAGATAAGCAGACCAATCACCCAGGGGCGCGCGTGCTTCCATCCCAACTGACGCAGCCAGTCGAATCGCCAGGCGGCAATGCCCACGGCAAAGAGGAAGATGTAACTCGAAAAGTAGCCGAATTGCAGGCCGAAGACGTTCTTGCCGGTAGGGACGAACTGTCGGATGGCCAGCGCGGCGGCGCCTACTCCTAGTGCGCTCAATAGCCACCAAAGGAAGGCTGGAACCGGCTTGGGTGTGCGGCCGGGCTCATTGAGCCGCAAGCCAAAGAGCGGCCGCCAAGCGCAATAGGCGAGGCTGAACAGCAACAGCGCCTGCGCAAACCAGAGCGGGCCGTTGATGAATTGCTTGTGCCGCCAGAGCCAGGCGATCGTGGACCAGAAGCCCTTGCCCTGCGCGAAGTTCGCGATGGCTGCGGTGAGCGGGCCGAGCAACAGGCCGAACGCCAGCAAGGGCAGGCCGAGGCGGAGGAAGCGGTCGCCGATAAAGCGCCCATAGCCCTTTCGTTCCAGCGAAGCCGGCGTGAAATAGCCGGCGAGGAGGAAGAAGAAACCCATGAAGTAGGCCTGATTCGTAGCGACGAAAAGGGTGAGCAGCAGGCTGGAGGTCGCGGCGGAGGGTTTCAGCTCGGTCCAGAACCAGCCGCCGGGAGCGCCGTAGGTGATGGCTGTATGGTGGAGAATGACCATTACGGTCATCACTGTGCGCAGACGATCGATGTACAGGTCGCGTTGGGCCATGAGCCATGATACGTTGGGCCGCAAACGCAGGTTCGGTGCCGGCAGCCCAAGTCCTGTGTCCATGAGATTCCGTAATTCAAGCAGAAGCCCTGGGTGCCCCAGGTCCCTCGCATTTGGGGACCTGGGAAAGCACGAAATCGTCAAGACGCGGTACCAGGTCTCCCCTCTGGAAACTTGGTCAACGCCGATTCGCCCAGACCTTGCCGCGCTCTACTTCTCCGCCCCGTGGCACTTCTTGTACTTCTTCCCGCTGCCGCAGGGGCAGGGGTCGTTGCGGCCGACCTTTTCGCCGGTGCGGCGCTGCGTGGGCTGGCTTGCGGCGCCCGCTCCAGCCAGGCTGGCCGCCGCCAGCTCGCGCTGCTTCTTGCGCTGGAACTCCTTCTCCAGCGCGTCGATGGTGGTGGACGGCTGGCGGGTATTGATGGCGATCTCACGAGCATCGGCAACCTCGCGCGGCGGGGCGTCGGACGCCTGCGGGCGGGCGGCGCTGGCCACCGGCGGCGCCTGCGGAACAGGACCGCGCGGGCGGGGCAGCTCAGGCGCGGCGCCCACGGGCTGCCCATCCGGCCCCAGGATCTGCATCCGGAAGAGGAACCGGACCGTGTCCTCCTGGAACTTGAGCATCATGGCCTCGAACATGTCGAAGGACTCGCGCTTGTATTCCACCAGCGGGATCCCGCTGCGCATAGCCGCGCAAACCGATCCCCTCCTTCAGGTGGTCCATCGAGAGCAGATGTTCCTTCCACAGCCCGTCGATCACGCTCAGCATCACCATCCGCTCGTGGTAGCGCATGGTCTCGGCCCCAAGAATCTTCTCCTTGGCCTCGTAGTTCTCCTTCAGCTTCTCGAAAGATCTCCTCGCCCAGTTTGTGCCGGTCATTGCGCGGTTGATTCCCGCGGTGCCCAAGTTGATCCCGAAATGATCCACCAGCTTGGCTTCCAGCCCCTTCAGGTCCCATTGGCCGGGATGCAGCTTCTCGCCCGCGAACTCGTCCAGCAAGCCGCTCAGAATCCCGCCGACGTAATCCTCCAGAATCAGCTCCCGCTGGTCCACGCCCTCCAGCAGTTGCCGCCGCACGCCGTACACGGCCTCGCGCTGCTTGTTCATCACGTCGTCGTACTCGAGCAGGTGCTTGCGGGCCTCGAAGTTCTGCGCCTCGACCGCCTTCTGCGCGCCCTCGATGCGCTTGGAGATCATCTTCGACTCGATGGGCACGCCCTCTTCCATGCCCATCCGCTGCAGCATCGTGCTCACCCACTGCTTGGCGAAGATGCGCATCAGGTCGTCTTCAAGCGAAAGATAGAACCGCGACTCGCCGGGATCGCCCTGGCGGCCGGCGCGCCCGCGCAACTGGTTGTCGATGCGCCGCGACTCGTGCCGCTCGGTGCCCAGGATGAACAGCCCGCCGGCCGCGATCACCTGCTCGTGATCCTCGCGCGCCGCCTCGGCGTGGACCTTGAAGACCTCGGCCCACTCCGGCTCGGCGACCTCGAACTCCTGGCCCTTGGTAGTAGAAGCGCAGGAAGCCCGCTGGCGCCATGGGATTGATGGCCCCCTCGGCCACGCTGATGGCCCGCGCCTGCGCCTTCTTCACCAGCTCCTGGCGGGCCATGAACTCCGGGTTGCCGCCCAGCAGAATATCCGTGCCGCGGCCGGCCATGTTGGTGGAGATGGTCACCATCCCCAGCCGCCCCGCCTGCGCCACAATCTCCGCCTCGCGCTCGTGGAACTTGGCGTTCAGC
This sequence comes from uncultured Acidobacteriaceae bacterium, assembly GCA_963799145.1. Lineage (GTDB taxonomy): Bacteria > Acidobacteriota > Terriglobia > Terriglobales > Acidobacteriaceae > Telmatobacter. The sequence goes on along the minus strand of CAWCWQ010000121.1, from coordinate 4,991 downwards.
ACCACGTGCCGCACGCCCTTGCGCTGCAAGATCCCCGACAGCCGCTCGCTCTTTTCGATCGACGTGGTGCCCACCAGCACCGGCTGCTTCTTCTCGTGCAGCTGCGCAATGTCGTCGGCCACCGCCTTGAACTTCTCCTTCTCGGTACGGTAGACCACGTCCGGATTCTCCAGCCGCCGCATCGGCTTGTTGGTCGGAATCACCACGATCTCCAGCTTGTAAATCTTCTCGAACTCGGCCGCTTCGGTCTCCGCCGTGCCCGTCATGCCGCTCAGCTTCTTGTAAAGGCGGAAGTAATTCTGGAAGGTGATGGTGGCCAGCGTCTGGTCTTCCTTGCGGATGTTCACGCCTTCCTTGGCCTCGATGGACTGGTGCAGCCCGTCGCTCCAGCGGCGGCCCGGCATCAGGCGGCCGGTGAAGGTGTCCACGATGATCACCTCGCCGTCCTTGACCACGTACTCCACGTCGCGCTTGTAGAGGGCGTGCGCCTTGATGGCCGTCTCCACGTAGTGCTTCAGCTCCCAGTTCTCGGCATCGGCAATGTTGCCGATGCCCAGCAGCTTCTCGATCGTTACCCAGCCCTCGTCGGTCACGCCGATCGTCCGCTGCTTCTCGTCCACAATGTAGTCGCCGGTCAGGAACTTCTCGCCTTCGCGCAGTTGCAGGTTCAGCTCTGCCGCGCGCTTGCTATCGCTCCACTCAATCTCCTCGCCCAGCTCAAGCTCGGGAATGATCTTCCGCACCCGGGCATACTTATCCGTGGTCTGGTCCGTCGGCCCGCTGATGATCAGCGGCGTCCGCGCCTCGTCGATCAAGATCGAATCCACCTCGTCGACGATGGCGTAGTAGTGCCCGCGCTGCACGCAGTCTTTTAACTCGAACTTCATGTTGTCGCGCAGGTAGTCGAAGCCGAATTCGTTGTTCGTTCCATAGGTAATGTCGGCCGCGTAGGCTGCCCGGCGCTCGTTGTCGTCCAGGTCGTGGACGATCACTCCCACGGTCAGCCCCAGGAACTCGTAGATCTTGCCCATCCACTCGGCATCGCGCTTGGCCAGGTAGTCGTTCACCGTGACCACGTGAACCCCGTGCCCCGCCAGCGCGTTCAGGTAGCAGCTCAGCGTGGCCACCAGCGTCTTGCCTTCGCCGGTCTTCATCTCGGCGATCTTGCCCTGGTGCAGCACCATGCCGCCGATCAACTGCACGTCGAAGTGGCGCATCTCGACAGCCCGCCAGCCGGCCTCGCGCACCACGGCAAAGGCCTCGGGCAAAAGCTCGTCCAGCGCCTCGCGCTCGGCCTTGTCCTGGGCTTCCGCCCGGCGCTCGGCAGCCTCCCGCGCATCGTCCTCCAGCCCCTTCGCCCGCAGCTCTTCGGGGCTCTCGATGTCCTTCAGCCGCTCCTCGACCCGCTCCGCAATCCTGCCCCGGAACTCGGCTGTTTTGGCCCGCAACTGCTCGTCGGTCAGTAGCTTCGTGCCTGGCTCCAGCGCATTGATTTCCGCCACCACAGGCATCAACCGCTTGATCGTCCGCTCGTTCGCAGTGCCAAAAACGCTGGTAAGAATCTTATCGAAAAACACGGTATTCTCCGCATACAAGTGTAAATGGTGGGGGTTGCGGCAACGATCCAACAACGCTGTCTTCCTGAGCGGAGCGCAGCGAAGTCGAAGGACCCGTGGCCGTCTTTCGCGCTTTGGGTGGTCATGACTTCAAAGTGGGTGCCCATCTGGGCGCCCCCTGGGCACGACGTATTGGTTCTTGCCGCAAGGGTGGAAGACCACGAACCTCTGCCCCTTGGGTGCCCCACCCTCGCCGCGTTCTTGTTTCTTGCGGCTAGGGTGGGAGCCCGCGCTCAAAGCCGCAGCGCTAGCCTCTCCACCGGTTCGCCGCGGCGAATCCGCCTGAGCTGCCGGTGCAGTTGCTTCGTCAGGCTCTCAGGTTCGCCCTCATCGTCCTCTTCCACGTCCGCCTTCTGCTGGACCTCGATGACGTGTGACAGGCTCGGCCGCCAAAAGACTTGCAGGAAGAGAAACGCCATCCCCAGGCCCACGGCGGAAGGTTGTATTCCAAAGAGCCGTCTTCCCGTCCGCGCGGAGCGCACCCATGGCAGGCGGCGAATCAGGTAAAGGCACAGAATCGCCGCGATCACAATAAACGGCGCGCCGGAAAACAGGCTCAAGATATACAGAACATCCACGTGCATAGGCGCCCTCGCGCATCACAGGCAGGACTTCTCGAAGGAATCGGTTAGCGGACGCAAGGCAGACTAAGCCGCCCTGAACAACCGGACCATCTCGAATGAGCTATGCGCGAGGGAAGGGTGGAGGCCGCTGGAAGCGCGAGGGCAGAGCCGGTGCATCGGGCGTGCGGCCGGCGTAAGCGCAGGCCAGGGGCGAAAGCAGGCTCAGGGGAGAGATGACGCCAACGAACAGGATCGGCAGAATCGCAAGCCAGTCGGGGGAGCCCCCGGCGTGGCCGTGCGGAAGCAGCAGGAACAGGAGTGCGATTCCGATTGCGATGGCCGCAATCAGTATCCATCCGCGCCGCTGCCGGTTCTGAATCATCGTTGAGTATCTCTCCTACACACTATACAGATTTCGGCCGCATTCTGTAATCGATCTCAACAGTGAAGTCAGGTTAATCGCACCTAAACTCACCCTCTACGGGAAGAAGGAATGCCGCGCAACATATTGATTTCAGGTGCTTTGTAGCAAGGGCACGGCTTCAGCCGGGCCGCGCACGGGCGATGATGCACGATGGGCCTTAGAGCGATTCCACAGTTGCTGTAGACAGGTATCCGCAGTGATGGAACCAGGCGGCAGCGTTGTCGGCAGTGATGGTTTGCAGTGCTTCGGTGATCGCTTTGTCCAGCGCCTCGGCGGTGCGGGCCTTGGCGGCGCGCGGGAACTGTTTGAATTTCGACCAAGCCTGTTCAATCGGGTTCAGGTCCGGCGAGTAAGGCGGAAGATAGAGCAGTCGCGCGCCGCAAGCTTCGACCCGCTCCCGTATTCCGGCCACCTTGTGCGCGCTCAGGTTGTCCAGCACCACCGCGTCGCCGGGCCTCAGCTTGGGACACAGCACCTGTTCCACATAGGCGCGAAAGACATCGCCGTCGGTGGCCGAGGGGACAGTCATGACCGCTTCGATGCCGCGTAAACTCATGGTTCCCAGCGTGGTCAACACCTGCCGGCGGCCGTCCGGCGCGGCCTCGTTCACACGTTCGCCTCTCGGCGCTCGCCCCCACAAGCGGGTCATCTGCGTGGTTACGCCGCTTTCATCGAGAAACTTCAGCTTTTCCGGCGGGATCGTGGCGATGGCGGCAAGAAACTCTTCCCGCCGCCGGCGGTTCTCCTCCGTGTCCCGCTCGCTGGCATGGAGCGACTTTTTTTCAGCCGCAGGCCCATCTGTTGAAGAGTCTGACTTACCCGGCTGCGGCTCACGGTAACGCCGCTGGCACGCAACTGCTGGCCCAACTCCGCCAGCGTCCGGTCCGGCTGCTCGCGCAGCCAACCGCGTAACTGCTCCCTGACGGCCTCTGTCATGCGGCTCAGCGGACCGCGCCGCGATTGCGGCGCGCGCTCCATTTGTCCACTGAGCCGCCACTGCTTGCGCACCTTGCGCACGTACTCAAAACTGACTCCGAATCGCCGCGCAAGCTCGCGCTGCGAGCCTTCGTGACGCGCATACGCCGCCAATATCCGGCAGCGCAAATCGTCGGACAACGGTTTGGGCATCGATTTTTCTATCGCAGAGCTATCGCCAACTGTAGAATACCCCCTTATGCCCTCTCTTGGGTATAGCAAACTTGGAACCGCTCTAAAGAAAAAAGAGGTTGACGCGGTTGCTAATCGGCAACCGCGTTTTCGTTGTGCGGAGCGGCTTGGGCGAGTTCGCGGGCCGTGGTTCGCGTTGCCGGAGCCAGGGGAGAGCGGCGCTTTGCGCCGGAATGACTTCGATACTCCATCCCTTAAAGGGTCGTGCAGGGGAACCCTGCGGATACCTTGCGTGCGAGTGATGCGTCTCAAGGAGATAGGGCGTCTGGGGTTCCCTGGGGAAAGTTGGGGAACCGGGCGTTTTTCTTCGGGATGGAGGTCAAAGCGATGGCCGAAGGCGAAGCGGAGCGGATCGCGGCGCGGGTGGCGAAGCGGGCGGAGTTCCGGCTGCATCACGTCGGGACGAAGCTGAACGAGCGCGAGCTTGGGGAGTTGGAGGCGTTGCGGGCGAAGCGGGGGCAGACACAGGGCGAGTTCATCCGTGGCTTGATCCTGGCCGAGATCGAGCGCGACCGGCAGGGCGTGCGGGCCAGCGCGGAGCTGGAGGAGATCACGGCGGTTCGGCTGCTGCTGGTCAACCTGTTGCGTCCGGCGGCGACGGGCCAGCCGATGCCGGTGAAGACCTTCGAGGCCTACATCGCGGAGACGAACAAGCGCAAAGGCGAGGTGGCGCAGGGCATCGCCGAGGAACACGCGGCACAGTCCTGGTCGTTTCTGCCGGGGTAATGGCGCTGGCATGTGCGCGCAGTGGATCAGACGCAGCACGGGAAACCCCAGCGGCGATCCGCAGTTAGGATCAACCGGCAACTCGCGAGAACCAGGCCGGGCCGCATGGGGTGGCGGAGAGGCTCGTGCTACCGTTGAAACCGGGTAATGCCATCCATCCCCTCTCCCCATCTTCATCCCCCGTATTAGCCTTTAGCCCTTGACCGTTCCCCCTTCCCGACGTCCCCCACCCAACCCCTCCACCTAATACCCAACACCCTCTTCCCCCCTTTTACGAAATAATAATTGCCTCCACCCTCCCCTCTACCCTACACTGGCACTCCGCGCGATCGCACAATGGACAGGTGGCTGAGTGGTTTAAGGCACCTGACTCGAAATCAGACGTACGGGCAACCGTACCGTGGGTTCGACTCCCACCCTGTCCGCTCTCATTATAACTTCCTGCTACTCAGGAAGGGCTACGAGAAAAACAGGCTGGAATTTGCAATACATTCT
>CAWCWQ010000120.1:0-6823 GCA_963799145.1 uncultured Acidobacteriaceae bacterium | reverse complement strand
GGTGCTTGCGCCCATCGACTCGGACGAGCCGGGGCGCGTGGCCGAGGCCGTGGCCGCGCTGGGCCTGCGGCACGCCGTCATTACCAGCGTGAATCGCGACGACGACCTGCTGGGCGGGGCGCGCGCCTTTGCACTGGTCATCGAAGAGATTCGCCGCCAGGCGCCCGATTGCCGGGTCGAGGTGCTCATCCCCGACTTTCAGGGCAACCGGGAGGCGATTCGGCTTGTGGCGGAGGCGCGGCCCGAGGTGCTGAACCATAACATTGAGTCGGTGCCGCGGCTTTACCGGGTAGTGCGCTCCGGGGCGCGGTATGAGCGGAGTCTTGAGTTGTTGCGCTACTCCAAAGAACTGCGGCCCTCGGGGCTGACCAAATCGGGCGTGATGGTGGGCCTGGGCGAGGAGACCGCCGAACTGCTTCAGGTCTTCCGCGATCTGGCCGCGGCCGGTTGCGACATTCTGACCATCGGGCAGTACCTTCGCCCCTCGCGCGACCACCTGCCCATGGCCCGGCTCTATACGCCGCGCGAGTTCGGCGAGCTGAAGGCCGAGGCGATCGAGATGGGCTTCCGCCATGTGGAATCGGGGCCGCTGGTGCGGTCGAGTTACCACGCGCACGAGCAGGCGGCGGCGACGGGGCTCGGCGGGGTAACGTAGAGGGCCGCCGGTTGACAGCCATTCAACATCTCGCATCCGGCGCATTGCAAAAGGCGCTTTTGGAAGACTGGGATGGCGCGGGCAGTCAAGACATGCGCGCGAGCTGGCATCGAGGGCTTAGTCAACGGCGCGCCGTCTCGCCCGGCGCCGGATTTTTTGCGTCAATGGCCCTGCCCCAGGCGTCATATAACAAAAGGCTCTGTTGGCACGAGTTCCCCCCGGATGGCGTAGCAATCTCCGGCAGGGGTTTTTCGCGCAAGCAGGCGTTGCGGAAGCCGGAGCCGCGCCGCAGCGCGGTCCCGCAGCAGGGCATCGCCATCGTACCGGCCCAAACCGGAGACATAGGCTCAAAGGACAGGGCAGACCGAGGCTGGAACTGCGAAGTTCCGGCCGGCAAGAGCCCGGACAGAGGAACGATCGAGTGAGAATCAACGGGTTGAAAAGCATGGTTGGAATAGGTTGTCTTGTTCTGGCGGGGCTGGCGGCCGTGGGCTGCGAGCATAAGCCGGCGGCGCCCGCGGCCGCCGGGATGCAGGCAATGCCGGTGCAGACAGCAGCGGTGACACTGGCGCCGGTGCCGCAGAGCAGCGAATATGTGGCGACCATCAAGTCGCGCCGTTCGGCCACTTTGCTACCCCAGGTGAGCGGCGTCCTTACGCAGATTCTTGTCCGTTCCGGCGACCACGTAAAGGCGGGGCAGCGCTTGATGGAGATCGATCCGCGGCAGCAAATGGCTACGGTGGATTCGGCGCGCGCCACGGAGCGGCAGAAGAAGGCGCTCTACGACTACAATACGTCGGAGATTGAGCGGCAGGGCAAGCTGTTTGAGGCGGGTATCACCAGTCGCGATGTCTTCGAGCAGGCGCAGCAGGCCTTTGACAACAGCAAGGCGGATTACGAGTCGGCGGTGCAACTGCGCAAGACGCAGGAAGAGCTGCTGGCCTACTACACGATCCGCGCGCCGTTCGACGGCGTGGTGGGCGATATTCCGGTGCATGTGGGCGACATGGCATCGCCGGCCAACTCCTCGGCCGCGGCACTGACCACGGTGGATGAGAACAAGGACCTTGAGGCCTATATCTACGTTCCCACCGAGCGCGCCAGCCAGGTCCGCCAGGGGCTGGCAGTGGACCTGATGGACACGAACGGCAAGCTGCTAGAGAAGACGGCGATCGACTTCCTGTCGGCGCAGGTAGATAGCACGCTGCAGGGGATTCTGGTGAAGGCTCCGGTACATGCCTCGCCGGAGATTCTGCGCACCGCGCAAATGGTCAAGGCGCGGGTTATCTGGAGCACCTCGCCGATGGCGGTGGTTCCGGTGCTGGCGGTTGTACGGCAGGGCGGACAGAGCTTCGTCTTCGTGGCCAAGCAGCAGAACGGCGGCACTTTTGCCATCCAGTCCCCGGTTACGCTGGGCGAAACCGTAGGCAACAACTATTCCGTCTCCTCGGGGCTGAAAGTGGGCGACCGGGTGATCGTTTCCGGCACGCAGTTCCTGGTGAACGGGATGCCGGTAATGCTTCTGCCTGGAGCCTAGAAACAGGCCGGAATGGGCCTTTGGCAGTGAGCCGGAGGCGGGCACAGCGCGGTGTTCCTCGCGCTCATTGCAAGCAACAAGGAAGGCAACCCGTGTTTGTAGATTTCTTTATTCATCGGCCTGTTTTTGCGACGGTGTGCGCGCTGCTGATCATTCTGGCCGGGGCGGTGTGCATTCCCAACCTCCCTGTTGCCATGTACCCGACACTGGCGCCGCCAGAAGTTGCCGTCTCGTGCAATTACGTCGGCGCCAATGCCGATACTGTCGAAAAGGCAGTCACGATTCCGCTGGAAGAAGCCATCAACGGCGTCGAGGGCATGCGCTACATCGGCTCTTCCAGCACAAATAGCGGCACAAGCGCAATCACGGCGACCTTCAAGACCGGCTACGACCTGGACATAGCCGCGGTGGACGTGCAGAATCGCGTGGCCAGCGTGACCGGACGGCTGCCCGCGGCCGTGAACGCCACTGGCATCACCATCACCAAGTCCAACAACAACTTCGTGCTGGGCGCGGGCTTCTTTACGCGCGACGGCCGATATTCGCCGGAGTTCATCTCCAATTACCTCGATGTCTATGTGAAGGATGCCATCAAGCGCGTGCCCGGCGTGGGCGACGTGATGATCTTCGGCGAGCGCAAATACGCGATGCGCATCTGGCTCGATCCGGCGCGCCTGGCCGAGCGCTCTCTCACTGCCGGCGACGTTGTAAACGCGCTCGCCGAGCAAAACGTCGAGATTCCTGCCGGCCAGCTCGGCCAGCCGCCCTCCGACTCAAAGCAGGCCTTCCAGATTCCGGTTCGCGTCGTGGGCCGCCTTTCATCGCCGGAAGAGTTTGACAAGATCATCGTCAAGAACTCGCCGAACGGCCTGGTCCTGCTCAAGGATGTGGGCCGCTCCGTTGTCGGCGCCGAGGATTACAGCACAACTCTCAAGTACGCGGGCCAGGAAGCCATGGGCATTGGCGTACTGCAGCTCTCGAACGCGAATGCCCTGGACGTGGACACTCGCGTGAAGGCCACGCTCGAGGATCTGAAGAAGTCCTTTCCACCCGGACTGGAGTACGCGGTCGCCTTTGACTCGACAACGGTCGTCGGCCACTCCATCCGCGAGGTGCTGGTCACGCTGGGGCTGGCCATCTTCATCGTCATCACGGTCATCTTCCTCTTCCTGCTCGACTGGCGCGCCACCATCATCCCCGCCGTCACCATTCCGGTCTCGCTGATCGGCACCTTCGCCTTCGTCAAGCTCTTCGGCTTCTCGATCAACTCGCTCACGCTCTTCGGCATCACGCTGGCCACGGGCCTGGTGGTCGACGACGCCATTGTGGTCATCGAGAATGTGCAGCGCCACATCGCCATGGAACACTCCAAGGCGCGTGAGGCTACCTCGCGGGCCATGGGTGAGGTGACCAGCGCGGTCATCGCCACTTCGCTGGTGCTGATTGCGGTCTTCGTTCCCGTCTCGTTTTTTCCCGGCACAGTGGGCATTCTCTACCGTCAGTTTTCGCTGACGATTGCCTTCGCCATCGCCATCTCCGCCTTCAATGCTCTCACCCTTTCTCCGGCGCTCTCGGCCTTGTTCCTGCGCGGCGAAGAGGCTCGGCCCAGGCAGTTGGACTTCTTGCGCATCGGCCCCCTATCGCGCGCCTTCGCCGCATTCATTCACTCCACCGACCGCCAGGTCACCTGGCTGAGCGCTACCTACGCCAAATCGATTCATCTTGCGCTGAAGCTGCGCTACGCGCTAGTGGTCCTCTTCTTCGCGGGCATGGCTGCCACCGTGTACACATACCAGCACGTCCCCACCGGCTTCCTTCCGCAGGAAGACCAGGAGTTCCTGATGGTTGTGGTGCAGGCGCCGCCGGGCTCGTCGCTGGCTTATACCACTTCTCTTGCCGATCGCGCGCAGGCAATTCTCTTTCAGAATCACGACATCAGCAGCGCATTCTCCGTGATGGGATTCTCGCTGGCCGGCGGCGCGTCCAACGCCGGCATGATGTTCGTCAGCACCACGCCTGCCAGCCAGCGCCGGGCGAAAGGCCATTCCGCCGCGGAAATCGTCGCCGGCCTCAACAAGAACTTCGGCTACTTGATGATTGCTCCCGACGGAGGGATCGTGCTGGCCTTTCAGCCGCCCGCCGTCAACGGCGTGGGCAGCTTTGGCGGCTTCCAATTCATGCTTCAGGACACTGGCGTCAACACGCTCTCGGATCTGGATCGTATTGCGCACCAGATGGTGGGGGGAAGCCGCGCGCGCAAGGATCTTGCCGGCCTCTACACCAGCTTTTCGGCCAACGATCCGCAGGTGCTTGTGACCATCGATCGCGAGAAGGCCAAGGCTCTGAGCGTGCCGCTCTCGCAGATCACCACCACGCTGAGCGTCTTCATGGGCTCGGAGTACATCAACGACTTCGACTTCAATAACCGCACCTATCGCGTCTTTGTGCAGGCCGACCAGCCCTTCCGTATGACTGCGAAGGATCTGCATAATTACTATGTGCGCTCCGACTCCGGCCAGATGGTCCCGCTAGACAATCTGGTCACCGTTGTGGAAAGCTCCGGCCCGCCGGTGATTACGCACTACGACTTGTTCCGCGCGGTGGAGATCGACGGCTCTCCCGCGGCGGGCTACAGCTCCGGCCAGGGGCTGGCTGCGATGGAGGATCTGGCGAAACAGAACATGATGCCGGGCATGAAGTTCGAGTGGACCGGATTGACCCTGGACGAGATCGAATCCAGCGGCAAGGCGCTCATCATCTTCGGCCTGGGAATTCTGGTCGTCTATCTCACCCTCTCGGCGCAGTACGAGAGCTTTGCGCTGCCCTTCATCATCCTGCTGGCCGTGCCCATGGCGGTGCTGGGCGCGCTCGGACTGGTGTGGGCGCGGGGGCTGGCCAACGACGTCTACTGCCAGATCGGCCTGGTGATGCTCATCGGCCTCTCGGCCAAGAACTCGATTCTTATCGTCGAGTTTGCCGAGCAATTGCGCCGCAAGGGGCGGTCCATTGCCGATGCGGCCGCCGAGGCCGGCGAACTGCGGCTGCGGCCGATTCTGATGACCTCGTTTGCCTTCATCCTCGGCATTCTCCCGCTGGTCTTCGCCACCGGCGCGGGAGCTCAGGGACGCCGCTCCGTGGGAACCACCATCGTAGGCGGCATGTTGCTCTCGACGGTCCTCAACCTGTTCTTCATTCCTGTGCTTTACGTGATCCTGAGCAGGCTGCTCAGGCGCGGGGATGCGCCCGCGCCGGAGCCGGGCGAGGCGGTCTAAGACGTCTTCCCGTGTAGAGGGAGCTGATGGGCGCCCAGCCTTCGCCTCGCCGCCGCGGTGAATCCTCGCGCCCAGAGCGGGATAGCTCCCTCAACTTATGGGCTTATGTGGTCCCTGCGCTGCGGCTTCTCATGGCCGCTGCGGGCATCCTGCCGCTTGCGGCGGCCGCTTCAAAATGGAAGACCTATCGCTGGTCACGATGCGCAATCACATAATCCTTGATGCGGTCGTAGACCTCGCCGGTCACAACACCGCCTTCCAGCAGATCCTGCTTGGCGCGGTATGGCCTGAAACGAACGATGCGTCCGGCCCAACTGCGAGTCATGCCGGGAACCTTCAGCAGGTCATCCACGCTGGCGTGATTGATGTCGATCCGCATCTCCGGCGGTGGGGCGGTCGCCGATGTCTTTGGCGCGCCGCGGGTGTCCCGATCCCGATATTGCGCCATCCCGGCCAAGCACACGCACAGAATCGAAATGGCCAATGCCGTTACTCGCGTTCCTGTTCGCACGGCTCCATTCTGCGCTTCGCGCGATGGCGGCGCAAGCAAGACCTGGTCTCTTTGACACGGCCCTCCAAGGTTGGTAGCCTTCAAGAGGGCGCGCTCGGCCAACCCGGGGAGCGCCGAGCCCTCCCAGCGTCCCCGTCGTCTAGCCCGGCCTAGGACACCGCCCTTTCACGGCGATAACACGGGTTCAAATCCCGTCGGGGACGCCAATCAATTCAATAACTTACGCGATTCGAATGATTTTTTCGTACGTCCGTTTTGTTCCAATAACAGCGGGGCTCTCGTTTTGAGGGTTTTCGTCGAGCAACATGCTGACGAGGCGGCTTTGTGCATTACGCTTCACTTCCGTGACCGCTTGCGCGTAAAGATTCATCGTCACCAAGCTGTTTGCGTGTCGCAATAGTTCCTGCACAGTCTTCACATCCTCCCCATTCGCCTTGAGAAGAGTGGCATAGGTGCGCCGGAAAGTGTGCCAGCCGATCCGGCCCTGAATTCCAGCAGCCTTCACTGCCGGTTGCAGGTGCCAGCGGTTGAGCGTTCCCGGCCAGTACGGTTGCACTCCGTTTGTATGAGGACTGGCAAAGACCCAGTCCTCAGGGCGCGGATATGCGCAAAGGTTCCGCCAGCGCCACAACGCTTCCGCAAGGCGAGAATCCAGCGGTACGGGTTTGCGTGACGCTTCCGTTTTGCATTCGCCAACGTGCTGAAGCGAGATCGACCGCGTGACACTGATTTCAAACTTCTCGAAATCGATGTCCTGCCACTTCAGCGCCAGCAGTTCTCCCACCCTCAACCCGGTCATCACATCCACAAGCACTGCGGTATGCGTTGGCTCTTCGAGGTAGAGAAGC
>CAWCWQ010000119.1:0-15783 GCA_963799145.1 uncultured Acidobacteriaceae bacterium | reverse complement strand
AATTAAATCAATCACTTAGAAGCTCCTCCCTTCCGCGACTTTGTCGCAATCTTGTCGCAAATTCCAAAACCACACCACGCGTCGGCTTTGCAGAGGGATTCTCTGTTTGCGTCGTTGTCGTTTCCCGCGTTGAATTCGTCAGCTCGGATAGGTGTTGCTCCCCCGCTGTTGTATGCTTCCTTGAAGCAAGCTGAAAGCGCCTGCTCCTGCTGGTCGGCGGGCAGCTTCGCCAGTAGCAGCGCATGGCCTACGCCAATCTCATTGGCGTAGAAGGCATCGACGGCGGTGGGCACAAGGTCAACCAGCTTGAGGCGCGAAGCGATGAACGCGGCTGATTTTCCAACACGCGCGCCAAGCTGTTCAATGCTGTACTTCGGTTCCTCCAATGCCAGAAGCCGTGCGAAGCCCTCGGCCTCTTCCATCGGGTGAATCTCAGCGCGAATCAGGTTCTCCACAAGCTGCGCCTCCAACACTTCAGCGTCGCTCATCTGCTTGATACGCACCGGCACGGTGACGGCTTCGGCCATCTGCGCGGCGCGATAACGCCGCGCACCGGCCACGATCTCAAAGCCGTTTTCGGTGAGTGGCCGGACAAGCAAGGGCGAGAGCACTCCCTGGCTGCGAATTGATGCTGCCAGTTCTTTGAGGCTCGTCTCGTCAAAGACGCGGCGGGGATTGGTCTTCGATTCATTGAGCAGAGCGAGTGGAAGCTCGCGGTATTCGGTGGCATTGATAACGGTCGTTTCCATGATTCATTGCTCCTTTCGAGCGGTTGAAGGGTGAGGGCGCGCGGAGCGGGGACACGTCGGGCGTGGGTCCGCTCCGCAGGGAGCGGACTAGCCGCGAATCGACTTGTCCGTAAAGGCTTCGAGAAAACCCTGACTGCGAAGATTGCGGTCCCACTGCCGCGCAAAGGTTTCATGCTGACGGTGGAGGTCGGGCACGAAAACATAGTTCTCGCCGTCCCGATAGCGCGAATACTGCTCGACTCCGAGATAGTCATTCCGAAAATAGAAACTCGATAATGACACCTCGCAGAGTGGCGGCTTTGCCAACTCGAAGCACATCTCCGGGTCGCGCATCAAGTCGCCGTTCTGTTCGCCATAGTGCGCAATCGAGATTGCGGGCAGTCCGGTCGGCCCCGGCTCCGGCGTGGCTTCGATGACAAGTGCCATGAAGGGCAGATTCTCGATCTTGAGGTAGAGCGTGGGCCGGTAGTCTCCGGCCCGCTCCAAAATGCGAAGGATGGTTTTCATTACGCTACCTCCGCCATTTCGTCCGGCGTCTCTTGCGTTGTGGCAGAGGCGACGGTCAATCGTCCGGTCGGCTCTCCGGCGATCGCGTCGAGAATGACCGCCGATGTGCGCTGGATGACTTCGAGGCTTTCAGCTAAAAGCGCCGCGTTTCCTGCGTACATCTGGATGTAGTCCGAAGAGGCTCGGCCCATCTCAAGGCCGATAGCTTGGCCCACGATAAAGGCCACGGCCTCGGCTTCCGTCTCACGCACGGTGGCGGTGGTCATGGTGCGGCGGTCACTTTTATGCAAAAGTTCATGCGCCGTTTCATGGACCAAACAAACCAGAGTTTCAGCGGGCGATTGGCCTGGAAGGATGGCAATCTTTCCGCCGTAGCTGACGCCAAGAGCGGGAGCAATATTTTCGTTGTACTCAAGCGCGATATTCTGCGTGTCGAGAAAAGCAATCAGGCGCTCGCGGTGTTCGCCCACTTCGCCGGTAATGTTGTGCTCGAACTCTGGAAGCCCTGCGCCCTCGGTCTGCGCCACATCGAAAACGTAGACCGCGCGGAAGCCGATCAATATAGGCGCGTGCTTGCCGCTGTCGTCCTGTGTGCGGTTGCGGTCGGCATCGTCTTTCCTGCGGCGGTGTCCTACCATCGGGGCGAGAATCTGAATTCCTTTCTCGCCGCGCTTTACAAACCGGCCCAACTCCTTCCACGTATGGAACCCGGCAACGCGGGTTGCTGTCGGGCGCTGTCTCGCAATGCTTAAGATGTTCCCGAAGCTGTACGCATGGAAACGGGCCATCGCCGCAAGATACGCGGTTAGTGTTTCGCTCTTGCCCGCTTCAAGTTGCTGGAGCAGGTAATCCACGGCTTGCTTGATGAGTTGCTGCGTGGGGTTGTCGCGCTGCGTTGTGCGCTGCTGGTAAGGGGATTCGCTGCGGAGCGCCGCATTGTTGCTGTGCGGCGCGGTGGTGGCTGTGTTGCTGTTGGCGTAAGTCATGATGTTCGGCTCCTTCGGAGTGGGATTTGCCGTTTTTCAGCCCTGGGAGGGCTAAAAAAAGACATTCATTTCATGACTGGCGAATTGGGCGCAGAGAGGCGCTGTCAACTCCCGAAGCCCGCAAGGGGCGCGGAAGCGAGCACGGCGGCTTTTATGCCGCGCGGAGCTGCACAAGCGGAGTTGACAGAAGGAGCCGAACGGAGCCCGAGAGTTCGCCGGGAAATGAATGTCGAACCGGAGGTCCAGCCGAAGGCTGCACCGCATTGTTCTTGGGGTGGGGCGTTACGGGGCGGGAACGGCCCCGTATGGATGGGAAGCGAAGAACGCCGGATCTATCGGCGGTCGCAGCGGGGGAAGGGGCAGCGCCGCCTTCCCGCAAGCAAACAAATGAGCAATTGTATTCTTCCCCGAGTGTTCTTCCGAAAGGTTCCGATGAGTCCTCAGCATGGCAACAAATTGTTATGGAATGAGTGAATATGCTCCAGCCTCGTATGGCTCTTGACTTTGTTATCACCGGATGATAATGTGTAGATCAATGGACCATGATTCCAGTCTCGATACGCTTCTTTTGCTGGATGGAGAGACATTCGTGGTGGAGGGAAATTTCTGGGTCAAGTTCGAGGTAAAACGGGTTCCTGCCCTACCGGAGAAACCACATGGTTTGGATTACTCGCTGACGCTGCACGATGGCCACGGAGAACGACTGTTGGGCTTTGACAACGCTCATCCCATCCGAGAAGGAGCGGGACCCGGTGCCCGCACCCGCATCGAATACGACCACAAGCATAAGGGCAAGAGAGTCCGCTTTTACGACTACAAGGATGCAATGTCGTTGCTGGCAGATTTTTGGAAAGAAGTTGAGTCGATCTTGACAGAAAGGAGCACAGCGCCATGAAGGCTCTGAAAGTTGGAATTGCTTCGCGGGAAGCCTACAAAAAGAGGACGCTGGCAATCGCAAAGGGAGAATATGTCCCGGCAAGAGACGAGCCTAAGATTTGGTTTGAATCTCTAGGTACGCTGTCTCAAGTGCTTTCTGACCAGAACCGGGATTTGCTCAAACTCATTCTTGAGACCAGCCCTCAATCCCTCAACGAACTGGCGGAAAGGTCGGGAAGAGCGACATCCAACCTGTCCCGAACCTTGCGGACGATGGAGCGATATGGCCTGGTCCATTTTGAGCAAGGCCCAAATCGTCAGCTTGTACCCCACGTCAATTACACCGGGGTGGAACTGGAAATGTCTTTCCAAAATTGACCTTCCGCAATAGGCTGAAGTCGCCTGATCCAAGTGTGGCTGCTTCGATCAGGCGACACCAACGAATCTCAATACGCCATTCCTTGTTCACGATGAATGGCGTATTGAGACGATCTCGTAAACCTCATAACCCTAACCCAATCCCAGCGGCAGGTATCTTTGTTAACGCCGCCGCAGCCTGCTCCAATCCAACCTTCGCAACCGGATTTTGAGCTTTGGCAAGTCAATCGCCGACGCTTTGGTCACGTCGCGGCTGAGGCTTTCGGCGAGCGTGGCGGCATCGTTGGTATAAATCTGCGCGTCCTGCGAGGCGCGGGAGACAGAGACGTAGGCAAAGCGGGTGTTGATGAGTTCCGGGTGAACATTGGTGTCCATGTTGACCAGAACGCGCTCCGAGGTGAGTCCCTGCGAACTGTGCGAGGTCACGGCGTAGCCGTGATCGAAGTGCCGCATCTCCGCCGGATCAAAGGTGACCGCCCTGTCTTTGCCGCCGTCCATGCGGACAGTCATTTTGCCGTTCTCGCCGATCTGCTGGATGGTTCCAAGGTCGCGGTTGGCGACGCCCAAGTTCACGGTTCGGCGCGGTGAATTGCAGGCGGTCGCCCAACGGCAAATTCGCGTTCGATCTCGCGGTAGGCGGAGATGCCGTGCAGCCGGGCCGGATCGTAGGTGACCTGCTCGCCGTCCGGCTTCTCGACGGTCAGAAGATTCGCTTTTGGATCGGTCGAAACCACTCGCGCATAGCTGCGCGCTCGATGCCGAGGGTCTTGCTGCCGCGCTGGTAGTGGAGCACGTCGCCGACCTCATAGCGCGCGGCCCAGGCCCGGTCAGCGCCGGTCATGTCGGAGCGCGGCGCAAGCACGCGCATCGAGTGGTTCTCGGATTCGACGATGCCGCGTTCCTGCAACTCCGAGCGGACCGCCTGATTGATCGCGCGGCGCGAAGCATTGTCGGGAGAAACGATGATGGTATTGGCCGGATTGTCGGCATAGTTCCGGGCAATCGAGGCGATGCGCTTTTCAGGGTCGGCAATCTCCGTGACGCGGCCCTGCTGTTCGAGAAGCGCGACGCCTTCGGCAACTTCGCCACGCGATAGATGCTCGACGGCGCGCAGCAACTCCGGGTCTTTCTGGCGGACGATCTGGTCAAGCTTGCGCCGTTTTCATTCCGGCATCGACCAACTGCTCGAAGGGTTTCCCGGCTTCGACGCCCTGATGCTGGCGCGTGTCGCCGATGAAGAGAACCCGGTCGCCAGGATCGAGTTTGGCGAGGAAATCGCGCACCTGTTTGGTGCTGGCGAGGCTCGATTCATCCACCATATATAGGTGGCGTTCCGGGGTCGGCTGCTTCTGCCGGGCGAGGAAGCCTTGCAGCGTATCGGCATTGATGCCGGCATCGCGGAGTTGATGCGCGGCGCGGGAGGTCGGGGCGAAGCCCTCGACAATCATCCCGCGCTGCTCGGCGGCCTCGCGCACGGTTTTGAGCGCCGTGGTCTTTCCCACGCCGGCGCTTCCTTGCAAGCCCTGGATTCTATCGCGCGAGGTCAGAATCTCTTCCGCCGCCGAGCGTTGCGAGGAATTGAGAATCGGATATTGGGCGGTATGCGCCACGGCCTGCTGAACAGGCATGATCTGGTCGGCCCGGCCTTGCCCCTGGCGCATCTGCCGCAGGATTTCCTTCTCAGCATGGATGGTTTCCGCCGTGGTGAACTGCCGCGCGGAACCGTGCTTCGTCCCGGCGACAAGCTGAAACTCGCCGGAGGCCAGACGCTGTTCGACGCTCGCGCGAACCTGGGCGTAGGTGGTTTCGCCCATGCCGCGCCGCAAGGCATCGCGGAAGAGGGCGCGCTCATCGGTGACAGCCTCGCGCTCGAAGCTGCGTTCGCGGGCAAAGGTCACGGCTTCCTGCGCGGCCTTCTGCGTCTTCTCGGGAGCGCGCTCGGTCGATTTCTTCTGGCTCGCTCACGCGCCGCGGCCACAACCTGATTCGGCTGATTGCCGAACTCGGCGGCCAGCTTGCGGTGCGCCGCGAGCACCTCGGCGGGCGACTGAATCTGCTTCTTGTCGCGCGTGGCATGGGCGGCGATCTCCGCCGCCTCGTAGCCGGAGAGACCATTCTGCTGCATGTGCGCGAGGATCTGATTCTGGCGCTGGCTTGAAGCGTCAAGATACTCCTGCGAATATCCTTTGATCTCCGGCGCGCCGCTTCTGCCGGGCGCGATCTCGTAGCCGAAGTTCGCGCAACCGGAAGGTCAACTCCGACTGGTAGACGGCAGTGGCGAACTGCTGCGACTCGAAGAGGCTCTGCGGCTGGAGCGCCCGTGTCGTTCCGTCGCGCGCGCTCAGTGACATTGAAGATGACGGCATGGGTATGAAGCTGCGGCGCGGCGTAGCCATCGACGGGCCGCGATGTGTCGTGCTCGAATTTTGCGACGATGAATTGGCCGGTGGACTCGGCGGGATGATTGCCGCCGATCCGCGCCTGCGTGTACCGCTCCAACTCGCCGAGAGCGGTCGTGACCGCCATGCGGTGAGCCTCGCGGACCCGGCTGTCGCCGCCAACAAGAGCGGTCAGCGAAACCGACTTCGGCGCACTGAAGGTCGCATCCCATCCGGCGCGATGCTCGACGGATTTGATTGTCTTTCCATTGGCGTCCTGGTACTCGAAGGACTGCCGATGCTGGACAAGTTGCTCGCCGGTCTGCGGGTGCTGACCTTCCGAGAGCCGGTGAAACTCATCGGCGTCTGACGGCTCCGGCGAGGCCGTATTTCTCGGCAAGCTGACCCTGCCATTCGCCCTGCACGGTCTGCCCCTGGCTCCAGTAACTCTGGTCCGGCGAAGTGAATTCCTGCTTGTGGTAGTTTTCGAGTTTGCCTGCGGAAAGGGCTTTCGAGATTTTCAGCATGGTCAGTCTCCCAATGAAAAGCCGCTCTGGATGGCTTCGGCGCTTTCTTCGATGGCCTCTGGCTCTGCCGGTTTCTTCGCCAGCGTCTTCGGGTCGAAGCCGAGTTCATCGTCGTCGAGCGGGCGCGGCACGAAAGCCGGTTGCGTTGCCGGGATGTCGTGGTAGGCAAATGAGAAGCAGGCGACGTAGTTGCCGAGCTTGAGGTAGGCGTGCCGGTCGGGCAGGCCGGAGATTTCCGAGTCCATCACCAGCGGCTCGACCTGGCGCTCCAGCGTGAAGTTTTTCCCCGTGCGGCTGCCGTCGAAATGCGTCTGCCGCATCCGCTCAATCTCCACTTTGCCGATGGCGCTCGATACCCACTCGGCGGCCTTCGGCTCGGTGGTTTTCAGGAAGATTTTCGTGGCTGGCTGCGAGAGCATGACCTCGGCCATGTGGCCGTAGATGTACTCAAGCTGCGCCTTTCCCTGGAAGCCCAGCACAATCGGATTTTTCGATTTGCGGTTCTCGGTGATGGCGGTGTGGAGTTGCGGCAGACGTTGCAAGCTGGCCAACTCGTCCAGCACAAACCAGACCGGATGCTGGCCTTCCTTCGGCTCATTGAGCAGCCGCAAAACCAGCAGATCAATCCACAGGCTGTGCAGCGGGCGCAACGCCTCGCGCTCGCTGGGTTTCGAGGTCAGAAAGATCCAGCCCTTCCGGTTCTCGGACCACTCGGTGGCGCTCCAATGATTCCGGGTTTTGTCTTTGCGCGGCAGCATCCGCAGGCTGTCGGCGATCAGGCCGAGCGAGGCCAATACGCCGTTGCGCTGCTGCTGCGCGCCCTTGGCAATCATCGTCGCCATCTCGGTATTCTGGACGCGGCGGTCGATCTCGTCGGGGTTGGCCATCCACTCGACAAGCTCCTCGGGCGAGGGGCCGAAGGTCAGCAGATGCGCGAAGATTTTCTGCGGCGTCTCGGTAAAGAACTCGCCCTTCTTGTCCGTGGTCGGCTGATAGAGCGAGGCTGCAATCGCCTTTGCTTCGGCGCGGCGGCGCAACTCCTCGGACGGCCCCCAGTAGGGGCAGCGGGCGTCCAGAGGATTCAGAATGATGTCGCCGTTCTTGCTGTCATAGAACCGCTGAACGAACTCGCAGGCCGGATCGTAGACGATGGCCGAATGACCCCGTTCTTTGATCTGCATGAGTATCTGCATGATGAGCCGGGTCTTGCCCGCGCCGGTGTCGCCCATCAGCTCGATGTGCTGCCCTTCGGCGAGCCGGGGAATGCGCATGAGCTTCTTCGATTCGATGGTTCTGAAGCCAACGCCATCGCCCTTCACGGCGCGATTGAATCCGGTTGGAGTCACGCGAACCGGGCCTTTGAGCAGGCGTCCGTACTTCATTTCCCGGAACCGATCCACATCTTTGCGCGCGGCAAACGGGAGCACGCCCAAGAGCACGACAAGCCCGGCGAGCAGCGGCCAGCGGAAGACTCCGGCGACGCTGTGCCCGCCATAGACGAACTGCTGAAGATAGGCATGAAGCGGGCCATTGCGGTAGACAGTTTTCGGTCCGCGATAGAGGTAAACCAGCCCGGCGGCGCGGGCGCTCCTGGTCAACTGAAGTGGCAGCGGCCGCGCAAATTCTATCGTGGTCACGCCCGGCTCCACATCGGCAGAGGCGGCAGGATGCGCATGGAGATGGTCATCCGAAACGTCGAGAAGCTGGTACTGGCCGGTCTGCTTCAGTCCGGCCAGTGCGCCGGACTGAATGTACGGCCAGAGGTCGTAGCGTTCGAGCGGCGGCATGAACGCACCTATATAGATGCGCAGAAATACAGCGGTCAGAATCAGCGCCAGCGTGATGGCCGCATAGCTATAGATGGGAGCCTGCGGCGGCGTAACGATTGTTTCCTTGCGTCCCCAATGCGTCGTATTCATAGCTGTTCCGTGCTCCTTTCCGCATAGCTGGCGAGAGTGTCCTCCGCCGCCTTGCGCTTGTTCGCCTTCACGTAGCGAAGCATCTCCTTGAACTGATCCGCGGTCATCTTGTCGCCGCGCAAAAGCGGTTCAAGTGTGTTGATGAGCAGAAGCCGGAGTGCCGCGATTTCTCCCATCAAAGCCAGGTCGATTGCATTCCTGGAGTCTGCCGCGCACTTCGCGCATGCACCAGACCGCGCAGCCACTCGCCGAAGTCTATTCCCTAGCGAATCCGCAATGGCGCTCGACCTCAGCAATACTCGTTGCGGTTGAGCTTGGTGTTGAGCGTGATGGTTGCGGCTTTCGCGCCCTTTAACCGGCGCGCTGCCGGCGTTGCATTTCTGATGCCAGAATCGGCATAGATAACCTGCTTTCTGTCGCGAATCGCGTGGAACTTATGAGTTCCCACGATTTCGCATATCTGTCAACTCCTCAGTCAGTAACCAATTAGTTCCCGTAGGGCAGCTTATCAGTTCCCTATGAGGGGTGGAGTATCGAAAATTCTTCCGGCGCGCAGCGCCGCAGTGGTCCGGGCAGGAAAGCGAAGGCAAATCATGCCTTCGCTCCCACTGCGACTGCCGCTTTCGATGCAGGCTTTGAAGGCGCTTCAGCGGCTGCTCGACGATGAGCAGGCGCGCGACGGATGCGCAGAGTCGGCGTGATGCGCTGCGCTTCAGGAGTGACTTAGGAACTCCTGAAAGTCGCGGTCTTTCGAGAAGACATAGGCAAGCGCCTGCTCGACGACATCGTCGGCGGAAGCGTGGATGAATGCGGCATACTGATCGACCTGCAATGCGGTCGTATCAGTCAACCGAATGGATGCGCTGATGTGGCGGGTTTGTGTGACTTCAAGCAGTGGCATATCGGTCTCCTTTGGGCTGTGGAATCAGGCCGTCTTTCGACGGGCAATCATGCGTTGTGCGGTGGCCGCAATCTCCCGCGCACGAGCGGAGCAAAGTGCGGCGGGAATCTCGAAGCGGCGGCGGACTTCAAGCATGGTGATTATGTCGTCGATGGGAATGCCATCGGCCAGCCAAAGGCGGGCCGAGGCGACATCGACGGTGCGTTGGGCGTAGTAGAGAGGATCGGATTTATCGGCGCGGCGTGAAGCAAGTTCGCGCGTCAGTTTCGCGGCGTCCATATCGTGGGCAAGCCGCGCGCAAACCCAGGCCCAGTCGTCTTCGGAATGGGAGTGCTTCGACGGAGCAATGGGCGGTTCTTCCGTGCGTTTCCGCAGAGCGGCAGCACGGAAGAGCCCTCGATATTCTCAAGCCGAAAATCGGCTGGACCGTAGATCGCATCGGCTGGGTATTCGACCGCGACAGGATGCGCGGGAGAATACTTCCGGTTGAGGAAACCGGGGACGCGCAGCACCCGGTTTCGGTCGGTGCAAGCGGGATCGCCGCCGAAGGCCTGGGCGATCAGCTTGAGCGTCTGTTCCTGCCGCTCGAAGTCGAAGCCGGCGACCCGCCAGAGCGCCTGGTATTTGCCCGGCGAAGTCGAGATGATCGCGGTCGGCGTGGGAACCAGATCCGACGCCCGCAGCGCAGCGAGCCGGGCGTCGCCGTCGTCATCAATATCTATATAGATGTGGCGGACGGATGCGATGCACTCCTTGGTGCGCTTGCGGCTGCCGGGACGCAAGCGGATTGGCGGAGACATAGATGTTCGCGCCGTTGTCATTCTCGAAGTTGAGCCATGCCATATAGCGCGGCGCGAGAACCTGTTCAACCGTTACCACGCGCTGCTGTGGCCGGGGCGCATCTTCCCGGCGCAGCAGGAGCGCAATCGTTTCGCACGAAGCGAAGGAACGGGTGAGGAAGTTGGCGGCAATTCGGTTCATAAGCTGACCTCTCAAGAACGCGATTCCACGGGACGTTTCCAGTAGGAAAGCCCGGACGATGCCGGGCTTTCACCGTGAGGGAGAGCGGCCTACTCGGCCGCTTCGTCGAAGGGCAACTCCTCGTTGGCTTCCTGCTCTTCCGCGGCGGCCTTCTCCGCGCGGTCGAGCTTGAGGATGGAGTTGACGCGAATCGAGTCGGTGCGGACCGGCTTCTTCGCCTTCTTGGGCGTGTACTCGGTGTGGCGAATCTCGCCCTCGATCTGGATGTGCGCGCCCTTCTTGAGCGTGGCCGCGAACTCGCCGAGTTTGCCGAAGACGATGCAGCGATGCCACTCGGTGTGCGAGATGTATTCGCCGGACTCTTTGTCCTTGTAAGAGGTCTTGGTTGCGAGTGAGAGGGTGGTGAACTTCTGGTTGTTCTTGCCGGTGCGAACTTCGGCGTCGCCGCCGAGGAAGCCGATGAGGATAGCTTTGTTCTGATACATTTTCGTGTCTCCGTTTTTGAATTCCCGATCTGCTCGGGTCACACCTTGCGAAGCTATGCGAGTGGGCGCGACTCCCAAGCGCCAAGCCGTGCATTCTGGAGCAGGGGCCCAGACTTGCTCTGGGAGAGGAGTCCGGAAAGCAGAACGGCGCAGTGCCGCAGGGCGTCGCAAAGGCCCCGAAGCAGTGACCGAGCTAGTGAGGAATGGAACTGGGAGACACGCTTCAAGAACAATGCTGCTCCCGCTTCCTGGCGATGCCATTCCCCGGCAAACCAGATCCACACTTCTCGCGCCTGACCTCGGGACAAAGAGCCGCATCTCGCACCCGGTATCGCGTGTCTTCCACTCGGCGTGGTCACGCTCAAGAGCGCACAACAAGGGCGTGATTCCGTTTGCTTCACCGTGCCCAAGAAGGCTTTGCATCGCCGCTCCTCCGATTCGCGTTCCATCCTGCAATCCGCGCTGCAATCTATGCCGCCGCCGTGGAGGAAGCCCGGTAGATTTCCTCCGTCACGAAGCACTGGTCCGCGTGGCTGTATCCACTCACGGTGATCAGCTCGCGCACCCGGCGTCGGCCCGTGGAATCGCGTTCGCAGTAGAGAACAAAATCCACTGCCTTTCCGGTCTGTGACCGGATGAATTGCTGGTCGAGATTGGTCCGGGCGCTGAGCGCCATATCCGCCAGCCTGTCGAGCGCATCGAGGGCGGAATCCGCGTGCAATGTCGAGAGCGTTCCGCCGTGGCCGGTGTTCATGGCCTGCAACAGGTCATAGCCGCATTCGTCGCGGATTTCGCCCATGATGATGCGGTCGGGACGATGCCGCAAAGCAGCGGCTACAAGCTGGCTTGGAGTGACGGCAACCTGACCGGGAATCGCCGCGACTGCCTCCCAGCGAACGGCATTGGGATGGGCAACCTTCAACTCGGCTGGCTGCTCGATCACGATCAGCCGCTCACGGAGCGGAACATGATCGAGCAGCGCCTTCATCAGCGTGGTCTTTCCCGAGCCGGTTCCACCGGCAATGATGCCGTTCTTCCGTTCTTCGATCAGCTGCACAACCGCATCCCGGACATTGGCGGGCAAGCTGCCCGACTGCGACCAGTTCATCCGAGGTAAACCAGCGGTTGAATTTGCGCACGGTAAAGGTCGGCCCGTTGATCGAAGAAGGCGAGCCGACAACGGCCACGCGCGAGCCATCGGGCAAGCGCGTATTGAGGATCGGATTCTGCGTCGTCAGGTCCTGCCCGAGGATGCGCGCGACGCGCTCAATGGCGGCCTGCAAGCGTTCGTTCGTGAACGGCTGCGTGAGTTCGATTTGCTCGACGACGCCATTGCGGTCTGCAAAGACTCCGCTCGTCCCATTGATCATCAGATCGGAGATCGATGGATCGAGCAGAAGCTCGCGCAACTCCTCGGGAAAGAACGGCAGAATCAGGTCGAAGCTCATCGCGCTGCTCCCGCTGCTGCGTCTGGATTGATGCGCATCGACAGAGACGCGGTTTTCGTGGAACTCGGTGATGGTCAATCCCAGCGGATTGATGAACTCGTATTGCGGATAAACACGGGCCTGATCGCTGACCTGTTTCGGGTTCAGGTAGTAGGTGATGCTGAGCAGCCAATGCTCCGTGCGCGGCTCGTGCGAATTCTCTGCCGAGTAGAACCGATCAACCGCCATCAGGGCCGTTCCACGGGCAATGCGTGCGCCCTGGACCATCTCCTCGGACATGGACGTGATGGTCACGTTCTGGACCTGCACGTCGCTCGCTTCGATCTGGCCTGCCGTGACCTGAGAGACGAGGTGGTTGGCGTTGTCTTCGCCCATCAGGCGCGACGCCAATGCCTGCGAGAGAAAGTAGTAGTTGAGCGGGTATTTCTTGGCGATTACGTCCCGGTTGACCGTGTAGCGGTAGTTCGCCCAATCGGTCAGATAGGTGCGGACTTCGCCCTCGCGCGGGCTGTAGTTCAGGTCGCTGTACTGGATCGCCTGGGCGCGGCCCATCTCGTCGATGCGGATGTAGCGATTCGCAATCGGGCGGCGCGCCAGCGATCAGGTTCATGCCGAGCGAAGCGAGCAGCATGACCGTGCCACAGGCGAGGATGAGCCGGTAGGCTTTCCGCTCGGCATAGTGCGACGCATAGACCTCGTTGCCGATGTGGTCAACGAGCAGCGATTGCGCGGGCGTGAGCGGCGCTTCAGTAGGAGCTGTGCGTGTGGACATGGGAGGCACTTGTCCTTTCTTCAAGGGTGAGAAACAGGCCCGCGGTGTAGATCAGGACCACGATGAATGAGGCCGATCAAGAGCACCGCGAGCACGTACCGAATGGGCTTCGATAAGCCTGAGCCGGCGAAAGAGCAGAAAGCTGAAGAGATAGGTCCACATGGCGTCCTCCTCATCCGGCCATCATGGCGATGGAAGCAACCGCTCCGCCGACCTTGGAGACGCTGTCGGCCATGCCTGCCGTGCCGCCGAAGATCGCCTGCGTCATGCTCGGGATAAAGAGCATGTTGATGATGAAGGCGATGAAGACCATCGTGCAGGGAATCAGATTCGCCAGCCACATCTCCATCGAGTAGGTTCCGTTGAAGGTTTGCTGAATGAAGGTATTCAGAAAACCGGCCCACACGAAGATGAAGGCGGCGGCCACGGCGCGGATCATCGCGAAGCTGAGCAGCACGTCGAGGAAGTGGAAGAACTTCCCTCGGAATGTCCTGGTCATCAGCAGCGGAATGAAGACCGGACCGAAGAGCGCCGTGACGCCGTAGAGGATGAACGAAGAGCAATTGATGAGGAAGAGAATCGCCGATGCCACGCCCAGCAGCGCCTGCACGAAGAAGTAGCAGAGGATCTGGACCGGAGCGGTCAGCGATGGCATGGCGTGTTGTCGCCAGCGGTCTTCAAAAGCTGGAGCAGATTGTCGAGCGAACTCTGGTCGAATGCCGCGACCATCGCCTGGGCGATGTAGCTGAAGAAATGGTTGAGTCCGAAGCTCGCGCCGGGCAGCGGATTCACCCAGTAATTGATGAGCAGGCAGCAGACGATCAGCCGCAACAGAAAGTGCGTCAGATCGCCCGCGCGAACCGGGTGCGCATGGAAGCGCAACACGTCATCCCGGAGGTGTTCCAATTGATGACCATGCTGATGAGCGTGAACAGGGCGATGCAGCTCAGCTCGGTCAGTCCAAGCTGCGTCAACGCGCCGCCGTTCTGCGTGGTCAGATTCGTCAGATTGTTGGTGAACTGGTAGAGCCAGTCCACGCCGGAACTCGTGCTCGGTAATGCCTGGGCCAACAGCGTCGGTGAAATCATAGTCGTCACCTCGTAGTGGGAAGGTGCGGCGCTGGCAGAAGCGGCCAGCGCCGCGTGGATTCAACTCACGGAAGATAGGTCTGCCAGGTATTGCTTTCGCTGGCGGCACTGACATTGTTCGTTGAGCGTTGCTGCTGCACGAAGGCCGCGGTATTGATGTCTTCGACGGCGGCATTGCGCCGTTCCATGTTGGCGACGGTCATCTGCCCGGCAAGGCAGGATTGAAGCGTTCCCTGCGACTGCATCTCGCTCAGCTTCTGCGCCTCGGCTGCGTTCAAAAGATTGAGTTGCTGGACCTCGCTGTTCGTGCCGCTCGAAATGTCGAACTGACTCGAAAGAAGCGAGGAATTGGCCGTTGAGTTCTCGGTTCTGTTGGTCCGGTACTGGCCCACTGCGGTAAGGCAGTCGGGCGAGATGGAATCCGACGTTTCGATCATGGCAAGCTGCGAGATGCGCGCGCTGCCAAGAGACTGTCCCGCGAGGTAGCTGCTCGTGCCGCTATTCATCGAGACCGTGGCCGTCTTCCACGCCGTGGCCGAAGTGGAAGGGGAGTTGCGAGTTGAGCGCAATCTTGATGCCTGCCGTCTCGCCAAACATATTGGCGACGTTTGCGTTTTCAAGCTTGTGCAGCGTCGTTTGCCACTGCTGCTTGAGCGAGAAATGGGTGATGTTGTTTTTGACCATGTTGTACTGCATCTGGAGCGTGGTCAGTTGTTGGATCAGGCTGGCGTAGCTGGTGGGATCGAAGACGATGTCGCCGATCCCAAAGAGCGCGAAGCTGGGTGTT
This sequence comes from uncultured Acidobacteriaceae bacterium, assembly GCA_963799145.1. Taxonomy (GTDB): domain Bacteria; phylum Acidobacteriota; class Terriglobia; order Terriglobales; family Acidobacteriaceae; genus Telmatobacter. The sequence continues at coordinate 1,001 of CAWCWQ010000119.1, read as the reverse complement.
GCGGTCAGCAGAACTGCTGCCGCAATGACGAGCCACTTGCGTTGTTTCTTGCGTTGAGTTGGCATATTACCTCCTGTTGTTGGTTGAATTGGCTGCCGCGCCGCGTCACAGCCCTTCGTCGAGTAGCTCGCGGGCAATCCGAGGAATGACGACGATCCATTCCTCGCCCGCCTCCTCGATGGCCTCGGCCAGGGTGCAGCCAAACTCTTCGAGCCAGTCGGCACGATTGAGCACAAGCGCAACTGTCACCTTGTCGCTCAAGTTGAACGCTGCCCACGCATCATGACCGCGATGCATGGCGCGGCGCGAAACCTCAATCAGATGCCGCGATCGTTCGCTCTGCTCAATCATGGCCAGTCTCCGGCGCTACAGGGTTGGGTCCATGCGATGTTCCGCATAGGACGGAATCAGAATGTCGCGGCCCACATAGACGCGGGCGCGCGAGCCTTCCTTGAGGGTGATGACCGGCAAGCGGTTGAGAAAGTGATTCAATATCTGCTCGCCTTCGCTGCCGTCTGCTCCGAGATGCCGTTGCGAATCTCGGTGGAGGGATCGAGCACGCTGCCGTTGTTGCCGATCTGCGCAAGGCCGCCGATACCGCCGATGGCGGCGGCAGCGGCGAAGGCCTGGAAGTATCCGTGATCGACCTTGGTGGCGAGTCCCGTCGTGCCCAACGGATCAAGGCCGATGTACTTGTCGAAGTCGAGCGAGAATCCATCCGGGCAAACGGCGCGATGAAAGGTGACGAACATCTTGCGTTGCTGGGCGCTGCCCACGCTCTGCACGGTGCCGATCAGGCGCGTGCCTTGCGGCATGAGCAGTTGTTGATGGTCGTGCGAGTAGTAGTCGGTGGTCAGCATGACCAGAATCGGCCCGTTGAGTCCGCCGTCGATGTGGTTGGTGACGACGCCTTCGAGAACCGTTCCCTCGAAGATTCGATAGAGACGGCCCTGATACTGGTCGAACGGATACGGCCCCATCGGGTCGGTTTTGGTGTTTGC
>CAWCWQ010000118.1:0-5477 GCA_963799145.1 uncultured Acidobacteriaceae bacterium | reverse complement strand
GGCTCGGTTAGATACGCGATGTCGTAGATGCGCCACTGGCCCCGCTCGGGAACAAGGGTGATTTTGATGGTGCGCGAATCGTCTTTGGGGCGCTTGGCGGGCGCGTAGATGGCGAAGGTGACCACGGCCTGCGCGCGCTGCGTCGTCTCCATCGTCACGTCCATCTTGAGGACCCAGAAGCCGTCCCACTCCTGGCAGTCGCAAACGGGATCGCCGTCGAGGGCCGCGGGAATGTCCGTGCCGGCGGCCTTGACGTCTGCGTCCACCTGAGCTACGAGAGAGGAGTGGAAGTAGCCGCTCTTGTAATCGGTCCCTTTGTCGCCCTTGCCGTAGTGCCCAAAGATGGTGGTGAGCAGCGCCTTGGCCGAGGCCTCATCCTGCGCCGCTGAGGGGCTGGCGGGCAGAACGGCGGCGGCGAGAAACATGATGACAAGGATCAGCTTGGCTCGCATTCGCGGGCTCCTTTGGGTCTGTTGAAGGATCGGAGCGATTATACGCGCCGGGCATAGGCGAAGGAGGACGCGGATAGTGGGCGATTTGACGCAGAGAAGCGTTGTTTCTTGGCTCAAGACCAGCTCAAAACGGGGCGGGCCCACATCTCAATCTGCTACCGAGATTGGGTGCCCCAGGTCTCGCTTTTGAGACCTGGGATCGACCAACCCATCGCGGCGCGCACCGGTCCAGAAGGATTCGATCTCCACTGTCCCTTCGATGCCTGTCGCATAATGCCGAAAGCTGGACCACTGCCAGTCTTCCGGCTTTTCGACCAGTCCGCGCGTGACCGGATTCCGGTGCATATGCCGCAGCTTCTCAACCCTTTTCTCTTCGTTATGTACATTGAAGTCGTAATAACGCGGTTGCCAGAAAGGGCGCTCCCTGCTCTGAACCGACACGGAGAGCTTCAAGGCTTGAATTGCTTTGGACAGCAGCGCCTTCCTCGGCTCGCTGACCAGCAGGTGGACGTGCTCCGGCATGATCACATATCCGCAAACGACAAAGTCGTAACGGAGGCGCATTGCCTCCAGAGACCGCTCGAACAGGGTGCGCGCCGCCATGTTGCCGAGGTACGGAAGCCGGTGATGACAGCTGAAGGCGACGAAGTGAAAACAGCCGCATTGCTGATAACGAACAAGCCCATTCGTCACCCCAACATCCTACATTTGGCTTGTGAGTGACTCAACAGAGTAGCTGCCCGAACGCTGAATCATTGAGGATCGCAGTCTCCCATGTCTCAAGATCGAGACATGGGGCACCCACATTCTCAACCTATTCAGATTTCGACCACCTGCCTGGATCATTGGGGTCGCGGTCTCCCATGTCTCAAAGTCGAGAGATGGGGCACCCGCATTTTCTGCCTATTCAGATATATGAACCCGCCCTTGTTGGGGCGCGCCCGACCGAGAGAGCACGATTTCAGGCCAGCCGCGAGGCCGTCGTGCATAATTTAGACACGATGGCTCTATTGTGGAATCCCGAGAGCTGGGCGCAGCGGCTGGCGGAGCTGGAGGCGCAGAGCGGCGAGCTGAAAGAGGCTCCGCTGACGGCGCGATGTGCGCTCGCTGGGCACGCTGCTGGGCGAGGTGCTGCGCGAGCAGGCGGGCGAAGAGCTGTTTGCCCACGTGGAGGCGCTGCGGCAGGGGACGATCCGGCGGCGCGATGCCGAGGCGCGGGGCGAGACGGAGGAGGCGGCGCGGCATGGCTGCGGCGGCGCTGGAGCTGGTGCACTCGCTGCCGGTGGAGCGGGCGATTCTGCTGACGCGGGCCTTTGCGTTCTACTTTGAGCTGATCAACCTGGCGGAGACCAACCACCGCAAGCGGCGGCGGATTGCGCTGCGGCTGAGCGGGCGAGGCAGGGCGGCAGCGCGGGCTCGCTGGCCGGAACGCTGTGCGAGATGCGGCGGGTGGGCATCGGCGCGGAGGAGGCGCTGGAGTGGCTGAGGCGGGTGCTGATTGTGCCGGTGTTTACCGCGCATCCGACGGAGGCGGCGCGGCGGTCGGTGATGTTCAAGCGGCGGCGGATCGGCGAGTTTCTGGAGGCGCTGGATCGCATTCCGGTGCCCGAGCAGGATCTGGCGCGGCTGGAGCAACTGGTGCTGGCGGAGATTACCAGCCTGTGGCAGACGGACGAGGTGCGCTCGCGGCGGCCGACGGTGTACGACGAGATCAAGATGGGGCTCGACTACTACGACGTATCGATCTTTGAGACGCTGCCCAGCCTTTACCGCGAGATTGCGGAGGCGCTGCGGGCGGCTTACGGGCTGGAGATGGAGACGCTGGAGCTGCCGCAGGTGCTGAGCTTCGGCTCGTGGATCGGCGGGGACCGCGACGGCAATCCGTATGTGACGCCGCAGGTGACGCGGGACGCGATTCAACTGGCGCGGGGCCACCTGCTGCTCTACTACCAGCGGCGGCTGGACGAGATTATCGATCTGCTGACGACGAGCGCGCAGCAGGCGGGCGGTGAGCGAGGCGCTGCTGGAGCGGCTGCGAGGCCTACGTGGCGCAGGTGCATACGCCCGAGGCGCAGGTCTTTGGCGCAGCAGTACGAGTTCGAGTACTATCGGCGGTTCATCATCTGCCTGAAGGCGCGGGTGCAGCGGACGCTGGCCCAGATGGATCACCCGACGAGCGGGGCGGTGCTGCCGGTGACTCCGTACACGCTGGCCCAGGGACAGGAGAAGCTGGCGCAGGCGCTGCCCGCATACTGCTCGGTGGAAGAGTTCATCGCCGACCTGGAGACGCTGCGGGAGTCGCTTGAGGCGAATCGCGGGGTGCGGATTGCGCGGACGCTGATCGATCCGCTGATATTGCAGGTGCGGACGTTCGGGCTGCATCTGCACGCGCTGGATATTCGGCAACATGCGCGGGTTCATGCGGCGGCGCTGCGAGGAGGCTGATGGCCGACACCAGCGGGGTGTCGCTGCCGGGCGGACTTCTCGGATGAGACGGCGAATGTGCTGGAGACCTTCCGCGCGGTGGCGGAGATCAAGAGCGGCTGCTCGCCGGAGGCGATTCGGCAGTACGTGATCAGCGGGGCGTCTACGGTGGAGGACGTGCTGGCCGTGGTGCGGCTGGCGCGGCTGGGCGGGGTGAGGGTTGAAGGCTCCGGGCGTGGGCAAGAAGGAGATCCGGGGCTGATGCCGGTGCCGCTGTTCGAGTCGATCGACGATTTGCGCCGCGCGCCGGAGGTGTGCCGCGAGCTATGGAGCCGGGCGGATTATCGCAAGCTGATTGCGAGCTGGGACGACTGGCAGGAGGTGATGCTGGGCTACTCCGACTCGAACAAGGACGGCGGCATGCTGACCTCGACCTGGGAGATCTTCCGCGCGCACCGCGGGCTGCACGTGGTGGCGCGCGAGGCCGGCGTGAAGCTGCGGCTCTTCCATGGGCGCGGCGGGACGGTGGGACGCGGCGGCGGGCCGACGCATCGCGCCATCTTTGCGCAGCCGATGGACGCCTTCGACGGGCAGTTGCGGATTACGGAACAGGGCGAGGTGCTGAACTTCAAGTATGCCGACGAGGTGCTGGCGGAGCGCAACCTGGAGTTGATGATTGCGGCCTCGCTGGATGCGCTGGCGCGGCCTAATGCGCGCGACCCGGAGGGCCACTTTACCGGAGTGCTGAAGCCGGAGTGGGAGGCGGCGCTTCGACGAGCTTTCGGCGATCTCCTACGGCTACTATCGCGAGCACATCCTGGACGATCCGGGCGTGCTGACGTACTTCGAGCAGTCCACACCGGTGGGCGAACTGGAGAACGCGAAGATCGGGTCGCGGCCGTCGCGGCGGAAGGCGGGCTTGTCGTTCGGCGATCTTGCGCGCGATTCCGTGGGTCTTCGGCTGGACGCAGTCGCGGCTGCTGGTTCCGGCGTGGTTCGGGGTGGGCTTCGCGGTGGAGCAGTATCTGGCCAAGCCGGGGTCGCTGGAGTTGCTGCGGATGATGGCGCGCGAGTTTCCGCTGTTCATCGACCTGGTGCGCAATGTGGAGTTGGCACTGGGCAAAGTTGACCTGGCCACGGCGCGGCTTTACGCCTCGCTGGTTGTGGATGCGGAAGTGCGCGAGCGGATCTACGGGCTGTTTGAAGCGGAGTTCCATCGCGCCGCGCGGGCCGTGCTGGCTGTCACCGGCCAGGCCGAATTGCTGGAGTCGAACCAGGTGCTGGGGCGGTCGATCAAGCTGCGCAACCCGTATGTCGATCCCATGCACCTGATTCAGGTGGACATGCTGCGCAGGAAGCGCGCCGGCGAGGATACGCCCGAGGTCAATCGCGCGATTGCGGCGACGATCAGCGGGATTTCGGCGGGGCTGAGAAATACGGGGTGAACCGCTGCGGTGGGGCGAACGCATGGATTTTGGGAGGGAACCGGGGTTTCACCGAAGTTGACCGCCTTCTGCCGTCATGACCGGGTTGACGATAAAGTAACTTCCGGGTTGGCGACTAACCGCGCAGGACAGCCTCAAACGATATCGGAGGCTGATAAACTTCGTTCGGATAATCGGAGTGACTTCATGCCCAATGCAACTGAACTCGAGAGATATTACAAAGCACTCACGGATCAGGACCTCTTGAACTTGAAACGGGAGGGCGGCTTCACCGCTGAAGCTGAGCAGGTGCTAGGTGAAGAAATGGCACGGCGCAACCTCGGGTCCGGCGATCTGAAGAGATACGTTACTGACGATGATCTGACGTTTGATGAATTCGCCGCGTGGCTTCGCGAGTATTGGCGCGTTCCAGCTCGCAAAGCAATCGTGCCAGAAACGCAATTCGAGCATGATCTGGGCCTGACAGGGGATGATGGAACCGATCTTCTGGAGGCCACCGAAAGAAGATTTGAAGTGCAATTCAGCAGCGAGGAATCGGGCTTGCGCGACACATTCAACCTGCAACCGAATGAATACTTGTTTAATTCCGAAGGTTGGGGCCCATCTCCGGCTGAGATTATTTCTTGGTTTTCGGGTTCCCCGTCTGCTGTTGTTCGGAGGTTTACGGTTGGTGAATTGTTTGAAGCCGTCAGAAGAACAATAGCCAAAAACAGAGACGCGCCACCGGTAGCTCCCGAATGACCGGCCATACGTACAAGATCCGGATCGCAGCCAGCTTGGGAAAGCGTCTGAGGCGAATTTCCGGCAAAGGGAAGAGTCCCCGGCGATGCGACCAGAACCCGAAATCTGTCCTCGCGATACATTTTCTTTGGTGACCGATCCGTGTTGCCCGGATACAATTTGTCCCTGAAGGCTACCGATCACCTTGAGGTTCAAATCGATGGTTCGACAGGTGCGATTGTTTTGTCTGCTGCTTCTCCCATGCATACAACTGGTAGCGCAAGGAGTCGCTGTTCCGGGCGATCCGTGCAAGCCGGCGAGTGCGCGAACGCAAGAGATTGGGTGCTGGATACTGGCTGACAATCCCGTAGGTCAACTCACAAAACCACAAGTGTTCTGGCATCTCGATGCGTATCCAACACGCCTCGCGGCGCAG
>CAWCWQ010000117.1:0-4077 GCA_963799145.1 uncultured Acidobacteriaceae bacterium | reverse complement strand
GTGGATTGTCCGGCTTGCGCTGCGGCGGCCTTATACCTTTGCCGTCTTTGCGCTTTTGATTCTGATCCTCGGCGTCTTCAGCATCCTCACGATGCCGACGGACATCTTTCCCAACATCGACATCCCCGTGGTGACGGTGGTGTGGAACTACAACGGCCTCTCGGCGCAGGAGATGGCCAACCGCATCGTCACCAACAGCGAGCGCGGCATGACCACCACGGTCAACGACATCGAGCACATCGAGTCGCAATCGCTCAACGGCATTGGGCTCATCAAGATCTTCTTCCAGCCGCACGTGAACATCGGCAGCGCCGTGGCCCAGGTGACCGCCATCAGCCAGGTGCAATTGCGCTCGCTGCCGCCGGGCTCGACGCCGCCCTTCATCATCCAGTACAACGCCTCCAGCGTGCCCGTGCTGCAGCTGGGGCTCTCCGGGCAGGGCCTGAACGAGCAGCAGTTGAACGATCTCGGCACAGAACACCATCCGCACCCAACTGGCCACCATCGAGGGCGCGCAGACGCCCTTTCCCTACGGCGGCAAGCAGCGCCAGATTCAGGTGGACCTCGACCTGCACGCGCTGCAGGCCAAGGGGCTTTCGCCGGTCGATGTGGTCAACGCCATCTCCGCGCAGAACCTGATTGCGCCCTCGGGCACCATGAAGATCGACCGCTTCGAGTACGCGGTCGAAACCAACTCCGCCCCGCAGATCGTCGACGAGCTGAACAACCTGCCCATCAAGGCGGTGAACGGCGCGGTGATCTACATCCGCGACGTGGCCCACGTGCGCGACGGCAATCCGCCGCAGACCAACATCGTGCGCGTGGACGGCAAGCGCGCCATCCTGATGAGCATCATGAAGACCGGCTCGGCCTCCACGCTGGACATCATCGCGGGCGTGCAGAAGAAGCTGATCGCCATCAAGGGCCAGCTGCCGCCGCAGCAGCTTGCAGATCAACGCCCTCTCCGACCAGTCGATCTTCGTGCGCGGCGCCATCAACGGCGTGGTGCGCGAGGCCATCATCGCCGCCTGCCTCACCGCCATCATGATCCTGGTCTTCCTGGGCAGTTGGCGCTCCACGGTCATCATCGCGGTCTCCATTCCGCTCTCGATTCTCTGCTCGCTCATCGTGCTCTCGCATGCTGCACGAGACCATCAACATCATGACGCTGGGCGGCCTGGCGCTGGCCGTCGGCATCCTGGTGGACGACGCCACCGTCGCCATCGAGAACATCAACCGCAATCTGGAAGCGGGCAAGGAACTGGAGCAATCCATCCTCGACGGCTCGGCGCAGATCGCCGTCCCGGCCCTGGTCTCCACGCTCGCCATCTGCATCGTCTTTGTGCCCATGTTCTTCCTGAGCGGCGTGGCGCAAGTACCTGTTCGTGCCCATGGCCGAGGCGGTGGTCTTCGCCATGCTGGCCAGCTACCTGCTCTCGCGCACCCTGGTGCCCACCATGGCCAAGTACCTGCTCAAGGAGCACGACGACGCAGAGGCTGCACAGGAAACGCGCCAGCCGCAATCCTTTCGTCCGCTTTCAGCTCGCCTTCGAGTCGGGCTTTGAGAGCTTCCGCCGCGGATACCTGCGCCTGCTCACCCTCTGCGTGGATCACGCCGCGGTCTTCCTGATTCTCTTCCTGGTCTTCGCCGTTGGCTCGGTTGGCCTGCTTGCGCCCTGGCTCGGCCAGGATTTCTTCCCCTCCGTGGACTCCGGCCAGTTCAAGATTCACGTCCGCGCCCGCACCGGCACGCGCATCGAAGAGACGGCCGCGCTCTGCGACCACATCAGACGCGACCATCCGGCAGAAGATTCCTGCCAAAGAAGTGGTCACCATCGTCGACAACATCGGCCTGCCCTACTCGGGACTGAACCTCTCCTACTCGACCTCGGCGCCCATCGGCCCGGCCGACGCCGACATTCAGGTGCAGTTGACCAAGGATCACCATCCCACCGCGGCCTACGTCGAGCGTCTGCGCGCCGTGCTGGCCCGCCAATATCCCGGCGTCACGTTCTATGTGCTGCCGGTGGACATCGTCACCCAGATTCTCAACTTCGGCCTCTCGGCGCCCATCGACATCCAGATCGTCGGCCCGAACCTCGACGGCAACCGCGCCCTTGCCGAGCGCATGCTGAACGAGGTCCGCTATGTTCCCGGCGCCGCCGATGCGCGCATTCAGCAGCCCTTCAACTATCCCAAGCTGACGGTGGACGTGGACCGCACCCGCGCCCAGGCGATCGGCCTGACGCAAAAGGATGTGGCCAGCAGCCTGCTGGTCGCCCTCAGCGGCAGCTTCCAGACCGCTCCCAGCTTCTATCTCGACCCCAGGAACGGCGTCAGCTACAACGTCGCCATCCAGGCCCCGCAGTACAGGATGGACTCGCTGGCCGCGCTCAAGAGCCTGCCCGTCACCGGCGCGGCCGCGGCGGCGCAGTCCAACGCAGCGGTGGCCACAGGCGCTCCAGGCGCTCCGCGGCCTGTGCAGGTGCTTGGGCAACCTGGCCGCCATCGCGCCCGGCGCGGAACTGGGCACGGTGAGCCACTACGACGTGCAGCCGGTGATCGACATCTACGCCAACGTGGACGGAACCGATCTGGGCACCGTGACCCGCGCGATCGAGGAGATCATCGCCCGCCACATGGAGATAAGAATCACAAAGGCGATCTGCCGCCGGCTCGCACTTCGTCCTGCGCGGCCAGAGCGAGACCATGAAGACGTCCTACCTCGGCCTGCTGGGCGGCCTGGCGTTTTCCATCCTGCTGGTCTACCTGCTCATCGTGGTCAACTTCCAGTCCTGGCTCGATCCGTTCCTCATCATCTCGGCGCTGCCGGCGGCGCTGGCCGGCATCGTCTGGTTCCTCTTCCTCACCAATACGCGGCTCAGCGTGCCGGCGCTCACCGGCGCCATCATGTGCATGGGCGTGGCCACGGCCAACTCCATCCTGGTGGTCAGCTTTGCCCGCGAGCAGCTTGGAAGTCCTGGTGGGCGACGCGCGCCGGGCCGCGCTGAATGCCGGCTTTGTCCGCCTGCGCCCGGTGCTGATGACCGCGCTGGCCATGATTATCGGCATGGTGCCCATGGCGCTGGGCCTGGGCGACGGCGGCGAGCAGAACGCCCCGCTGGGCCGCGCCGTCATCGGCGGCCTGCTGCTGGCCACCGTGGCCACGCTGTTCTTTGTGCCCGCGTTCTTCTCTGTCGTTCACGGCTGGCTTGAAGGCCGCCGCAGAACGGCGCACGGCGCCGCATTGGCCGGCGATCTCGACGAATTCGACGAGCTTCCGGAGTAGCTTCTCTATGACCAACGAATCCAAACCGAACCCACAGCCGGCTACACGGCCACGAGACCGCGCCCGAGCAGAAGCCCATCTCGCCGCGCCTCGCTTTGGCGGGCGTGGCCGTGGTTGTCCTTGTGACTGCGGCTCTGGCGGTCTTCGGCATTCTGAGCCGCAGGTCACGCCGCCACCGTGCTGGCCGAGCGCACCCAGGAGCTGGCCGCGCCCACGGTCATCGCCGCGCCTCCCAAGCCGGGCGCGCCGGTTGACAGCTTTGTGCTGCCCGGCAACGTGACCGCACTGACGGATTCGCCCATCTACGCGCGCACCTCCGGCTATCTGACGAAGTGGTACTTCGACATCGGCGCCCGGGTGAAGAAGGGCGCGCTGCTGGCCGAGATCGCCACGCCCGAAGTGGACCAGCAACTGGCCCAGGCCGAGGCCGACCTGAATACCGCCCAGGCCAACGCCAACAACGCCCGCATCCAGGCCGATCGCTACACGGGCCTCGTCAAGTCCAACGCCGTCTCGCGCCAGGACACCGATACGTTTGTGAATCAGGCCGCGGCCACAGCGGCAGCCGTGCGCTCCGCCGCAGGCCAACGTGCAGCGGCTGCGCGAGCTGCAATCCTTCGAGAAGGTCTACGCGCCCTTCGACGGCGTGGTCACCGCCCGCAACATCGACACCGGCCAGTTGATCGACCCCGGCGCGGGCAAGGAGCTCTTCCACCTGCAGGCCATTCAGACCCTGCGCGTCTACGCCAACCTGCCGCAGATTTACACGAATAACATAAAGCGCGGCT
>CAWCWQ010000116.1:0-5781 GCA_963799145.1 uncultured Acidobacteriaceae bacterium | reverse complement strand
GTTGTGGCCACGCCTTGGTTCAGTTACGTATTGCTCCGGACAATCCACATAAGGCTGGCAATCGCTCCTGAGCTGGGTTCATGGTGAACAGGCCGGTAAGCGCTCCGGCTCGGTTCCTGCCGGCTCTCAGCCGTCCGGGCCCAGAAGTCGAAGCTGCCAAGGCCCTTTCCAACTTACGGCTGAAACTACAATGGTAGACGAACAGGCCAGCCAAAACGCCGCGCGGGGAGAAGCAAACGCGCCCTCACAAGTTCAAGAGCCTTCTGCAAGACTCCATTGAGAATGCAAGAAGTGTCAGGGCACGACTTCAGTCGTGCCGGAAGAGTGATCGGATCATGTCGGGCTTTAGCCTCTGCGGTTCTGTTTTCAGTAGTTTGCAATTCCGCAGCGGCTAAAGCCGAAATCTAAAATGGCCACTCGCGGCACGACTGAAGTCGTGCCCTGACACAATTCGTAGCCTGAAGGCAATTTTGCAAGAGGCTCTCAATCTGCGAGTAAAGATACCCCACGGGGGAGCGGGCACTTCAGGGTTCAGCTCGCCTTCTCCTCTTGCTTTTCCTCGTGGTACTCGTGCTCGGTATTGATCTCCCACAGGCTGGCCTTGTCGAGGTTCCCGGCTAGGATCTTGTCCACAGCCGTCATCGCCGTCAGCATGGAGTGGTCCTGGTTGTTGTACTTGTGCATGCCGTTGCGGCCCACCAGAAAGAGGTTCTCGAACTCGTCGGTGAAGCGGCGCAGTTCATCGAACCGGTTGTAGGTGCCGAAGTAGGCCGGATACGTCTTGGGCACGCGCACCACATGCCCATCCAGAACATCTTCCGCCTTCAGGATGCCGATCTTCTCCAGCTCCCTGGCGCCAAACGCCTTCAAATCTTCATCCGGCATCTTCCACAGATCGCCGGTCTCATAGCAGAAGTACTCCAGGCCGAGCCACACCGTAGCCGGATCGGCGACCATGAACGGGCTCCAGTTGTTGAAGATCTGCAGCCGGCCGAGGAGTACATCCGGTTCCTGGATATAGATCCAGGTGTCCTTCAGGAGACCGCCGTCAGGCTCCGTCACGCTCAGCCTCTTCGCCAAGAGCCCGACAGTGATGAAGTCGCGGTACTGGAGGCCGTCGGATACCTCCTTCACATTGGGCGGCACAGGCACATCCAGCGCATTCACCAGCTCGCGCATCGGCATTGTAGAGATGAAGTAGTCGCCCTGGAGGGTGAGGCGCCCGCCCGCTTCGTTCACCGCGCTTATCGCCGTGACGCGCCTATCCTTCGCATGAATCCGATCCACGCGGGTGCGCAGGTGAATCTCGCCGCCCATCTCGACAACCATCTTGGCCACGTGCTCCCAGAGTTGCCCAGGCCCGAACTTGGGGTAAAGAAAGCGCTCGATCAGCGATGTGTCCGTGCCCTTCTGCGAGAGATCGTCCCTGGTTTGCCTGCTGAAAGTCTTCCTGAGGAAGTGCTTTGCGGCGGCGGTCAGGCTCAATCCCTTGATCCGCTGCGCTCCCCATTCCGCGCTTATCTCGTTGCAGGGAGTGCCCCACACCTTTTCCGTATAGCTTTTGAAGAAAGTGAGATACAACTGCCGCCCAAAGCGATTAATGAGGAAATCTTCGAGGCTCTTTTCCGGCGAAATCCGCTTGATACGCGAGAGGAGGTAGCTCGCGCCGACCTTCACCGTGCGCACAACGCCGAGCTTGGACAAGGTATCGGCAGTGAGCGTGATCGGATAGTCGAAGAAGCGGCGCAAGTAGTAGATTCGGCTTTTGCGCGGCCGGATCAGCATCACAAGGTCGGCGGTCTCGGCCACCGCCGCCGAGTTCAACTTCCCAGCACCGGGCAGGGCACGCGAGCTGTTGCGGTAGGAGATGGCCGCGGCGTCCGCGCCTGCCTCCACCGGCATCACACCCAGCCACCACTCCATTACCCGGTCGGATTTGGAGAAGAACCGGTGCCCGCCAATATCCATGCGATTGCCTTTGTACTGGATGGTGCGCGATATGCCGCCAATCTCGCCGCTGCTCTCAAGAACGATGGGCTTGATCTGGGACCGGCGCAGGAACTCGAGCGCTGCGGTCAGACCGGCAGGTCCAGCGCCGACAATCACTACCGTTTTGGGCATCTATCTTCCCCGGAATGCTGCGATCTGGCGAATCAGGCCTGCCCTATGATAACCACACGACGCAAAGAGGCGAGTGCCAAGGCGATGGCCGGTTCGCTTACAATGATCCCATCTCCGATCCCGAGCGAATGCAGGTGTTTATCCGGCGCGGAAGATTCCGGCCGGAATGGCCTCGGGCTGGACCTTTGGCGGACGAAACTTCTGCTGAAACTTGAGCGTCCGTAGAAACGTGTGCCGGCGGTTGGATCGCTGACCGGCAATCGTGCATGTGTGTGCTCTTAAGCGCCCGTGCTCACCAACGAAAGCGACGGGAATCGACATCATGTCAATTGAAGACGCTCCGGAGTCCAATTCGCAATTGCTCAGCGCTTCTGAACAGCCGCCCGCCCGCAAGGGCTCCTGGGTGCGCATTGTTGTTTATCTGGTGCTGGCGTGCGCTTTGGGATTTGTCGTCTGGCAAATTCATAAGAACCAGCAGCAGACCGCGGCCAACACCGCCAGTCAGGCGGCGGCTTTGCAGAATCGTCCGATTCCCGTTCAAGTGGCCGCTGTCGAGCAGCGGCCCATGCCCATCTTCCTCACAGCTCTGGGTACGGTGATGCCCTACATGAGCGTTACGGTAAAGGCGCGGGTCAACGGCGAACTCATGCCGGTCCACTTCACCGAAGGGCAGCAGGTCAGACAGGGCGAGACGATCATGACGATCGATCCCAGACCCTACAAGGCCGCACTGGACCAGGCCAAGGGCAACCTGGCCCACGATCAGGCGCTGCTGAAGGATGCCGAGGCGCAATATGCGCGCTATAAAGCGCTCTACGAGGCGGGAGTCACCTCGAAGGAGACACTGGATACCGATGCCGCGACGCAGGGCCAGTACCAGGGCGCAATCGAGGCCGACAGGGCCGCCGTCGAATCCGCCCAGTTGCAGCTCGACTGGTGTACTATTCAATCTCCCATCGACGGCCGCATCGGCCTACGGCTGGTGGACCCCGGCAACATCGTTACCGCCAACACCACGAACCTGGTCGTTATCAATCAGTTTCAGCCTATCGCCGTCTACTTCACGCTGCCCGAGAACGAGCTTCCCCAGGTGCTGCGGAAGCTGGCCGCCGAGAAGCGCCTGCCCGTGGACGCCTACGACCGCGACGACGTGCAGAAGGTGGCAACCGGCTATCTGCTCACCGCCGACAACCAGATCGACACCACCACCGGCACCGCCAAGCTGAAGGCGGTATTCGACAACAAGGATGAGTCGCTCTTTCCCAATCAGTTCGTCAACATTCACTTGGTCCTGGAAGAGAGGCCCCAGGCGCTGGTAGTGCCCTCGGCGGCCATCCAGAGCGGCTTGCAGGGGTCGTTTGTCTGGGTCGTCAACAACGCCGCTCCCAGTGGAAAAGGAGGCGCGACCGCCCGGATGCAGCCTGTGAGCATCGCCCTGGCCGAGGGGCAGGTCACGATCCTGGACAGCGGCCCTGAACCCGGCCAGAACGTGGTGGTGGATGGCGCCGATCGGCTCAGCGCAGGGCAGGCGGTAATCCCGAGCTCGGCTCGGCAGCGCTCCGGCAAGGGCGCAAGTCAGGGGCCGGGAGTCTCCGGCGGCCCGTCCGCGCCCGCCAATACCGGTTCTCAATCCGCGGCGCAGCCTGGCGCCGGAGCGGCCTCCGGCAAGTGGTCCGGCAAACCGGAGAAGAGGGAAAAGCCGTGAGCCTGAGTCCTTCCCGGCCATTCATTCTGCGCCCGGTAGCCACTTCGCTGCTGATGGCGGCGATTCTGCTGGCCGGCTTTGTAGGTTACCAGCAGTTGCCGGTCTCGGCGTTGCCCGAGGTGGACTACCCCATCATCCAGGTGCTCACCTTCTACCCCGGCGCGGGGCCTGAGGTGATGGCATCGTCCGTCACGGCGCCGCTGGAGCGCCAATTTGGTCAGATGCCGGGCCTCAAGCAGATGACCTCGGTCAGCTCCGGCGGCGGCTCCGTCATCACCCTCGAATTCAATCTGGACGAGAACATCGACGTCGCCGAGCAGGAAGTTCAGGCCGCCATCAATGCCGCCAACAGCTTCTTACCCCCCGACTTGCCGAATCCGCCCATCTATAGCAAGGTGAATCCCGCCGACGCGCCCATCATGACCCTGGCGCTCTACTCCGATTCCCTTCCCTTGGACAAGATCGAGGACGCCGCTGACACCAATCTGGCCCAGAAGATCTCCCAGGTGACCGGCGTCGGGCTGGTTTCGATCGCGGGCGGGCAGAAGCCCAGCGTGCGCATTCAGGCCAATCCCACCCAGTTGGCCGCTTACAACCTGAGCCTTGAGGACCTGCGCACCGCACTGGCGGCAGCTCGTGGCACTCAACAACATAACAGAGAAAAGTGTTTTCGATGGTGTGCGGGAAATCTGGCTGGAAGGCGGGAGAAACGCCATCAAAATGGCCGGCCAAAATCGCTCCTTGTTTTTCCCCCCGGAGTAAAGCAACTTGCAGTCGCCGTTTTTGACCACGTCATGCAGCCCGGCAGCAAAAAACTTCTGCGCTTTGTGCAAAGCTGGATCATCAACACCGTCGCGGTGCTGGTGGCGGTGAACATTTTGCGCAACCACATCAGCTACGAGCGACAAGCTGGAAAACCTGCTGCTCGCCTCGTTTTTGCTGGGGATATTGAACGCGTTTGTCCGTCCGATCCTGATGCTCATCGCGCTGCCGCTGCTGATTTTCACGCTGGGGCTGTTCACGCTTGTCATCAACGCGCTGCTGCTGTGCCTGCTGTCCGTGTTGCTGCCGTTCTTCCATGTGGACAGGTTCGGCTACGCCTTTCTTGGCGCGCTGATCATCAGCGTCATTTCCATGGCGCTGAATGTCCTGACCGGCAACGCGCGCGTTTCGGTGCAGCGCGGCCGTCCGCCGGGGCCGCCGAAAAATCCCGGCGGCGGCAACGGCCCGGTGATTGACGTTTGACCGACGTAGGATTTCATAAGCCTGCTTCAGAGATTTTTACTCCGATGCCGGTTGATTTCAGCTAGCGTGCAGCGGCCGGTGTGGCTTGGAACTTCCAATTTGAAAATCTTACGTCAGCTGCTACTGGCTGAATGCCGCCCGCAGCGTCGGAATTCCCTGCGCGTTAAAATCCCGCTCAAAGTCCGTCGTGATTTCCGCCAGCGCCGGCGGCGTTGCCACTTTTTCAAATTCTTCCGCCGCGTTGAAAACTTCGTTCATCTGCTGGAAATAATCCGCGTCGTCCGTGCGCAAATAAACCACGCCGCCGGGTGCCAGCGCGGCGCGGGCGAGCGCGGGAAAAATCTCGTTGATGAGCCGGTGCCGGCGGTGCTTTTTCTTCGGCCACGGATCGGGAAAATAGACGTGCAGCGCCGCGGCGGCGTGCGGCGGCAGCAGATATTGCAGAAAATACGCCGACTCGATGCGCGACGCCGCGCAGATTGTCCAGCCCGGCCCGCCGGCCTTTGCGGTCCAGTTTTTGGAGGCGGCCCAGCAAACGTTCGACGCCGATGAAATTTTTCGCCGGATTCCGCCGCGCGTATTCGACCAGAAACGAGGCGTCGCCGCAGCCGAGTTCCACTTCCAGCGGCTGCGGCTGGGGAAACAGCTCCGCCAAGTCCAGCGGCTCGACGATGGTGTGGAGCGGAAAAACCAAATCCTCCCCGGCGGCG
>CAWCWQ010000115.1:0-9612 GCA_963799145.1 uncultured Acidobacteriaceae bacterium | reverse complement strand
TCGCAATGTGGAAAGCGAAATGGCGCTCCACGACAAGATATCCATTGGCCCGTACACTCTGGACAACGTAGGCTATACGCAGGACTCGAACACGAACTACAATTCCGACTTCGCTCGGCTGGACGTTTACAAGGACGGCAAGTTGCAGTTCCAAATGACGCCCGAGAAGCGGATCTACCTCGCCAGTGAGCAGCCCCAGACAATGGTGGCCATTCATTCGACCCCCGAGTGGGATCTGTATGTAGTTTTTGAGGGCACGAATCCCGATACGAACCAACCGATCATCAAGGCGTTCCTAAACCCTCTCGTGGGCTGGATCTGGGCCGGAGTTGTGCTGATCGCCCTTGGCACCTTTGTAGCGCTGGTTCCGAGCATCACGCCGGCCACCGCGGCACTGCGGGTGCCGGCAGCGCGAACAGTTCATAACGAGCCCGCGCTGGGAGGAGGCGACTGATGGGTGCTTCCGCACGTTTCTCTTTTTGGATGAAGGCGGTGCAGGCATCGGCGCTTGCTGTAGCAATCTGCTTCTCTATAGGCGCCACAGACGCTGGTTCGCGGTTCAACAACCTGAACCACCGGCTGATGTGTACCTGTGGATGCGCTGAGATCCTGGGTGAGTGCAACCACGTTGGCTGCCCAAACTCGACAGGTGAACTAAACGAGCTGCGTTCGGGCATCGCCGACGGAAAGAACGATAAAGAGATCCTGGCGTCATTTGCCGTCAAGTATGGGGCGGTGGTGCTAGCCGCTCCCACAACCGAAGGCTTCGATCTGGTGGCCTGGATAGCGCCTTTCGCGGTCTTCGGCGCGGCGCTGCTTGGCACCGTACTGCTGGTCCGCCGCTGGTCGGTGGGCGCGACGCCAATGATGGCAGATCCCGATCTGGCAGGCGCGGACCCGGATGAACGGGCGCGCCTGGAGACAATTCGCCGGGAGACCGACTCCGGCAGCGACGGAGGGTTTTGAGCGATGACAACCTTGCAGGGCGTGGTGGCGGGCGGACTGCTGGCAATTGCGCTGCTCTTTTATACCTTTTGGCCAGAGAACGTCTTCGCCAGTCAGCGCCAGAAGACTCGGCTGGATTACCTGCTGGAGCGCAAGGAGCAGCTCTACGAGAACCTGCGCGACCTGAGCTTCGAGCACCGCGCCGGCAAGTATCCTGAAGAGGACTTCGTGGCCAGCGGGCGCAGCTTGAAAACGAGGCGGCGCAGTTGCTGGCCGAGATTGAGCATTTGCAGCAGACGTGATTCTCCGCTCCTAGGTCTCTGACCGTATGAACCTGTATTATGTCCGTGCCCCATCGATTCGCTTTTTCGTTGCGAAGGGGTGGGAACGCAAAGCCCTCAAGGAACGAAATCAGGCGGTCAGAGACCTAGTGTCATCCTGGGCAGCCCGGCTTGAAGCTGCAAGTTGCGGCTGGAATGAACTGCCGCCAACTCGCTAACTCGCTATCACCGCGAAGCGGTGGCTAACTTGCTGGTTTTGTTTACAGACCGTCTCATCCAACTATCCTGTTCATAGGAAGCGAGCCGAACGACAGGTGGTTGTTCTTCGGCCCTTCTGCTTCCAACCCACGACGCACCATAGGACGCATTCACGACCATGAGATCGACCCGATCCGCCGTTCGCATTCTTGCTCTCAGCCTGCTAGCGTCGGCCGCTCTGGCGCAGGCCGCCACTGTCACCGGCACAGTCACCGACAAGACTACCAACAAGCCTGCCGCGGGCGATACCATCGTGCTGGTGGACGTGCAGGCCGGGATGGGCGAAGTGGCCCACGCCACAACCGACGCTCACGGACGCTACACGCTGAACGAGCCAGGAAGCGGCCCCTATCTGGTGCGTGTGACCCACCAGGGCGCAGGCTACTTTATCGCCGCGCCCCAGGGAAACGCGCCCGGCGATCTTGCAGTTTTCGACGTGGCCGCCAAAGTTCAGGGCGTCTCCATCGAGGCCGATGTGCTGGAGTTGGAGAGTGCGAATGGCCAACTGAAAGTGATTGAGCGGTACTTCGTGCATAACACCAGTTCGCCGCCAATCACGCAGTGGAGCGCGCGCTCCTTTGACGTCATCCTGCCCGCCGACGCGGTGTTGAACGGAGTCGGTGCGCAGCGGCCCAGCGGCCTGCCTACCTCCGTCAAGCTGGAGCCGGACGGCCCTAAGGGCCATTACTCCTTCAACTTCCCTATCCAGCCCGACGAGGGAGACAAGGACACTCTCTTTCAGCTCAGCTATAACCTGCCCTTGAGAGGCGGCAAGTACGCCTTCAACTCTCAGGTGACGCTGCCGGCCGAGAATTTTGCCGTGATCCTGCCCAAGAGCATGACCTTCACCGCCGGCGCTGGAACGGCCTTCAAATCCGTGCCGGAAGACGCCAGCGTGCAGACCTTCGTGGCTCGGAACACCACGCCTGGCAAGCAGATCGAGTTCACCATCTCCGGCGAAGGATCGATTCCCCGCGAGCAGCAGGGCGCGCCGGCCAGCCAGCAGCCCGGCATGGGAGCGCAAGACAGCGGCGGCGCTCAGGACGCCGGCGCTGGCGCTAACGGCAATCGGCCCGGCGGCGGCATCGGCGCGCCCATCGGCACGCCCAATCCGCTCTCGAAGTACACATGGTGGATTCTGGGCGGCCTGGCGCTGTTGATGGCCGCGGGCGCAGCCTTTCTGCTCCGCAAGCCGGCTGGCGCGCCGGCCGTTTCATTCGATGCCGGAGCGGGGAGTTATCAGGCTCCTGCTTCACCGTCTCAAAAGCAGGGGGCCTTGTTGAACGCGCTGAAGGAAGAACTCTTCGCGCTGGAGAGCGAAAGAGTCTCCGGCTCGATCACGCCCGAAGACTACGCCGAGGTCAAGGCCGCGCTGGAGACCGTGCTGAAGCGGGCGCTGAATAGGAGATAGCTGTCGGTTTTCAGTCTGGCGGCGCTCCGCCAGCGTGTGAGAATGCGCCACCGCGAGTTCACAGGGAGCGGCGGTAAACTGCCACTTGCACGACCTTGCTCTCTCGTATACCATTAGGTAAAAAGTTTCTGCCAATCTTTTTCACGGCAAGCCTTTCCCCCCACGGCTATTGCCTGCCTTGATTTCGTTGCGTTTGCGAGTGGGCCAAAGCCCTTGCCTTCAATGCGCCGACTGAGTCAGGAAATCCCTGCGCCAGAAAACGGCGAGTGACGACTGATTAGCGGCCACAAAAAACTGGGGAAACAAACTTCATGAGATTTTTACTTCGCACGCTTCTGTATCTCTCGCTCATCGTCTGGCTGGGCGCGGAGGTCTTCTTTCCTGTCGTGGCTCAGGTTGCATTCGCAACGCTGAAGCCGGATACGCACGCGGCCGGGGCCATTGTCGCCGAATTGCTTCGCATTCTGCACAACATGGGGCTGATTGCGGGCGCGGTGGCGCTGGTCATGCTGGTGCTGGCTCCATTCGTGCATATATACAAGCCGCGGATGGTAGTGGCGCCGGCCGCGCTTCTGTTGCTGATGATGGCCTTGACGGCCTACTCACAGTTCGACGTCATACCGGCTATGGAGCGTGACCGCATCGCGGCGGATGGAGCGGTGGATTCGCCCGACACCATCAACCCATACTGGATGGACTTCAACAGGCTGCACCGCCGCGCCGTGCATGTTGAAGAAGCCATCCTGCTGCTGGGACTGGTGACTGTGGCGCTGGGGGCCGCGACGGAGACGGTTAAGGCGTAGGGACCAGGGATCGGGCCCCGGGATTTGCCTGTAGTCGCCCCGTTGCCACGTTCGTCACGGCGATCCGCGACTGGTCCGTGGTAGCCTTCTTGGCGGAGATGAATCGGCATGGCGCCCAAACGCGAAGTTGCAAGCTCACTTCCCATCCCAGTAAACGCGCGTTCACAGGTCGAGGCGCGCGCAGCTGCGGGGCGCATCTCCTGGACCGGCCCGTTGCTGCTGGTTGTGGCGCGGTCCGCCCTATGGCTGACCCTGCAAAGCCTGCTCGCGCTGGTTTTTCTTGCCCAGCACCGCCCCGCTCCGTTCCGGACGGCCGGCCAGTGGTGGATGCTCTACGGCACCCTCAGCGATTGTTGCTGCCTCCTCGGCATGTGGCATTTCACGCGCAAAGAGGGCATCCGGCTCCGCGACCTGATCGGCCCGATTCGCCTGCGCTGGGGACGCGACCTGTTCTTCGGGCTTGGGGTTCTGGTCGTCTCATTTCCACTTTTCATCGCTGGCGGCCAGTTGGCGGCTTGGCTGTCGTACGGCTCCATGTCCAAGGTGCCGCTGGAGTACCTTTGGCAAAGGCACTCCCTCCCTCTGTGGGCCACCGTGTATAGCTTGGCGGTGTGGTGGATCGTTCAATCGGCTACCGAAGAGATGACCTACCAGGGATATGTACTCCCGCGATTGGAGGCGCTGACTGGCCGCACCTGGATCGCCGTCTCGATCACCGGGTTCTGGTGGGCCGCGCAGCACTGCATGATCCCCTTTGTCCCCGATTGGCGGTACGTTGCCTATCGCTTTGTCATGATGCTGCCGGTACTTATTCCGATGATGCTGATCTATCTGCGCATCCGGCGGCTGGCGCCGCTCATCATTGCGCACTGGCCAATGGACCTTGCGGCCGCGATCCTCACCGGCACCAGTCTTGGCGCCGCAATGATGACCGGGAGCCACTGACGAAGACAAGGAACAGGGAGCAGATGGCCATCTCCCCCAGACCCTAGTCCCTAGTCCCCAGTCCCTAACCCCTAACCCCTGACCCCTGACCCCTGTATCATCAGTGCATGAAGACTGGCATCATCGGCCTGCCGCAGGTGGGCAAGACGTCGCTGTTCAAGATTCTTACCAAGGCCAAACTCGACGAGCACGGCCACTCGCGCCAGGAGCACATCGGCGTGGCGCGCGTGCCGGATGAGCGGCTGGACAAGCTCTCCGCTCTCTACTCGCCGAAGAAGACCACCTACGCAAGCGTCGAATTCGTTGACGTGGCAGCCATCGGGCAGGAGGCGCTGAAAGAGACGGCCTTCCTGGCCAGCCTGCGCCAGGTGGACGCGCTGATTCACGTGCTGCGCGCCTTCGAGGAGGAATCGATTCCCCACGTCGGCCCCATCGATCCGCTGCGCGACATCAAAAACGTCGAGTTCGACCTGATGGTCAGCGACCTGACCCAGATCGAGAAGCGGCTGGAGCGCGTCGAGAAGGACTTGAAGAAGATGCGCACCAGCGAGCTGGAGCGGGAACACGCGCTCCTTTTGCGATCGAAGGAAGCACTTGAGAAGGAGCAGCCGCTTCGCGAGCTGGAGATGACGCCAGAGGAGAAGAAGCTCATCAAGGGCTTCATGTTCCTCTCGCAGAAGCCGATCCTCTACGCGCTGAACATCGGCGAGAGCGCCACGCTGGGCGCCGACCTGGAGGCGGCGGCAAGCCGCTTCATGCTGGATGAGGTTGCGCACCGGCCCAACGCCGGCGCGACGGCCATCTGCGGCAAGGTGGAGGCCGAACTGGCGGAAATGGACGACGAGGAGGCGGCGGAGTTTCTGTCGAGCTACGGGCTCGGCGAGAGCGGCTTGGCGCGGCTCATCCGCAAGAGCTACGAGCTGCTTGGGCTGATCAGCTTTTTCACCGCCGGCGACGACGAGTGCCGCGCCTGGACCGTGCCGGTAGGCTCGAAGGCGCCGCAGGCAGCCGGAGCCATTCATACCGATCTGGAACACCACTTCATCCGCGCCGAGACCATCCGCTGGGATGCTCTGCTGGCCGCGGGTTCCGAGGCGGCGGCGCGCGGCAAGGGCACGCTGCGCCTCGAGGGCAAGGAGTACATCGTGCGCGACGGGGATGTGCTGAACATCCGGCATAGCGGGTAGGGGAGCTCATGCTCAGGATTTCACTCATTCTCGGTGCGATAGCCGCGCTGGCCGACGTGGCCGGCGGACTCGTGCTGGTGCGTGCGCGCGGCGTGGAGCGCTATCTGCGCTACTTTGTTGCCCTCGGCGCCGGCTTCCTGATGGCCACCGCGCTCCTCGAGATGACGCCCGAAAGCCTGCGCCTGAGTCCGCGGCTGGGGCCGGTACTCATCATGGCCGGCTACTGCGTGGTGCACCTGCTGGAGCACACCATCAACGCCCATTTCCACTTTGGCGAGGAGACGCACCAGGGTGAGTTTGTAAGCCGCCACACGGGTGACTCGGTACTGGCCGGCCTGAGCCTTCATGCGCTCTTTGACGGCATCGCCATCGGCTCGGGGTTCCTGGTCTCGGGCTGGCTGGGCTGGCTGATCTTTCTGGCGATTCTGCTGCACAAAGCGCCCGAGGGCTTCACCATGGCCTCTGTGATGCTGGCCAGCGGAAGGAGCCGGACGACGGCCTTCTACTCCGCCGTGGCTCTGGCCGCGGCCACCCTAGCCGGCGTGCTGGTGATCGAGCTGATTCCCAGCTGGCTGCCATATGGGCTGCCGCTCTCGGCCGGCGTGGCTCTCTACGTGGCCGCCACCGACCTGGTGCCCGAGGTCAACCGCGAGCCGGGCTTCCGCATGGCGCTGGTCTTCTTCGCCGGTGTGGCAGGATTCCTGGTTCTCAGGATGATTCTTCCTGCGCTGTAAAGTTCCAGAGGGGAATCGATGCCTCAGTTCGTGCTCATAGGTAGGGAACAGCACCTATCAGCCGCCGCACCTCTCGATATCCGGGAAGCCATCTATTCTTAAAACGTTGCCATGGCCCATGGGAGCCTCTTCGGAAAAATGCCATCGACTGCAGAGTCCTCCGTGGAACGACCTTCGGCCCTCGAAGCGGGAAAGCTCCATTCGCGCGTGAAACCCGCAATCGCTGAATTCCTGGCCATTCTCGCGTTTGCCATGCTCGGCTTTGTAGTGATGGGCTACCATCCCGGCCTCGAAGACGATGGAGTCTACCTGACCGCCGTAAAGGCCGACCTCAACCCCGCTCTCTACCCCCACGATGCGGATTTCTTCAGGCTGCAACTGCAAGCTACCGTCTTTGACGGCTGGATGGCCCATTTCGTCCAGTGGACCCAGATTCCCCTGGCCTGGGCGGAGTTGTTCTGGCAGTTCGCCGCGCTCTTCGTCATTCTGTGGGCCTCGCGCCGGATCGCCGCGCAGTTGTTCGAGGAGAAGCCGGCCCAATGGGCAGCTGTAGCCATGGTGGCGGCCATGTTCACGCTGCCTGTGGCGGGCACCGCCCTGAACATCGCCGACCAGCATCTGCATCCTCGCAATCTGGCCACAGCGTTGATCCTCGTCGCCGTTTCGCGGATCATGGAGGGCAAGCGCTGGCAGGCCATTCCGCTGCTGGCGCTGGCTTTCATGCTTCATCCCATCATGGCTGCGCTGGGCATCTCGTTTTGCATCTTCGAAACCCTCGCGATGCTCCAGCCGGCGGGGTTCCTGCCGCGCACCGCACACGGCTTTGTGGCCGTCGCGGCGCCGCTTGGCTGGGTCTTCGAGCCGGCCTCGCCCGCCTGGCGTCAGGCGCTCGACACCAAGACCTACTTCTTCCTCAACCGCTGGACGTGGTATGAGTGGCTGGGCGCGCTGGCGCCCCTGTTTCTCTTCTGGCTGCTATGGCGCGTGGCGCGGCGGCGAGGCGATACCCGGCTGGCCCGCTTTGCCCTGGCCGTCTTTGCCTACGGCGTCTTCCAGCAGCTTGTAGCCATGGCCATGCTTGCGCCCAACTCGCTGGAGCGCCTTGCTCCCTTGCAGCCCATGCGCTATCTGCAACTGGTCTATCTCTTCATGGCCCTCACCGCAGGCGGATTGCTGGGCCGCTTCGTTCTCAAGAAGCACGCCTGGCGCTGGGCCGTCTACCTGCTACTCTTCAACGGCGGCATGTTCCTGGTGCAATGGGAGCTGATCGATGACGGCGCGCACGTCGAGCTTCCCTCAGCCGTCAGTGCCAACCCCTGGCTGCAAGCCTTTGCGTGGATCAGCCGGAACACCCCAACAGACGCCTACTTCGCCCTCGACCCCCAATATCTGGCCGCGCCTGGCGAGGGTTTCCACAGCTTTCGCGCCCTCGCCGAGCGCAGCCAGTTGTCCGATGGCTACAAGGACGCGGCGGTGGTAGCGCAGGTGCCTACGCTGGCGCCTGCCTGGCAGCGGCAGCAGATGGCCCAGGCCGGCTGGCCGCGCTTTCAGCTTGCCGACTTCGAGCGCCTGAAGGCCGAGTTCGGCGTGGACTGGGCGCTGGTATCCTATCCCGCGCCGCCAGGGCTGAGTTGCCGCTGGCACAATGGCACGCTCTCCGTCTGCCAGATTCCATAGCGGCCTCCTCACCCGAAGAGGAACTCCTTCTCGCGCAGCTCCTTGATCGAGTCGCGCAGCCTGCGCCGCCCGCTCGAACTCGAACTTCTTCGCCGCCTCGCGCATCTCCGTCTCTAGCCTGGCGATGAAACCGTCGAGTTCCGCCTGGGTGGCAAACCCTTCCGGCAGCGCCGCCGTCTCCTCCGCTTCCACCTCGCCGTACTCGGCCTTCATAATCTGCCGCCAGCCCCATGTCCATCGGGTTGATGATCGACTGCGGCGTAATCCCGTGCTCCTCGTTGTACGCCCGCTGCATCGGTCCGCCGCCGGTCGGTCTCGTCCATCGCCCGCCGCATCGAGTCGGTAATCTTGTCCGCGTACAGAATCGCCCGTCCCTCGATGTGCCGCGCCGCACGCCCCATCGTCTGGATCAGCGACCCCGCCGAGCGCAGAAAGCCCTCCTTGTCCGCGTCCAGAATCGCCACCAGCGAGACCTCCGGCAAATCCAGCCCCTCGCGCAGCAGGTTGATGCCGATCAGCACATCGAACTCGCCCTTGCGCAGCCCCGCCAGCAGCTTCACCCGCTCCAGCGTCTCAATCTCCGAGTGCATATAGCGGCAGCGCACGCCCACCTCGGTGTAGTAGCCGGCCAGGTCCTCGGCCATGCGCTTGGTCAGCGTCGTCACCAGCACCCGCTCGCCGCGCTTGGCCCGGTCGCGAATCTCCGCCAGCAGGTCGTCGATCTGCCCCTTCACCGGGCGAATCTCCACCTCCGGGTCCACCAGCCCCGTCGGCCGGATCACCTGCTCCACCACCACGCCCGCCGAGCGCGTCAGCTCATACGGCCCCGGCGTCGCCGAAACGTAGATCGCCTGATGCACCCGCTTCTCGAACTCCTCGAACTTCAGCGGCCGGTTGTCCAGCGCCGAGGGCAGCCGGAAGCCGTAGTCCACCAGATTCTGCTTGCGGCTGCGGTCCCCGTGCCACATCCCGTGCACCTGCGGAATCGTCGCGTGGCTCTCGTCCACAAACAGCAGAAAATCGCGCGGAAAGTAATCCAGCAGCGTCGGCGGAGCCTCGCCCGGCAGCCCGCCCGCTGAAGTGCCGCGAGTAGTTCTCAATCCCGTGGCAGTAACCCATCGACTTGATCATCTCCAGGTCGAAGCGCGTCCGCTGATGAATCCTCTGCGCCTCCACCATCCGCCCTTGCGCCTCCAGCTCCGGCGCCCACGTGTTCAGCTCCGCCACAATCGAGTCGATGGCCTCGGCCCGGCGCTCCGGCTGCACCACGTAATGGCTCTTGGGATAGATCGGCAGCCGCGCATACCGCTGCTTCACCGTCCCAAACAGCGGATCGATCTGCGACAGGCTCTCGATCCTCATCTCGACCGG
>CAWCWQ010000114.1:0-6415 GCA_963799145.1 uncultured Acidobacteriaceae bacterium | reverse complement strand
TCACACTTCTACTGCGCTGGCTGGTCAATTTTGCACACTTTGCTCAGTCGCAGCCCGCCCAACTCCGTATTGACAAAGCCCGCCCGCCGCCGGAGAATCGAAGTTCAGTTCCCATCGAGGCAAGGCCTCCCATGACAGCGCTGCTGACGACGAATCTGGGCGCGACTCCCCTGCTTGGCCGGGGCAAGGTGCGCGATCTCTATGCGGTGGACGACGCGTTGCTGCTGGTGGCCACCGACCGGATTTCGGCCTTCGACCACGTGCTCGCCACCGGCATTCCTGGCAAGGGAAAGATCCTGACCCAGATTTCGCTTTTCTGGTTCGAGTTTCTCTCCGAGCTGGTCGCCAACCACATCGTCACCGCCGACGTTCGCGAGTTTCCCGCCTCGCTGCAACCCTATGCGGATCAGCTGGAAGGCCGCTCGATGCTGGTCAAGCGGGCAGCCATGTTTCCCGTAGAGTGCGTGGCGCGCGGGTACCTGGCCGGTTCAGGCTGGAAGGAGTACCAGAAGGGTGGAACCGTCTGCGGCATTCCGCTGCCCGCCGGCCTGCTGGACGGATCGCGGCTTCCCGAGCCGCTCTACACTCCGTCAACCAAGGGCGAAGCCGGAACGCACGACGAGAACATCAGCTATGCCGCTACAGTTGAGGCGGTGGGCGAGGCAGACGCCGCGGCGCTGAAGCACCTCACCCTGGCCATCTACAAGGCGGCCGCGAAGCACGCCGAATCGCGCGGCTTGATCCTGGCCGACACGAAGTTCGAGTTTGGCAGGACCGCCGATGGGATTATCCTTGCCGACGAGGTGCTGACGCCCGACTCGTCGCGCTTTTGGGAGGGTGCGGCGTGGCAGCCGGGGGGCGCGCAGCCCTCGTTCGACAAGCAGTTTGTACGCGACTATCTTGAGGAGATCCGCTGGAACAAGCAGGCGCCCGCGCCCGGTTTGCCGGATGATGTGGTGGAGCGCACGCAGGCCAAGTATCTTGAGGCCTTCCGCCGCCTGACAGGGCGGGAGCTGAGTTTGTAGATCCCGGAGTGCCGGGACCTGCCGGAGTGAAGCATGACGTGGATGGATTGGGCCATCGTAATCGTGATGGCGCTGTCGGTGCTGGGAGGAATCAAGCAGGGATTCCTGCGCTCCGTCTGCTCGCTGGGCGGTCTGCTGCTGGGCCTGGTGCTGGCGGCCTGGAACTATGCCCGCGCCGCGGCATTGCTGATGCCCCTGGTGCGCATCGAGCCGGTATCCGATACCATTGCGTTCATATTAATTGCGCTCTTCGTGATGGCGCTGGCCAGCATTTTGGGCACGGTGATGGCCAAGATGCTGCACCAGGTTGGGTTGGGCTGCCTGGACAGGATCGCCGGGGCAGCCTTCGGTCTCTTCCAGGGAGCGCTGCTGGTGACGTTGGGTATTCTGGTTGTCGTGGCTTTCTATCCCAAGGCGCACTGGCTGGCGGAGGGCAAGCTGCCCAAGCGGTTCTTCGGGGCCTGCCATCTGAGTACGCACATGAGCCCCGAAGAACTGGCCAAGCGTGTGCGGCAAGGGCTGAAGACGCTGGAGGAAGAGTCGCCCCCGTGGATGCATCCCACTCGCAGTTGATTGTGGGTTCAAGAAGGGTGGAGCGGCTAGTAGTACGTTAGATAGAGAAGGCGGCAAGAGGTGGACGTGAAACGAGAACTGGACAGCCTGGTGACGCAAATGCATTCCAGCGGCATCCGCTATGACGATGCCGTGCGTGAGTTCAAGAAGCAGTACCTGCGCGAAGTCTTGATAACGCACCGGGGAAACCAGTGCAAGGCGGCCGAAGAGTTGGGGATGCACCGCAATACGCTTAGCCGCACGATGGCGGATCTGGGACTCCGTCTGGCCGATGTGCGGGCCGGTCTCAAGCGTCCGCCGCGCAGCGAGCGTCCTGTATTCACTGCGGTAAGGCAGATCTACCGCCGGGGCTGACGATTCACCCGAGGACATGGCGACAACTCCACCCACCCAAGAAGCGCGCATCGCCATCCAGCCGGGTTTTGCCTGGGATGGACAGAACGCTTATCTCTTCGACATTGACGGCACGCTGCTGCGCGACATCGGCCGCACCCACATGGAGTCCTTCGTTCCCAGCATTCGGCGGGTTACGGGATTTGAAGTAACGCTGGAGGGCGTCGCGGTTCAGGGCAACACCGATACGGCGATTCTGCGCGAAGCCTGTAGCAGGGCGGGAATTCCCGCCGAGGTTTTGGATCCGCAACTGGCGGCAATCTTCGAGGCCATGCGCCAGACGGTGGCCGGGCAGCGGGACGAGATGGTTCTTCGGGTGATGCCGGGCGTGGAAGACACGCTGCGCCATCTTACGCGGATGGGCGCGCTGCTGGGCGTGGCCACCGGCAACCTGGAGGCGATCGGCTGGATCAAGATCGAGGAGGCCGGATTGCGTGAGTGGTTCCGCTTTGGCGGCTTCAGCGACCGCTTTCCTATCCGCTCCGAGCTGATTGGCCACGCGGCGCGCAAGGCCCGGGAGCTGGCTGGGGCCGAGGCCAGCGTCTGCGTGGTCGGCGACACTCCGCGCGACATCGAGGCGGCGCATGCCAATTCCCTGCCCGCGATAGCCGTCGCCACTGGCAACTTCAGCTTTGAAACGCTGCTTGAGCACCGGCCGGAGGCCTGCGCCTCGTCGCTGGCCGATCTGCTGGCGCTGACACGGACCGCGCCGTGATTGCGCCGGGATCAGGGACAAAGGAAGGCCGAAGGCCCTCGTCGAGAAAGTGGACGAGATGGGCCGCGGCCGGACTGTTGCCGGCTCTCTTCGCCGTCGCGGCCGGGGCCCAGGCGCCAATTTGGCCGGGCAGTGCCGACCCAGCGGCGGAGAATCAGGCCGCTGTTCCGGCCGCCGCGGAGGCCAAAGACGCAAAGGTAACCAATCAGCCGCCTGGCCGCGACCGGCGGCGCGCGGCCAAGCTCTTTCTCGAGGCAACAAAGCTCTTCGAGGGGGAGAAGTTCGCAGAAGCGATGCGAGCTTACGAGCAGGCTGCTGCTCTCGACCCTTCGAACTCCCACTACTCTCTGGCGGCCGCAGTTGCCCGCAGCCACACGGTGACGGCGCTGATTCAGGAAGCGGCCAAGGACCGTTTGCGTGGCGACGCCCCGGCCGGCCGCGCTGCGCTGGCGCAGGCTCTCGAACTCGACCCCAAGAACATTCAGGTCACCGAACATCTGCACGAGCTGGGCGACGACGCCCTGCTGGGAGAATCGACTCCTCTGTATGAGCAGGCCGCAAGCACGGCAGGCGAGCCGGTTTCGCTCGTCCACCTTGCGGGAACGCACAGCTTTCACGTTCGCACCGACCAGCGCCAGGCGATCCAGCAGGTCTTCAAAGCCTTTGGATTGGAGACCACCCTGGACGAAAGCATCCGGTCCTCGCCGATCCGGCTGGACGTGGATGACGCCGGCTTTGAGCAGGCCATGCGGGTTGTGAGCCTGCTGACCAACTCGTTCTACGTCCCCCTGGATCCGCATCGGGTGCTGGTAGCCCGCGACACGCCCGAAAACCGTCAGCGATTTATGCGCATGGAATACGAGACCATTTACATGCCGGGCATGAGCCAGTATCTGCCCGGCCTGTCAGGCCCGGCCGATACCGAACTGACCGAAATGGTCAGCCTGGCGAAGAACGTCTTCGAAATCCAGCAGGTAGTTGCGGAACCGGCCGCCAGGACATTGACCCTCCGCGCGCCGGAAAGAACGCTGAACGCCTTCAACGCCACTGTCCGCGATATTCTGGACGGGCGCAGCCAGGTGATGCTCGATGTGCGCCTGATCCAACTGGCGCACACCAGCGAGCGCAATACCGGCATTCATCCGCCGCAGACGGTTTCAGCGTTCAACATCTATGCCGAGGAACAGTCCATCCTGAACGCGAACCAGAGCCTGGTTCAGCAGATCGTTTCCTCAGGACTGGCCGCCCCCGGCGACACGCTGGCAATTCTGGGCATTCTACTGGCTTCCGGCCAGGTTTCCAGCTCCCTGTTCTCTAATGGGATCGCTCTTTTTGGCGGCGGACTCACGGCTTCCGCGCTGGCTCCGGGCAAGGCCACGGCAAACCTCAACCTGAACTCCTCCGACTCGCGCGCGCTGGACCACATGCAGTTGCGCATCGGCGACGGGGAAAAGGCAACCATTCGTTCCGGCACGCGCTATCCCATCCAGTCGTCCTCGTTTTCAAGTCTGTCGGCCAGCCTCCCGAATATCCAAGGGCTCACTGGCGCGGGAACCTCGGGCAACCTCAGTTCGCTGCTCTCTCAATATGCCGGCAGCGTGCCGAATCTTCCCCAGGTGGAGTACCAGGAACTGGGCCTGACCCTCTCGGCGACCCCCAAGGCGATGCGCAACGACGACGTTGCCCTCACCATCGAGATGAAGATCGACGCCCTGGCCGGAAGCTCGATCAATGGCAATCCAATCCTCAGCAATCGCGCCTACTCCGGCGTGGTAACGCTCAGGCAGGGCGAGGGCGTGGTGGTGGTGAGCGACCTGGACAAGCAGCAGAGCCGCGCCGTGAGCGGAGTGCCGGGCTTGAGCGAGATTCCGGGGCTGAACGACACGACCGGCAAAGACACGCAGCAGAACTACTCGACCCTGTTGATCGTGATAACGCCCCATGTGATTCGCGGAACCCAGGCCGCGGGGCACACAGCGATAATGCGCGTGGAGCGCGGGCAGCCGGCGCGCTGAGAGGCTCGCTTGCCTCCCACACCGACTCCAGGAGCAGTGAGACGAGCTAACCGTCCAGGTGCTTGTGGAAGAATGCGGTTATGCGAAAGCGGGCGTCCTGGGTGGCGGCCTCGTTGTAGCCGATGCCGGTGAAGCGCAGGAGCTTGAAAACAAAGGCGCCGTGGTTGTTCATGAAGGAATGGCCGGCATCGGGATACTCCTTGACATCGTGGGGAACGAGAGCGCGCTGGAGGGCTTGTTCGAGCCGGTCAGCGTCGCCCTGCTCCCACTTGGCCAAAGCGCCATAGCTGCCGACGACCGGGCAGGCGGTTTTGAGGAAGTCGTCCACATCCGGCGGAAACTTTCCGCCGTAGTTGATGCTGGCGGCGGAGAAGCCGTGGCCGGAGACCAGCAGCATGGCGAATCCGCCGCCCATGCAGAAGCCGATGACGCCGACCTTGCCATTGCAGTTGGGCTGGGCGAGGAGCCAGGAACGGGCGGCCTCGACGTCGTCGAAGGCGGGACCGGCGCCGGCCATGAGGTCGCGGATGACGGAGCGCAGGCAGAGGAGCAGGCCGCCTTTGTAGTAGAGGTCGGGGGAGATGGCGAGGAACCCGGCTTCGGCCAACCAGTTGGCCTGGTTGCGATGGTCCTGGCTCATACCGAAGATGTCGTGAAGGACGACGACGCCGGGGACTGGAGCAAGGGTGGACGGAGCGGCGAGCCAGGCGGGCATCTGACCGCGCGGGGTAGGAATGAGGACGTTGGGCATGGGCGTTCTTTCCGGTCTGGCGGCGGTCTCGCTGCCGATAGAAGATTCTACGCCTGGCGGTTGGGCGGGCGATGAAGCAGCAGCGCCGCCGCGCTCCGAGCGCCGGACGGCATCTATCTGCTCATCCGGGCGCGCAGCGCGCCCGCGCCCGAGTGAGTGATCGTGCATCGCGAGGACTGGTCGCAGATGTAATGGATGTTGACGGGATACTCTTGCCACCTGGGATTGCCGGTCTCTCCGCTCGTCTTGTCGAAGAGGAACGTCTTCTCGGCGCGAGTTTCGATGACGCCGCGCGCAATGTCGAAATCGACGATGGCGTCGTCACCTTCGATGGTGAAAGACAAGAGCGGCGGCGCGGGGATTCGAGGCGCTCTCTTGCGTGGGGCAGGGGTTTCAGCCGGCGGGCTTCCCCCGCTGGCCGGCGCATCGTGCTGGCGCTTGACCATATCATCCTGCTCGGCAAGGGTTGGGAAGTTGGGCGTGAAACTCCAGGCAGAAGCGCTGGCATAGGCCTTGTCCGGGCAAGGGAATTCGCCTTGAGCAACGAGGGAGGCAACCTGGCCATCCGGCCCGATTTCATTCTGGAAGACCTCCTTGCCCAGTTCGCGCTCGGCCTCTTGTGCGGCCAATAGCTTCTCGAGCGCTTGCGCCTTTTCGCTTCCGGCGTCATTGGCCGCGCCTGTCGTCGCCACCTGGGAATCCGGACCAGGCGCGGCTGGCGCCGGTGGATTCGCGGCATGGTATTTCAGGAGTATCTCCCTGGAGCACAAGACAAAGCCATGGGCATCCTGCAAGTGGACATCGATGGAAAGCGGGCGCGGCGGAAGGGCGACGGCCAGGGCAAAGGCCGCATGGCGGTCCGGATCGGCGGGCTGGAGCGTCAGGCGGTATTCAAGCTTCTCTTCCGATTTGGTAGCAATACATGGTTCTGTTCTGCAGGCTA
>CAWCWQ010000113.1:0-13084 GCA_963799145.1 uncultured Acidobacteriaceae bacterium | reverse complement strand
CAGCGGCCCAGGATAAGGTTCAGACGGGGAATCCAGTATGCGCCGTACTGGGGTTCGCGCTCGCCGTCGCAGGCCAGGAGCCGGCGAATCTCTTCTTGTAGCTCTGAAGTGAGGACTTCGTCGGCGTCGAGGAGGAGAATCCAGTCGGAGGTGCAGAGGTCGAGCGCGACGTTCTTCTGCTCGCCGTGGCCGCCGAAGGCGTGAAACGAGGTCTTGGCGCCGAATGATTGGGCTATCTCGATGGTGCGATCCTTCGAGCCGGAGTTGACGACGACGATCTCGTCGGCCCAGCGAACGCTCTCCAGCGTGCGGGGCAGGTTCGCCTCCTCGTTCATGGCGATCATGGCTACGGACAGAGTCTTGCGCATCGAAGCAAGGATAAACCGGCGGGGCGGCGGCGTGGGATGAAGGCCGCGATCTAGGTTGCCAGCCGGAGGGCGTATTCGGGACCGAGTCAGGCGGTTTTCGATCCACTTGAAATATTTACCCAACGAATGAGGCCTGTGCGAGTAAACTGCCTCGTGCGATAGAAAGGATATGCGCTGGCGTCGTAGCGGAAGGGGAAAGCATGACAGCGGAGCATAAGCAGGAAGAAACCAGGGATGAAAAGAGCGGCGATTCCGAATGGGGCGGGTTGTGCCGGACGGGCGGAATCGCGGCGATGATTCTGATCGTCTACTCGCTGGCGACGATGGTTCAGATGGTGGTTCTGGGAGGGCAGCCTGGCCAGCGCAGTTGAGGCCTTCGGCCTGCTGCAAAACCACAGACTGGTGGGGCTGCTGCGGCTCGATCTGCCCACCATCGTCGTGATGCCGCTCTACTACCTGCTCTTCATGGGACTGTTTGCGGCGCTCAGGCGGTCGGACCGCGCCAACGCCACGCTTTCCACCGTGCTGGCCTTTGCCGGGCTTACGCTGGTTCTGGCAACGCCCACGGCCCTGTCGATGATCCCGCTGAGCGACAAGTATGCCGCAGCCACCAGCGATGCGGCAAGGATGCAGTGGCAGGCCGCGGGAGAAGCCGTGATGGCCGCAGACATCTGGCACGGGACGGGGGCAATCCTGGGCGGAGTGCTGCTTCAGGCCGGGGCCGTGCTGATCTCTTTCGCGATGCTGCGCGGCGGCGTCTTCAGCAAGGCGACCGCGTACCTGGGGATCGTGATGCATGGGCTGGATCTGCTGCACATCGTCTGCGGGCTTTTCGTGCCGGTATCGGGGGTAGTGCTGCTGGCGATTGCGGGGCCGCTGTATCCGGTGTGGTTCTTCATGGTAGGTCGCAGGCTTCTGCAACTGGGAGCCGTCAGGCGCCAGTGATACGTCATTCTGCGCGATACTAGCTCTTGGGCAAGTTGGGGGAGACGATGAAGGTACTGGTCTTTGGCGCGACGGGGATGGTGGGGCAAGCCGTGCTGCGCGAGTGCTTGCTGGACCCGGAGGTGGAACTGGCTGCGACCGTGGGGCGGACGGGGACCGGTGGACAGGATCCAAAGCTGCGGGAGATTGTTCGGGGGGATTTGCTCAGCTACGCGGGGATCGAGGACGAGTTGACGGGCTTCGATGCATGCTTCTTCTGCCTGGGCGTCTCGTCGGGCGGAATGAAGGAGGCCGACTACGAGCGGGTGACGTATGGGCTGACGCAGGCCGCGGCGGAGGCGCTGAGCCGCGTGAATCCGGGGATGACGTTCATCTATATTTCCGGCGCGGGGACCGATAGCTCGGAGCGGGGTCGCGTGATGTGGGCGCGGGTGAAGGGGCGCACGGAGAATGCGCTGCTGCGATTGCCGCTCAAGGCTTACATGTTTCGGCCGGGGCTGATCGAGCCGCTGGATGGCATCAAGTCGAAGACTCCGGCTTATCGGATTCTCTATGCGTTGGCGAAGCCGCTGCTTCCGCTGCTGCGATGGGCGTTTCCAAATCAGGTGTTGACCACACGAGAGATTGGGCGGGCGATGCTGGCGGTGGCAAAGCGCGGGTTTGAGAAGCGGATATTGGAGACCAAAGATATTCGGGCTGCGGTCGGCGGAATTTGAGGCTGGGACTCTTGCCACAACGCGCCGGTCAATCCCTCCACCGCGTATCATGGCCCCTATGAACCTTGAAGCGATTCAGGCGGCAATCAGCGAGGCCGGCTTTGACGGCTGGCTCTTTTACGACCATCATCACCGCGACCCCATCGGCGGGCGCATCCTGGGGCTGGACGAGAAGGCGCACGTCACGCGTCGCTGGTACTACTTTGTGCCCGCCGTGGGCGAGCCGCGCAAGCTGGTGCATCGCATCGAGCAGGGGCGGCTGGATTCGCTGCCGGGCGAGAAGGGGCTGTATTCGAGTTGGCAGGAGCTGGCGGCGGGGCTGGAGGCGATGCTCTCAAGCGCGCGCCGCATCGCCATGCAGTACTCGCCCAACAACGCCATCATGTACGTCTCGATGGTGGATGCCGGGACGGTGGAGTTTCTGCGCGGGCTGGGCAAGGAGATTGTGAGCTCGGCCGACCTGGTGAGCCAGTTCGAGGCGGTGCTGAGCGAGGAGCAGGTGGCCAGCCACGGCGCGGCGCAGCAGGCCATCGACGCGATTCTGGCCGAGGGCTGGAAGGAGATTGGCCGGCGGCTGCGGCCAAGCCTGGCGCCGGACGGGCGAGGTGACGGAGTTCGATCTGGTGGTGTGGCTGAGCGAGGCCATGCGCCGCGAAGGCCTGGTGTGGGAGAACGGCCCCAACGTGAGCGTCAACGCCAACAGCTCCGACTCGCACTATGAGCCGACGGCGGAGCGATCGGCGCCGATCCGCGAAGGCGACTTTGTGCTGATCGACATCTGGGGGCGGCTGGAGAAGCCGGGCAAGCATCTTCTACGACATCACCTGGACCGGGGTGGTGGGGCGCGAGCCGTCGGAGCGCGAGCAGCTGATCTTTGAGACGGTGCGCAACGCCCGCGATGCGGCCATCGCCGCCGTGGAGCAGGCCTTTGCCGAGGGGCGGGCGATCCGCGGCTTCGAGGCCGACGATGCGGCGCGGGAGGTGATCCGCGCGGCCGGCTTCGGCGAGTTCTTTACCCATCGCACCGGGCACAACATCGCCCAGGAGCTGCACGGCGCGGGCGCGCACCTTGACAATCTGGAGACCCACGACGAGCGGCTACTGCTGCCCAATACCTGCTTCTCGGTCGAGCCGGGGATCTATCTGCCGGAGTTCGGTGTGCGCAGCGAGGTGGACATGCTGACCGCTCCCGGCAAGGCGTGGGTCACGGGACGGATTCAGCGGGAGCTGGTGCGGATTTGAAGGGCAGGGACTAGGGGCTAGGGGCTAGGGAACGGAAGCTCCCGGCTCCCGTGCGGTATAGTCAAAAGGGAATGGCTACAGGGCAGAGCAACAACGAGGCCGCTGGGCAGGGCAGGGAAGCAGGGTCCGGGCAAGGGTTTGTCTATCTTCCTCTGATCGCGGGCTGGCTGGTGCCCGGAGCGGGGCATTTCCTGCTGCGCAAATGGGGCCGGGGAGCGCTGTTATCGGCGTCGATCGTGGGCATGTTCGCGCGTGGGAATCGCCATGCAGGGCAAGCTCTTCGCAGGCGCGCACGAGATTCTGGACGTTCTGGGCCTGGCGGGCGATCTGGGCAACGGATTGCTGTACGTCTTTGCCCAGCTCTTTGGCCTGGGCGCAGACCAGGTGCAGGTGACGACCGCCGACTATGGCACGCGCTTCATCGTGGTGGCCGGCCTGCTGAATGTGATTGCCGCCGTGGATGCGCACAATCTCCGCACCGGGAGGAAGGCGTGACTCATTTCTACGGCGGTTGTGCTCTTCGCTCTCTTCGCGTCGGTGGTCTTCGGCATTACCCAGCGCGAGACGCCCCGGCGGATGATCCGCTATGGAATCTACTGCTTTGTGCTCTTTGTCGGGTCGGCGGTAGTGCTGAGCTGGGCGATGTATCTCATCGCGCGATAAAGTCAAGTCCTAAGTGTTCTGTGGAATCTCATTCCCCGGGGTAGTTGGTTCTTCTTGTTGTTGGTTGAGCAGGGCCGGCGTGCGCAGGGCTTAGCCCGGAGCAAGCTGGTCCTCTCGGGCTGCCGCGGCCATGGCCTCGGTTGCTGCCCTTGGCACCTCCTCCATGGGTGCGCTCGTCGGTCTCGGCGCCCAGGAAGCTCGTCATCTCGGCCTCCAATACCAGGTGCGCCGCGCGCTCAACCAAGTCGCGGAGAAAATCCTTGCCGCCGCCCCCCTTGCCACCGCGTCAAAAATCTCAATACCCTGTTCCTTGCAGCCATTCGTCCTCTCCTTGGAAATGTCGTCCGGTGAACAACATCCTAAGAAATCGACGGGGCACCCAGGGTTTCTGTTCGGATTACGAGATCCTATGGACACAGCACTAGTCCCCCACCGCTGTTGCCGACCCGCGGGAGAAGAAGCTTTGGGTGCCCCACCTGGGCGCGCTCCGGGCGTGGCGTCTTTGTTTTCTCCGCGAGGACGGGTTCGCACTATTCTTGAGATTTCCATTGTTTTGTTGAACTTGCAGTTCTACTCCATTCCAGGAGCCTCAAGGGATTTGTGCCGTAGAAGTCAACTCCAGAAAGCTTGATTTGGTTCTCCCGGAACTCCACTCTGGGGCGCCATGGGCATGTTGCGAAGGCGTATCCCCGACGCGGCGAAGATTGCATTCCCTACCGCGGGCGCCAGGCCTACGAGGCCCGTTTCGCCCGCTCCAGCCGAGGGCAAGTCCTTGCGATCGATAAGCACGACCTCAACCTGCGGCGTATCGCTGAACCGGGGAACGCGGTACTGTGCGAAGCGGGGGTTCAGAATGCGGCCATCGGCAAAGAGAATCCTCTCGAAGAGAGCGCCACCGATGGCTTGAACAATGGCGCCCGCAAGCTGATTGCGCAAGCCGTCGGGATTCACAATGGCGCCGCATTCCCAGGCTTGAACGACGCGGCGGATGCGCACCCGCTTGCTGGCTGGATCGATCTCCGCTTCGGCGCAAGTGGCGACATAGCCTCCCTTGTCTACTCCGCCGGCGATGCCGATGCCGCGCTCGGGCGTGGATTTCAAACGGGCCCATCCGAACTTCTCGGCAGCCGCCTGAAAGACGGCTTGCAGCCTGGGGTCGGCCAGGTTCTTCAGCCGGAACTCCAGCGGGCCCATACCGGCAGCATGGGCCACGCCATCCATGTGCGACTCGCGGGCGAAGTGGTTGGCGGTTGATGCAAGACCGCGATAGGAGCCCTGACGAAGCGGAGATTTGGCCGCGTGGTATTGAACGAGCTGGTTTGCCACGCTGTATGGGGTGCCGATCGCGGCGGGACCCGAATTGTAGTTGTGGTGTTCCCAGGCAACCAGGGTTCCGTCGCGCCGCGCGCCTGCCTTGATTTCGATCAGGCCGGCAGGGCGGAAATAGGCCCAGGTAAACTCCTCGCTTCGCGTCCAGACAACCTTGACGGGCTTGCCGGCGGCCTTGGCCAGGCGAGCCGCTTCAATGGCCGCCTCGCCGGTATGCTTGCCGCCATAGCCGCTGCCCATGTCGGGTTGGATCACGCGCACCTGGGTAGCTGGCAGATGAAACGCCTGCATGAGTTCGTCGCGAACGCCGAAGGGGCGCTGAGTTCCGGTCCAGACGGTCAGCTTGCCGGCGTCCCACTCGGCCACGGCGGCGCGCGGCTCAAGAGGCGCGTGCGCGATGTACGCGACGGTGTATTGCTCCTCCAGCTTCAGGTCCGCGCCCTCCATGGCCTGCGCCACTGAACCGGAGACGTGCTGCGGGCCATCGT
The DNA here is from genome assembly GCA_963799145.1 of uncultured Acidobacteriaceae bacterium. Classification (GTDB taxonomy): domain Bacteria; phylum Acidobacteriota; class Terriglobia; order Terriglobales; family Acidobacteriaceae; genus Telmatobacter. Next base: position 7,333 of record CAWCWQ010000113.1, on the reverse strand, counting down.
CCCGTCCGGTCTCGGGGTTGTTCTTCAGGTAAGCGAAGAGGCCATGGTTTGAGGACTGCGCGGGCACATTCCATTTTGCCTGGATTGCCGGCAGGGCGTGTTGCGCGGTGAAGGCATCGGGAGCCACCAATCCGATGAAATCGCCGTCGCGGACCACCTGGACTCCGGGGAGCTTTTCCGCCGCGGCGCTGTCGAGCGAAACGAGAGTCGCGTTGAACCCATCCGGACGCAGCACCGCGCCAAACATCATCGCCGGCCGGGCAATGTCGGAGGGATACTTGTGCTTGCCGGTAACGAAGTCGCGACCTTCGGCTTTGGGAACGGCGGTTCCGGCAATCTTCCACTCCGGAGCAGGCGTCAGGCGCTCCTCGCTGGAGACGGGCTTCACCAGCTTCTCGCCGCGTGTGAGCTCGCCATAAGCAAGCGACCGCGCATTCTGAGGATCGGTAACTTTGCCGCCGGCGGCGGTCAAGGCGGCCGCATCCACGTGCCAGCGGCCGGCGGCAATCTCCAGCAGCGTCTGGCGAGCGGCCGCGGCCATGTTACGCAACTGCGGCCCCATGGCCGGAGTGGTGCGACTGCCAAAGGTGCCCATATCCCAGGGGGTGAGATCGGTATCGCCCATCACCATCGTGACGGCTTCAAAAGGTACCTTCAGCTCTTCGGCGACCAGTTGGGCCAACGAGGTACGGATGTTCTGCCCCACCTCAACCTTGCCGGTAAAAATCTTTACCTGGCCATCGGCCGCAATGTGCAGCCACGCGCTCACGTCCTTCGGTAGCTCATGGCCGCCAAATGCCCGGCCCGACTCCTGCGCCAGGGAGGAGGCGTGGGTGAGGCAGACGAGCAACCCGCCTCCCAGAACCTTCAAGAAGTCGCGACGGTCCAGCCCGGAAACGCTTGGCCGGGCAGTCAAGCCGCTTTGACCGGATTCGGTTGCAGGCTCATCGCGATGGTTCATCGGCTTGCCCCCTGGGTAAGCAAGCGCGAAGCTCGCTTGACTGCTTCGGCGATTCGGGGATAAGTGCCGCAGCGGCAGATGTGCCCCTCCATCGCCTCGGCGATTTGTTCTTCCGTTGCGCTGTGCCGCTCATGCAGCAGAGATGTTGCACCCATGATCATGCCCGAGGTGCAGTAGCCGCATTGGAATGCGCCCTCGTCGAGGAAGGCTTGCTGAACCACGCTGAGCTTCCCGTTCTGCTCCAGACCCTCGATGGTGACGATCTTTGTCTTGGCGGCCGACTCAACCGAAACCAGGCAGGAACGTGTTGCTCGCCCGTCGAGCAACACCGTGCAGGCTCCGCACTGTCCTTCGCCGCAGCCGTACTTCGTTCCGGTCAGATTCAGCCGGCTGCGCAAGACAGAAAGCAGCGTCTCCTCGGAAGGGGCGCTCACGCGGACGCGCGCGCCGTTGACGTTGAGAACAAGATCGCCCATTCCAAACTCCAATGTAACCGGGCAGCGCGAATGTGCCTTTTTCAGGATACTCCAGGGCAAATTGAGAGGCTCAATTAGTAGCCAGGTTAGCCTTGGGTCCACATTCCTCGCTGCCCGGCCGCCTTGCGAATGACGCATCTACCCTATCTCAGAGGCCAACCGGCCAGCCGATCGAGGGGGACCGGGCCAACCAAAGACATTCGACCTGACCGCATTCTCGAACCAAAGGCGGCTTTGGAATACCGATCGTCATCCATATTGCAAATCGATTTCATCGATTCTCCATGAATTGCGCGGTCCAACTCAATCAAGCAAGACTCGGCTGATCGTCCACGCGCTTGATCCACTTATAGACACGCGCCGAATTCTTCCAGAAATACTTCTCCGCTGCTTCTCTCGACTTGGTGGAGAAGAAGCGTTTCATCAGCCCGACCTCCTCGGGAATGGTGGCGACGCCATAGCTGTTGGGATAGTCCGAGCCAAAGACAATGCGATCCTCGCCGAAGGCGTCGAAGAGGTATTCGAGGCGGGCGCGCAGCGTCTCATAGTCCTTGACGATGACGCCGTCCGACAACCGCGGGTGATAGACCTCCGAGAGCTTGACGAAGATATTGGGCCGGGCCGCCATCTCCTTCACCACCGCCTCATAGGCCTGACGACTATCCGCCGGCGGATCGAAGGAAGGCAGATGGTCCATGACGATGCGAAGCGTGGGGATGGCATCGGCCAGCATGACGTTGGCCAGCATGAGATTCATGCTGGGATTGGCTGTGTCCAGCGCCAGATCGGCTTGAGCCAGCAGCTTCAAATTGGCGGCCTGGTCGGGATTGAGAGTCACTTTGCCGTTGTCCGCGCTGTAAAAGCGGCTGGAGCGAATCGCCCGATACAGCGGGTCCTTGTGAAAGTGCTCCACATATTGGCCAAAATCCGGCTGTCCCGGATTGAGGTTTCCAGAAACGCCGACCATGATGGAATCGGCCCGGCAAGTTTCGAGATACCAGAGATTGTCGTCAATCCAAGCGCTCGATTCGACCACAATTGCGCCGACGATGCCGGCTGGCTTTGCCAAAGGGCTATACATGGGGGGAAGCATGGTTTTGGAGATTGCTCGATAGGCTGGAGAACCCATATACCTTGCGCCCAGCGGACGGGTGCCGTCGAAGAGATGAATGTGCGCGTCGATAATGGGAATGTCGTCAACAATCGCCGATTGGGCATGCGCGCCATCGAATGCCGTTACAGCGGCCATGGCGGCGGCTCCGGCGAAGAATGCGCGTCGGCTCAAACCTTCCCGCATGTTATCGAATTTGCAGAATGCCGGCATGGCGTCCCCTCCCAAACAGCTTTTGGCAATCATACGCCCGGCTACACAGCGAGAGAAAACGGGATTGGCCTGCCCTGTTGGGCGGCCTGGACTTCAACGCAATGCCAGCTGCGCCTGAGGCAAAGCATGTTGCATCAAAGACAACTGCCTATACGAGTTTCGCATGCAACATAATCCCGTCTGGATGTGCTGCACTTGGACTTTGAGCGCGGCTATTCATCCTAAGAATGGCGGTTGAACGCCTTCAACCGTGTCATGCATCGAGTTTGGGAACCTGTGAACCCTGCCGCCTTGTAACAAGGGCACGACCGGGTACCCTCTGGGTGTCGGGCCGCAAAGGGCTGAAAAGAAAGGTGGGCTTTAGCCGCTGCGGAACTGCCGGCGTGGCCAAAAGCCATGGATCGTCTTCTTCCGATCGTCGATTTACGAACTGCTCCGCACCTCGCCAAAATGGTGAAATCATCGATCGCTGCAAGCTCTGGCGGCTTGAATAGGATGGCCCAGTACGATGCGAATCGACTGCTGTTCTTAGGTTCATGCATAGAATAATCCTCTGGAGAAATCGCGGATGAAAACGGCTCATACCGAGAGTTTGGGATTCTTCCAAGTCTTATGTCCATACATGGCAAAACCGCGATGTCAACACCCAGAATGGCCTATTCCGATGTACCGATTCTCCGTGAAATCGTTACATTGGAATAGGTTACCGGGATGTGCCCATCGCGGTCTTGCTCGAACCGGCTATTGCACAAAGTTCGCTGTCCGGAATATCGGCCGTCAGGCGATATTCGTCGGTTTCTGCCAAGTCTGGATCTGGTCCCAGTTCCTGGGCAGTTGATAGCTCTTTGCGTGTTCCTCGACCGGCGGCCCCACAATCTCAATCTTGCTCAAATCGCCCTGACCCCGGTCGCCTGCATCGGCGCTGTACTTCAGGTAACCGATATTCCTGTAGTCCACGCCCATGAGCCGCGCTCCAACGAGGTCTGCGGCCAGCCAATCCAGGCTGGCGATGCAGACTTTCTGGTCAACCGGCGTGCCATGCACCGGGCCTGTGCCTTCCATGCCCTGGTACCCATCGATCACCGCCAGGTCCGGGTGCAGCTTTGCCGAGAGTGCGAAAAGGTTGTAATTGATGCCGTGAAAGCCGCCGCCATGAGTGAGGCGCTTGTCGTTCCTGGCGTCTCTGGCGCCGTTCTTGTCCTTGATCGCCGCGCCGACAACGATGTTCTTCAGCGAGAGCGTGATGCCTACAATGTCGTGCGTCTTGAGCACAGCCGCGGAGACGACAAAGCTGTTCGGGTCGCTCAACATCTTCGACATGCGGCAAGCCTTGGGTTGAAAGTCTTTCTCGTCCACGCAGTAAACCATGTCGAACTTATCGTCGTCCAGGTTGGCCAGCGTGACGCCGTATTTGTTGACAAACTTGTTGTACCCATAGTTGGAGAAACTCTCCATGCACGAACCGTTGGCCGGCGACTCCGCAATCACGACATTCGTCTTGCCGATGGACTTCAGGAATTCCAGGATGCCTTCCAGATTGTCGGCGTGGCTGGCGCACAGCGGGACGTTGACGATGACGTTATTGGGCTTGAGAATCACCCGCTTGTTGCCGATGGCGGCCGCGATTTCCTTCTTGAACGGCTCCAGCGACTTGAATGCTATGTTGGCGCGATCGTCGCCGGCGGCCAGCGAGACACGGCTGGGGACGGCGCCTTTAGCGTCGGCTGCGGGGGCGGCAGCAGGGGTAGTGGTTGCGGCATGTGCCAAGGGCAGACGCATAGCCGCGGCGGCAGCGCCTCCAAGCACCGAAGTTCTTAGAAAACTCCTGCGGGAATTGAAACAGTCGCCTGTCGGCATCTCGACACCTCTGTGAAATAGTCCTTATCGGCCGTTGGATGAGACGATCCTGAGCTTCCATTTCTCCTTGCCGGCTCCGCGCCAGTATATACCCGGTTTCAGCCTCCCGGCTATTCTTTTGTGCTTTTTCTTGTTAGACCGTGAAGCTCATGCAGTGTTGAGGGATTTATCCCTGAAAAGCATGATTTTTCCTCTGCAAATGGTTCATCCGCTTGCAATCGATCTCGCCCTCCGCCTGGCGCCGAATTGGCGACTGTTTTGGTCGGATTAATGGCCATCCAGGCCAGCGCGCCGAGCGCCGAGACGCAAGCCGCCGTCACAAACGACATCTCCCACCCAAATTGCTTTGCGATCAGCGGAGTGAGCGAAGCAGTGCAAACCCCGCCCGCTTGCCCGCCCATGTTCATGATGCCGGAAACTACCCCGACATGCTCTCCGGCAATGTCCGCCGTGACCGCCCAGAAAATGCTTTGCGAGATGAACAAGACACCCTCGCCACAAGCGAGGATCATCGCCGCGGCAACCGGGCTTCGCATTCCCGATCCGAGCACCAGAAGAGCCGCCGCGATGGCAAGCGAAAGCGCGGGCAGAAGGCAGCGCCCGATGCGCAGGCCAAAGCGCGTAGCGGCCCAGTCGCTGAGCACCCCCCCGCCCAGGCAGCCGATTGTGAGCGCGATGAAAGGCAGCATGGTGAAGATTGCGCTGGTTTTGAGATCGAAGCCTCGCCCCTCCTTCATGTAGGTGAAAAACCATGTATAGAATAGCCAAGCAACGTATCCGAAGGCGAAGTAGCTCGCGGTCAGGGCAAGCACCGCCTTGCTGTTGAAAATCTTTGCCCAGGGAACCGCGGACTTGCCGCTCTGAGTGCCGCTGGATGGACCGGTGGGCGCGCGCGGATTTCTATTCCGGGCGATGAGGGTCTTTTCCGCTTCGCTCACCAGGGGGTGTTCTTCCGGAGTATCGCGAGCGGCAAGAAACCACACCAGGCCCGCCGTTGCGCAAGCCAAAGCGCTGAACCGGAAGGAGGCCCGCCAGCCATGGCGCAGGATGATCGCCGTGACCAGCGGCGGCGTCAGGCCGGCGCCGATGCCGATTCCGGCAAAGATCAAGCCATTCGCCTTGCCGCGCTCATATACAGGAATCCAGCGCTCGACGAATTGGCTGGCAGCCGGGTACATGGCGGCCTCGCCGGCGCCCAGGCCAAAGCGTATTAGCGCCAGAAACAGCAGCGCGCCGTGCATATGCGGGGGAACAAGCGCCATCGACACCGCGAAGAGACTGCACCAGGCAAATCCGAGACCCAAGACGAGACGCGGGCCGAGACGCCTTGCAAGCAGCCCCACGGGGATTTGAAAGCCGGCGTAACCAACCAGAAATGCGCTGAAGACCCAGCCCAGGCGCACATTGTCAAAGGCAAACTCGTCGCGGATATGAGGACCGGCAATCGAGATGTTCGTCCGGTCCAGGTAAGCCGCCGCGCTCAAGACAAAGAGCCATAGCACTAGCAGGTAGCGCATGGGCGGAAGAGCAATTTGCCGGTCCGATCTCACGTTCGTTCCTTCCGCCTGCTTGCTCGCCTAGCCTCTGAGATGCACATCCTACACCTTGGCCATGCGCGATGTGCCCGCCGGCCCGGCGATGTAAAGAATAACAGTGTAGATTCCCTCTTTTCCGTGAGAGTCCTTGTATTGGTGAATGGGATTCTGCTCGGTCGAGGTGGTTCCATCGCCAAAATCCCACCAAACGATAGGCTTTAGTCCCTGAGGGATGTTTCTCGGGAATTTGGACTTCTACCACAGGCTGTTAGCGGTCGATGCGGATAAGCATCTTGTCCAGCGCATCCATGTCCATGGGATAACCCAGCCCTGGAGCGGTTGGAGCAGCCACATAACCATCGGCGTCGATGCGGAACTTGTCCTTGTAGTAGGGGCGGTCCGCATACTCTTCCGGGAAGGGCATCTCGAACCAGTACGAGTTGGGCAGCGCCAGCTCCACATGGAAGTGCAGCGCCATATCCGGCACGTTACCCCAATTGTGCGGCGTGCATTCCAATCCGTGGGCATCGGCAAGCAGGCCCACGCGCATGGAGCCGGAGATTCCGCCTACGTTGTCGGCGATCAGGCGGACCACATCCAGCGCATCGCGTTTGATGTACTCGGCAAAGTCCGCGATGGAGTAAAGAAATTCCCCGACATGGATGGCCAGGTTCAAGGCTTTGCACAGCTCGATCAAGCCCTCCTGATCGGTGGAACGAATGGGATCCTCGAACCATAGATAGTTCAGCTCATCCAATACTCGGCCAACCGTCATCGCTTCAAAACGGTTATACCGCTGCACGGGATCGTGCATCAGGACGAACTCATCGCCCACCGCCTTGCGCACCTCGCGAATCTCCTCAATGTGCCCGATATAGCTGGGAATGGGCGATCCCTGGGTATGCTGGCCTCCGCCGGGATGGATTTTGTAAGCCTTGTATCCCAGGCTCTTGGCCTTCATCGCATCGGCCACATAGTCTTCCACGCTGGGCAGATGCTGCGAGCTGGCATAAGCCATGACACGATTCTTGGATGGAGTGCCGCCCGAAAGAATCTTGTAAATAGGCCGGCCTACAGCTTTGCCCAAAATGTCCCACATGCAGACATCCGCCGCGGCAGTGTAGTAATTTGGCCATGAACCGCCACCCCGAGCCATCTGCCCCGGGCCTTGCGCGGCCAC
>CAWCWQ010000112.1:0-27147 GCA_963799145.1 uncultured Acidobacteriaceae bacterium | reverse complement strand
CCAGCGAAAGACCGGCGATGGGTAGATTGTTGGTGTCGAGAACCGTGGTCACCAGCGTCTGCGTCACTCCCTGGGTGACTGTGCCCTTCGTCGCGCCGTTGGCCAGCGTCAGGTTGATGGACTTCGGCGGGCAGGTGGAGAAGTAACCGGCCGACGAACTCCCTCCGGCCACCTGAGCGGATATTTCGGTGGTTCCCGGCTGCTGGGCGGTGATCTGGTTTGTCTCGCTGTTGATCGAAGCAACGCTCGCGGTGCTTGGCTCAAAAACGAGATTGCCAAGAACCCCCGAGCAATCGGGAACCGAAGCCACACCGGCGGGGAGCGGGCAGGCATAGTTGGAGGGCGTCACCGACGACGGCGCGCAAAGAGTAGCTGCTGGTTGTTGTTTCCCCCATAACAAGCTTGCGCGTCCAATTGGGCCTCGTACCCTTGCGAAAGGCATTCCTGCGGCCCGACAAGAGTGACTGAGGTCACCTGCGCATGAACGTAAACCTCCACCGGGTTTGAAGTCACCGAACTGCCCGAGGCCGTGATGTAAGCGACCCCGTAAGGCAGGCCGTCTGGTCGAGGGCAGCGGATTCGGCTTGCTGCAGATGGTGTAGTTGGCAATGCCGCCGCCGGAATTCCGGTTCCAGGTGCCGGCGCAGATGTTGCCCGTGGGCGAGATGTCAACCAACTGGTTGTTGGTGGTGCCGTAGGTATACGTGGGCACCGATGGCTGTCGCGCCCTTGCAGGTCTTGGCCTGGGGCGACGAGACCTGCTGCGTCTGCCCAAAGGCCAGCGAGATGCCGGTAGTCTGCGGCTGCAGCAGGATGGACGCCACGTCCGTGTCCTTCAACCCGTAGCCCAGGCCATTGCAGTAGTTCGCCCCCGGATTGCGCGTGCAACCGGAGATCGAAATCCCGGCCGGAATGGCCAGGCACAACAAGCAAACAAGCGTCAAAAACCGCCGCATGAATCCTCCCCGCCCCGCCTCTTCGAACCGCGGAACGGTCTCTCCGAATCCGTAAAGAATTGGGTCATAGCGATTCTTCAATTGCCGCGGCCGCAAGCCGGCTGCCCCGATGGCTCATTCTCCCAGGAGAATCGAGCCCCGGCCGTTCGCCTGCAACACCGCGGAAACTGCAAAACCGCTCCGCCGCGGCCCGCCAACATGCCCAAGGTCGATCCACTGCCGGCGGATTCCGCTCATCCGGTCAGAGGGTCAAATGACCAAATTCCCGGCTCCCGGCGGTACGCTCTTCCTTGAGCCGGTCGGCGAAACGCGCTCTCCAGAACTCCAATGAAAAGTGTATCAGGACCGGCTGGCACGCGCCGCCGGACCGCACACTGCCATGCGCCGCCCCTCCCCCATAGACGCCGCCAAGCAGCAGATGGCGAGCAGACTTGATTACGGCGCGCCATATAGCGCTCAAACCACTCCGCCGCCCGCTCCATCACATCCCGCCGGTGGGCGGGGTCCACAAACCCATGCCCCTCGTTGGGGTACACCACCAGTTGCGTGGGCACATGCCGGTCCCGCAGCGCGTGCCAGAACTCGTAGGACTGCGGCGCAGGGCACTCGCCGTCCCGGTCGCCCACCACCACCAGCGTGGGCGTCTGCGCCTGCTTGATGAAGTTGATGGCCGAGCTCTTCGCGTAGACCGCCGGATCGTCGTAGACCGAGGCCCCGAAGTACGGAATCATCCACTGGTCGATCGAGTTCTCGCCGTAGTAGCTCTGCCAGTCGGAGATGCCCGCGCCCGCCACCGCCGCCTTGAACCGTCTGCGTCTGGGTCACGGCAAACATGGTCATGAATCCGCCGTAGCTCCAGCCGGTCAGGCCCACGCGGTTGGGGTCCACCGGATACTGCGCCTCCACCGCGTCCACCCCGGCCAGAATGTCGCGCAGGTCCCCGTAGCCGAAGTCCTTGCGGTTGGCCTGGGTAAACTCCTCGCCCTGGCCAAAGCTGCCGCGGGGATTGGGCTGCAAGCACAAAGTAGCCCAGCGCCGAAAACGCCGCCGCGCTCAGTCCTCCGCTCCCGCCCCAATGCGGCTCCTCCGCCGAAGCCGGCCCGCCGTGCACCTCCACAATCAGCGGATACTTCTTGCCCGGATCGTAGTCTTTGGGCAGCATCAGCCAGCCCTGCACCTGGAACGTATCGCTCTTCCAGCTCAACGACACGCTCTTGCCCCACGCCGGCTCCACGCCTTCGTTGAAGTGCGACAACTGACGCCTGAACGCCATCTCCTCGCCCGTAGCGCTTCCCGGCTTGGCCGCATAGATCTCCTCCGGATGGTCGAACGTGCTCGCCCGGAAGACAAATCAGCGAACGATCGGCCGTCGAGGAAAGGCTCATCTCCAGCCGCCCATCGCCCACTCTGCCCGGAATGCTGAAGATCGGCGATCCAACCGTCTTGGTCACGTTCTGACTTTCGGGGTCGCCTTCAAGGTGAAGGCGGATCAGCTGGCAATCGCCCCCCGCCAGCTCGCTCACAAAGAAATTGTCCTTGTCCTCCCACTCCATCCACGCCGGCGAAGTAGGCCGCCCCGGGGTCAGGTTGCGCGGCGGGCCTCCAGTCGCGGAGACGATCCAAACATCGCCGCCCGTCGCGCCCTGGTCGCTCATCAGGCCGCCGATGAAGGCGATCGCCTTCCGTCAGGCGACCAGCGCGGCACGGCAATCTGCAACCCGTGCAGCGGGCCGGCAACCTCGCCGGGCGCAAGCATCGCCGCAGGCGCGGCGCCCAGCTCTTGCGTATACAGCTTCGCCACCCACCAGTTGTTCTCTCCCGGCGGATCGGCGGCCACATACGCCAGCCCCTTCGAATCCGGCCGCCAGTCGAACTCGTACACATGCAGATTGGCGGGAGTGAGAAAATCGAAGAGCGACATGAGCCGCGTCACCGCACGCTCGTCGAGGGGGCCGTTCGACACCGGAATCCCCGCTTCCTCTCTATCCCAATTGGGAGGCACGGTGATCGCGGCAGCACGCTGAATCTCCACCCCGTCTTCGCCGATCACCCCCGCCGGCGGCTTCATGGCCGCCAGCGCCCCAGCAGGCCGCGTCGCTCCCTCCACATATAAGAAGGCCAGCTTGCTTCCGTCCGGCGAAAAGGCCGGAGCATCTACATAACCCTTGAGCCTGGTCAGCCGCCGCGCCGGCCTGCCGTCCAGCCGGGACATGAACAGATCCGCCTGCTCGCCGAAGTTGGCGCAATCTGAGAAGAAGGCCAGTGTCCTCGAGTCCGGCGCCCAAGCCAAATCGCCCTCGTGGCAATACCGCTCCGGCTTGGCCGCAGCCGTTACGCGTTCGCTTTTGGCCAGGTCGTCCAGAGGGGCCACGAGAATCTCCGCGCCCCCACTAGTCGGCTCTCTCCATGCTAGCCGCTTACCGTCCGGTGAAACCGCCAACTCTTCCACCGAACGGCCCCTGCTCAGGCTTTGCAGAACATTCTCGATGCGAGCGCGATCCGCCGTCTTGGCCGCCGCGGAATCCTTCGGTGCGGAAAGCTGGGCTTCCTGAGCAGCAGTGCATGAGAGGCCAAGAATCGCGCCCAGCAACAGGCCAGCGCCGGCCATCGGCACAGCGCGGAGAGTCTTACGAAGCAGCGGCAAGAACATAGAGAGATGCTATCAGGAAAAAAGGTCAGGCGCGGCCACGGGTTGCTTTGAGAAGGCTCTATAGTGTTTGTATGAAAGCCCCCAAGAAACCGAACGTCTTCAATCCTCACGAGACGGCGCGCGCCCAGGCGCTGGCGGGTGCGCCTCTGGCTTCGTTTGGCCGCCGCCTTGCCGCCTACGCCATTGACATCTTCCTCGTTGGCATAACCTATGGCCCGGCCGTCCTTTTCTCAAAGTACTTCATCGAGGACGTACTGCACTTGAAGGAGAATCTCTATGACTCGGGCCATGTGCATGTAAGGTTGGACTTCCACGAAATGAAGGAAATGGCATGGGTCCTCTGGCTGATTCTGTACTTCGGCCTGATTGTCTGGAAGACCAACGGACTCACCCCCGGCAAGCGCCTGCTGCGCATCCGCGTCGTCTCGCTGATGCACGAAAAGATCACGCTCTGGCAAGCCATCGAGCGCGCCCTGGGCTACGGCGCATCCATGCTGGAAGGTGGATTCGGCTTTATCCAGTACTTCATCTACCCCAACCACACCTGCGTCCACGACCGCATCGCGGAGACGATCGTGATCAGGGCGCCGGCGCCGAGCAAGCCGCCGGCGCCTTAAGCGAGACGATTTACTGGCTGAATCCCGCACTCCGCGCTGGCGCAGCATGGTCTGCCCGCCCCGCCCTTCCCCGAACGCGGTAACCTTGGATCACGTAACATTGCGTTCACGGAGGAGAATCGACGCATGTGCATGGAAATTCCCGGCCGCAAACTGGCGCGACTCTCGCTTGCCCTGTTGCTGGCGGTGGCGCTGCACGCCGATGTCCTCCCCCCGCGGCCCATGCGGCCGGGACAACTTCTGCGGCGCGATTGCGAATATGAACGGCGCGGCAACGCCAACGTCTTTTGCGGCGTTTAACCCAGGGCCGGACGGCATTTCACCAAGCCGGCTTCCAACCGCTGCTCTGCGCAGTTCGCCGGCTATCTCGTGAAGATCGTGGCTAGTTATCCAGAGGCCGGCACCATCCATCCGGTGCTGGACAATCTGAGTTCCCATGACCGCAAGGCGCTGGTGGACCGCTTCGGCGAGAAGATCGGCGGCCTATTGTGGGAGCGTTTCACGGTGCAATACACCCCCAAACACGGCAGTTGGCTGAATCCGGCGGAGATCGAGATCGGCCTGTTCAGCCGCCAATGCCTGGGCCGGAGAACAATCCCGTCGCTCCGGCAACTGCAACGGCAAGCACGGGCATGGAACCGGAACAATGAACCGCGACCGTGTCAGAATCAATTGGAAGCTCACGCGCAACAAAACACGGGAGAAGTTCGGTTACAACAGAAACAGCCTCACGCGGTCAAAGACCTAGGTCTGTGACCAGATGATTTCGTACCTCGAGTTCAAGCTATCCCAGGTCCCAAAATCGGGACCTGGGGCACCCAGAGTTGGTACAACTTCATGCGGTCAGAGACCTAGTGAAACCTCCTCTTCGATGAAGAATTGCGAGCTCCACGAGGTTTGCATCGCGGAAAAACCTCCTCCGCCTGCATAAGGTGGTAACTACGCCGTTGGAACGAGTATCTCGGTAACTAACTCATCCGCGGGCGTAATTTGCGGATCGTTTACGTAGTTCTCAATGGCGAAGCCGTCTCGCAGCGGGATGTTCGTTTCCGCGGCAATCTGCCAGACGCGCCCGGATGCTTCGGGAAGATTGGAATAGGGCCCGGTCAAGACAAAGCGGCTGTACTTGCCGCCACGGAACCTTGCGTATTCCAGGCCGTCCGGCAGCTCGACAGGCGGTGCGGCCACTGAAACGCCCGCGCGATATATCTGCGGCCCCATCTTGTAGAGGCTCATGTATCCGGCGATCTGGTTTTTCGCTGCAATCCCCGCAACCTGGCCGCGCAGGTATTGCCATGCCTGCGGCGCGGTTTGCATGAATGGCCCGATCCGCTCAACAAACACGTAATGGGTCTCGGGCCAGGTAACTGCTTCGGGTTCTTCAGTGAGGTTCATAACGTCTCCTTTTCTCGTTGGGGTCGATTGAAAAGCAGTTCCAGATACCGGCGCAAATGGTCGATACATGCGGCGGCAATCTCCGGTCCGTGTTTGGCCTTGGCCAAAATGAAAGCGCCCTGGATGCTGGCTTGCGTGTACAGAGCCAGGCTTTCCGCGGTCCAGCCTTCCCGGATGCCTCGCTCGCGCATCGCTTCTTCGATATCGGGCACAAGGGTGGCAGCGTGGTCGCTGATGTTCTTGTTGCACGCCTCGCGAAGGTCAGGGTGCGTGTCGTATATCTCCTGGACCATGGTCCCCACGAGGCACGTGAAATCGGGCAGTTCACCCTGTAGGATCGCCTTGCGAAAGTCCACATACGCAAGCAGCCGCTCGAGGGGATCGGACAACTGGCGATAGGGCGCGGAGGCGAAAAAAGCGCCGGTCATCTCTCCCCAATACGCAGCCGCCGCCAGCGCCAGGTCTTCCTTGCTCTTGAAGTGATGGAAGAAGCTGCCCTTGGTCAGCCCAGCCGCTTCGCAGATGTCTTCAACGCGCGTCGCTGTGTAACCCTTGGCGCGGATAACGTGCAAGGCCGCGTCAAGCAGTTTGGTCTTCGATTCGTGCCTTTGGTCGGTCGCGTTCATAAGATACCTACCAGTTGGTATGTACAATACCAACTGGTAGGTATCTTGTCAAGTCTCTCCATGCAATTCTTGCCGGATTTCATTTTCCGAAGCCCATTCTATGGCGAAACCAGAGTTGGTGTGCCCTGATGAGGTCAGTGCCAGGTCGCCGCTCCCTGTTGGTCGCGTTGACTTGAGGGTTGCGGTTGCGGGGTACAGTCACTCTGGTTTCGCTATGGCGGGGAGACCATGCGATTCTCTATTCCTCCGGCAACAACGGCAGAGTCAGATTGGTGGCTGGCTCGGGGCGGCTGCGCGGGGCCTTCTTGAAGGTCGCGTCCCGGCGGTGCAACGGGTATTCCGGCTGCTTGCCATCGAGAATCTGCTGGATGGTTAGGATTTGCAGCTTGGGGTAGGTCGTCCCGTCGATGGATTTGTAGAATCCGGCTTCGGCGGCCTCTTTCAGCATGGGCTTGGTGGGCGGTTCAAAGCATAGGAAGACGCCGATTTGGGCTTTTTCGCGAGTGAGGACGCCGCTTAGATCGCGGACCTGTGGAACGGAGACGCCGCCCGCCTTGACCGAGAAGACGATCTGTTTGGATTGGCCGGAGTCGTCGTCGTGGAAGTAGAGCCGCCCGTCAATGCCGCGATCCGCGCCCTTCTTCTGGTCGGCAGGACGCGCGCCCACCTGCCCTAGCGCCCACCACTGGAACTGGTATTTGTCTTCGGCGGCAAGGGCAGCGGCTCCGGCGTAGTCCGTCGGCTCGCCAGTCACGTCGTAGGTGGACTTGATCTCCGGCCCGAAGCCATCGGAGAGGCGCTTCTTGATGAGACCGATGGCCAGGTGCGTAATGTCGATGCCAATCCAGCGGCGGTTGAGCCGCTGGGCAACCTGCACGGTCGTTCCGCAGCCGCAGAAGGGATCGAGAACCAGGTTGCCTTCGTCGGAACTGGCCTTGATGATCCGTTCGAGGAGGGCCTCGGGCTTTTGGGTGGGGTAGCCCAAATCCTCTTCGCCGGCGGCGCGACGGACATCGCCCCAATCGTCCTGAAGTGGGATGCCGGGCATCTCATCGGCAAACTGCATCAAACGTGGCATACCGGTTTCGCGGTGAACAATCTTGCCTGCTCTGGCAAATTCAGCAATATTCTGGTGAGAATAAGCCCAGTAGCGACCTCTGTACGGTGGAACGCCCTTGTACTCCCAATTGACCTTCGGGCTAAGGTACTCGTCCTCAAGATCGGGTTTCCACCGATCCTTTTTGCCTTGCCTCCGTTTGACCCTCCATAGAAATTCGGTGTCACCTCCCGGACGTGCCGCTGTGAGGTCTGTCTCTTTGTAGCGCCTTTTGTCAGCCGCAACATGCCGATACTCGGACTCCTTGTAATCCTCGGAGTAGGGCGTATAGACAGAGTTCCAAGTGTTTGTCGGTCCCATGCTGTAAAAAAGCAAAACGTCTCGGACTCGACCGCAGCGCCTCATGCCCTGCTTTATATCGCTGTGAGCGGATGAACGGCGCCAGGAAATCTCGTTGCGAAAGAACTGCGGCCCAAACACCGCGTCCATCAGAATCTTCAAGTAGTGGCTGGCCGTCGGATCGCAGTGCAGATAAATTGACCCTGTCTCCTTGAGCACCCGGCGCAGTTCCACCAGTCGTGGAGCCATCATGGCCAGGTAGGCCATCATGTCCGAGCCGCCAAGGAATGTCCGGAAGGAGAGAAGGGCATCCGCAACCCGGCCGCCCTTCTCGATGATCTGTTCCAGGGAGCGCTGGGCCTCGATGTTCCACTCCCAGGTGTCTTCGAAGGCGTGAATCTGGGAGCTGGACTGCGAGCCATCCTTCTCGGCAAAGAGCACGTTATAATCCTGCCGCGAATTGAACGGCGGGTCCAGATAGACGAGGTCCACCGACTCATCCTTCACATACCGCTTGAGGACCTCAAGATTGTCGCCGTAATAGAGCTTGTTCTTCTCGGTGGTCACAGGATTGGAATGAGGTTAGCACAGACACCCGCTCCGAAAAGCACGGCCATTCCTGGACCCTCAACTGAGGATGGTTCTACCATGATCCTTGCGAGCGCAACCGGCCGGGCCAGTCTCACAGCCGCGCCCAAGCGAAGAATGGAGCGGAATGCTCTCAGCAGACGCAATCGTCGCCCTGCACGACCAACTGACCCGCGCCCGGCACCTGCCGCCGCACGCTGGAGACGCAGCCGCGCCTGAATCCGCGGAGCCGGCAGCAGGCTCGGATTGGCTCGCCGCCGTCGCCCGCCAGCATCGCGCCAACTTCGACCTCTGGCACATCGAGGACGAGGCCCGCGCTCCGGGCGCGACCGATGCCGAAGTGGCCAGTGTGAAGCGCCGCGTGGACGTAACCAACCAGCGCCGCAACGACCTGACCGAGGAGCTGGACCGCGCGCTGCTCGGCTGGCTTCAGGCCCGGGGACTGCCCAATCCGGAAGCGCCGCTGCACTCCGAGTCGCTCGGACTCATCGTCGACCGGCTCTCCATCCTGGCGCTGAAGATCTACCACACGCGCCAGGAAACCGAGCGCGCGGACGCTCCCGCCGGCCACGCTGAGCGCAATCGAGAGCGGCTGGCCATCCTGGAGGAACAGCGCGCCGATCTGGCCGCCTGCCTCGACGTATTGTGGCTCGAAACCCTTGCCGGCGCGCGGCGCTTCAAGCTTTACCGCCAGTTGAAGATGTACAATGACCCCTCTCTAAACCCCGCCATCTACCGCGGAACTCGCACAGAGTGAAGGGGTTATTCCGCCCTTCCCGCCTGCCCATTGACTCAAGGCGGGGCAATGCGTATAAAGAGGGCCTAGCAGCACGATTCTCAAACGCAGATTCCAGGCCGGCGGTTGTCCGGCTCGGACGAACGCCAGGGAAGGCGTGCTCCCGGCAAACACATGACGCAAGAGGCACGATCCGCGGCGCCCAGCCGCAAGAAGATTCCTCCTCCGGCTGCCAAACCCAGCGACCGCGCCACGGCGGGCGCGGGCTCCGCCGGCCCGCACTATCAGGTTGCGGTGCAACTGGTGCAACAGGGAAAGTACGAAAGGGCGCTGGCCGCCTTTGAAAAGCTGCTACCCGCCGCGCCGCCCGAGATCAAGGAACGCTGCCAGATGTACATCCACACCTGCCAGCGGCAACTGGAGCGGTCCAAGTTGACCTTCCTCACGCCCGAAGAGCACTACGACTACGCCGTCTCGCAATTGAATACCGGCTACTACGAGGAGGCGCGCGAACAGTTCGGCGGTATTCTGGCCGATTACCCGGCGGCCGACTATGCCCTGTACGGGCTTGCCCTGCTGGACGCGATCACCGGGCGCGCACAGGATTGCCTCAGGCACCTTGCGCGGGCCATCGAATTGAATCCCAGGAACAGGCTCCAGGCCCGCGTTGACAACGACTTCCAAAGCATGATGGACGATCCGCGCTTCACCGAGTTGCTGTACCCTGAGATTTAGCCGGGGCTTCCGAGCTTCTTAGCCTGGCGGGGAGTGAATGACGAATAGGCTCCAGCCGATGACTCCCAGCAGGGATTCCTCAACGCAGCTCGATGCAAGCGGCCCAGCGCCCCCGGCGCAGCGGCCCTTGCGCGTGGTAGCCATCGGCGGCGGCACGGGCCTTTCCACGCTGCTGCACGGCCTGCGGGAGCACGTAACAACATGCGGCCCAACCCCCGCGCCGGGCCTGATCGCCGATCTGGCCGCCGTGGTCACAGTCACTGACGACGGAGGCTCCTCCGGCCGCCTGCGCAGGGGCTTCAACATGCTCCCCCCGGGCGACCTGCGCAATTGCATGGTGGCCCTCAGCGAAGACGAGGATCTTTTGGCCCAGCTCTTCGGCCATCGCTTTCGCGGCGGCGACGCCCTCAAGGGGCACAACTTCGGCAACCTCTTCGTCGCCGCGCTCACTGAGATTACCGGCGACTTTGGCCAGGCCATTCAGTTGGCATCGAAGATTCTGGCCACCCGCGGCCGCGTTTATCCGGCCACCACCGCCAACACCACCCTGGTTGCCCGCATGGACGACGGCTCCGAGGTGCGCGGCGAGACCAAGATCACCGCTAGCCGCCGCCGCATCGTGGAACTGATGCTCGATCCGCCGGACGCCGCAGCCCTGCCGGAGACTCTCGAAGCCATCGATCGCGCCGACCTCATCACCGTGGGGCCAGGCTCGCTCTATACGTCGCTGATCACGAATCTGCTGGTGAAGGGCATTCCCGCGGCTCTCTCCTCTGCGCGAGGCCTGCGCGTCTACATCTGCAATCTCATGTCCCAGGCCAACGAGAGCCTGAACCTGACCGCCTCAGAACACATCGAGCGAATCTATGAGCACACCCACGCGGCCATCTTCGACTACGCCCTGGTCAACACCGCGCCCTTTTCGGCGGAAACGCTGGCACGCTATGCGGCTGAGGGCGCCTCGCCCATCGTCCCCGACATCGATCGCATCGAGGCTCTCGGCGTGGGCGTCATCGCCGGCGACTTCGCCAGCGAAGAGAATGTCGTCCGCCACGCCGCCGGCCGCCTGACCGGCGCGCTGCTGGCCCTGGGACGCATAGCCCCCGCCCGGCACGGCTGACGAATTTGGCGGAATTCTCTTCCGCGCCCTTCCCGCTTTGAATTACAGTTAGACGGCGCGGCCAGTAGCCTGCGCCGCCCAATCAAACAGGAGGAAGTATGCGCAAGCCCACAATCTGGATCACTCTGAGCTGTTGCCTGTTCGCCCTGGCGATCGCCGCCCTGGCGCAAGCCGTCAGAAAGCCCGGCCTCTATGAGACGACCACAACCATGACCTGGCAGCAGTCTCCATTCCCTCCCGGAATGCCGGCAGCCGCCACCGCGGCCATGAGCGGGCCGCACACCGTGCAGGTTTGCCTCACCCAGGCCATGATCGACAAGTATGGCGCGCCCATTCCGCAGTCCCGAGGCAATTGCCAGACTACAAACATTCAGATGAAACCCACCGGCATGACCGCCGAGATGGTTTGCACGGGAAACATGAGTGGCCATGGGGAGGTGGAGTCTTCGTGGACCGTTGACGGCACTGCAAGGGGCAAAGTGCACTTCACGGGAACCATGCAGGCCGGCCCAAACCCAATGCCCGTCGAGTGGACGAATGTGTTTTCCTCCGTTTACAAAGGACCCGACTGCGGCAGCGTCAAGCCTGTACCCATGCCGTCCAACTAACCTCCGACCGCTTGTTGTTGTACCAATGTGGGTGCCCCATCTGGGCGCCCACTGGGCCCTGCGTATTGGTTCTTGCCGCAAGGGTGGGATGCGGCGCGCTTGGCCCAACTTTCGACCGGAACACGATCGGTAGCCGCCCGCCGTCGCGCCGGGCTCGATAGAGGCAACCATGAAGTTCCTGTTATCATTCCTCATGGTTTTGCTCCCCTTGCAGGGTTCCGCATCGGCCGGGAACCCGCCTTCGCCCGAGGCCGATCGGGCGGAAGCCGTCAAGGGCAACAATGCCTTTGCCCTTGCGCTCTACGGTCGCCTGCGCGCTCAACCCGGCAATCTGTTCTTCTCACCCGAGAGCGTTTCCACCGCTTTGGCCATGACCTACGCCGGCGCGCGCGGCGATACCGCCGTGGAGATGGCGACGACGCTGCATTTCACGCTGCCTCCCGACAGGCTGCATCCGGCGATGGGCGCGCTGCTGAACGGTCTGAATGCCCCGCACGACGCATATCAGCTCAGCGTGGCCAACGCCCTCTGGGCCGGGCAGGATTACAAGTTCCTCGACGCCTTCCTCAAGCTGACCGCGAGCAATTACGGCGCAGGGCTGAATCCGGTGGACTTCAAAGGCGCTCCTGAAGAGGCGCGCTTGACGATCAACCAATGGGTCGAGCAGAAGACCGCGAACAAGATCAAAGACCTGCTCAAGCCGGGCATGGTCACCCCTCTGACCAGGCTGGTGCTCACCGACGCCATCTACTTCAAGGCCGAATGGCAGGCGCAATTCCAGAAGGCGCAGACCGAGGACGAGAACTTTTACCTATCCACTGAGCGGAAGAATGTTCAAACTCCCCTGATGCACCGCTCGGGCGGTTACAACTACTACGACGGCGGCACATTTCAGGCCCTGGAAATGCCCTACAAGAGCGGCGAAATGTCCATGATCGTCTTTCTTCCCAGGGATATGGACGGCCTGCCTGCCTTTGAGCAATCGCTCACCGCCTCAGCTCTCCAGCAATGGCTCGGCCGGTTGCAGTTCGTGCCCAGGGTGATTGTTACTTTCCCCAGGTTCAAGGTGACTGAACAACTTGAGCTTGGAAGCACGCTGGGTGCGATGGGAATGCCAAAAGCCTTCGACCGGAACGCCGCCGATTTTTCAGGAATGACCGGCAACCGCGAGTTGTTTCTCTCGGCGGTGATCCACAAGGCCTTTATCGATGTGAACGAGGCGGGAACCGAAGCCGCGGCGGCGACAGCAGCGGTGATGGTGGGTATGGCAATGCGCGCGCCGGACCCCACGCCGCCCCCCGAATTCCGCGCCGACCATCCCTTCGTCTATCTCATCCGCGACAATCGCTCCGGCGGCATCCTCTTCATTGGCCGCGTCACTAACCCAACGAAGTAATACGCTCTGGCGGATAGCGTCCGCGGACGCCTTCCCCAGCCGCCGCGCGCCCCGCTGTTGCAAGGCCCGTTTTCAGTACTCCGTGGAAAAACAAACCGCGTTCCAGGCCGTATGCGCCCGCGTCTGTTTGCTGTTATCCTCTCTGGCAGGGGATTCCTCCCTGCAAGTCCTCCCCGCCACGACCCGTTCGCCCGCAAGATCCGATTCACGTCACAACCAACATCGCTACGAAGGGAAGCAACGAGATGCCTGTCCCCAGCTCAATCGCCGCTGCCGCAGTCAGCTTTCAACAAAACAGCGACCTTCTCAGAAAGAGTTTCGAGGGTTTGACCGCCGAGGAATGGCTGCGCCGCCCCAGCGATTCATCGAATCACCTCTTATGGATCGCGGGCCACGTCATATGGGCGCGCGGGGTGGTGCTCGGCTTTCTGGGAGCGGAGTGGTCCAGACCGTGGCTGCCGCTTTTCGCTCGGGGCGCAAAGTTGGATGACTCCGCGGAATATCCCACGCCGGAAGAGGCCGCGCTCGCCTGGCGAGAGGTCTCCGCGCGCCTCGCCACGGCCATGGAGGAAGTTTCGGAAGATACCTTGTCTAAACCATCGCCGGAGAGGATACCGAGCGCCGATGGCAAAATCACTGGGCTGGTAGGCTTTCTCGCGTACCATGAGACTTATCATGTGGGCCAGGCTGCTTACCTGCGCCGTTGGCTGGGGCACGATGGCGTCGCCGGCTAGAGGCTGTTATGAACTTTATTCCCGTGCAATGGCGAAGTTATGAGGCGCGCGACGCATCGGGCAGCATGAATACAAGCAGAGGGAGTATTGGACCGGGTATCCGAGCGATGTGAACGATGAGGAGCAGGCGTTTGTGGCGCCGCACTTGGCGCCGTGCCCCGAGGACGCAGCGCAGCGAGAGCATTCTCCAGGGGCGGTATTCGACGGGCTGCGCCATATCTTGAAGACCGGCAACCAGTGGCGCGCGATGCCGCGCGATTTGCCGCCGTGGCCGGTGGTTTATAGGCAGATGCGGGGCTGGATGGACGCCCTGTGTTTTGTGATCGTGGTTGAGGATATGCGCTCTCTGCTGCGTGAGTTTGCCGGGCGCAAGAGCCAGCCTAGGGCGATGATTCTGGATTTCCGCGGAGCGAAACGCCGCAAGGGGTCGAAGGTATAAGCCGCGGTAGACACTCTGGGCCATCTGCTCGCCTTGCAAGTGACCGCAGCCGATGAACGGGATCGTGCACAGGTGGAGAAGTCAGCCAAGACGGTGCGAGAGATTACCGGCAAGAGCGTCGAATTGGCTTACAGATCGGGAGCGTTGGCCCGGAAGGAGGTGCCTGTGCATACAGTCGAACCGAATCGAGAACTCCGGAAGCAAGCAGTCCTCCTGCTGGCTCACGGAACCCCGGAGACCGTCGATCAGATTCCCGAGTACCTGCGCAACGTGGTCGGCGGCCGTCCTCTGCCGCAGCCGGTTGTAGAAGAGATACAGCACCGTTACAGCCAGATCGGCCGCAGCCCGCTGACGGCGATCACGCTCGAACAGGGCCGTCTTGTCGAGGCCGACTTAGCCGCCGGCGGCGCGCCCGTGCCGGTCTACGTCGCCATGAGGAACTGGCGGCCCTACATTCCCGACGTGGTTCTCCAGATGCGCGCAGACGGCGTTCAAGAAGCTGCCGTCATCTGCATGGCGCCGCAAAACTCGCGCACCAGCGTCGGTCTCTACCGGCGCGCCGTGGAAGCCGAGGCTGGCAATGCGGCGGCCTGCGCATCGACTTCACTGAAGGCTGGGCGCAGCATCCGCTCCTCATCGAGGCCTTTGCCGAGCGCCTCCGGCCAGCCCTGGCCAGCCTGAGCGCGGAGGCAGGCCACGCCGTGCCGGTGCTGTTCACGGCCCACAGCGTTCCCTGCCGCACAATCCAAACTCCCGAGGCCAGTTCCGCGCAGGATCGGCACCGTGAGGACCAGGCGCGCTTGTGGCCCGGAGCAGACGCCGACCCCTACGCCCTGGAGGCCAAACGCACGGCCGCCCTGGTGGCCGAGCGCGTCCCAGGAATTCCCCGCTGGTTCTTTGCCTTCCAGAGCCAGGGCGTGAGCGGCGGCCCGTGGATTGGACCGACTGTCGAGGCCACCCTCGACGCCCTCGCCGCCGAGGGCCTCCGGACCCTCCTCCTTCAGCCAATAGGCTTTCTCTGCGACCACGTCGAGGTTCTCTACGACGTCGATATTCTCTTTCGCGGCTACGCGGCCCAGCGCGGCATCCGCCTGGAGCGGCCCGAGTCGCTGAACGCCTCACCTACCCTGGCCAAAGCGGTTGCGGACCTGGCCCGGCAAGGGCTAGCGCGGTTGTGTGGCTCATCCCCGGATTGACGGCGCCGTCGCCTCGGCGCGCAGGTGAAGGGCTTCACTTGAAGCTGGCCGGTTAACACTGTCAGTACTCTTCACCGTATATTCTCTTCCCCAAAAGGGCTTCGATCCGCTAAAGTAACCTGTTGGGCCGGGATTTGCGCTCCTCCTTTGCAATGCCACTCATGTGAGCAGGGATGTTTCTCAAGCAGGCCTTGAAAGCGATGTTCGGCAAGTTGAAAGCAGTTGCTTCGGGAAGATGGAAAACTGTGAGTTGCGCTGTGTGGCGCTTCGCCGTCAGCCGGTGAGGGAGAGCTGAGATGTACTGCAAGAGATGCGGGACCGAATTGAGGCGCATGTCACGGGAGAGCTTTCTGCAAAAGAGAGTCCTCCCGCTTTTGGGGCTCTTTCCGTGGGAATGCCCCGTATGCAGAACGCCCGTTCTGCTCAGGAAGCGGTACCTGCGCAGAAGAAAGTCCAAGCTTAGAGATTTCTCCGCCATGGATGCGGGCATTGCAAAGCCCTCGAAACAGGCTTCGTCCACCACGCCCGCAGCCAAGGCCCGCTGACGGCGGCGCATCTCCGCAACTGTTTCTCCGACCTCGATCTTCTTGCATTTCATCTCGCTCCGGAGCGGGTTTGCCGAGCCGGACGGCCTTGGCCTGAATTCCGCATCTACCGATCGGAAATTGCTAGGCGCGCTCCGGTTATGCGAGATTGGAGAAGCAGGAAGTCTTCCCCGGCAGATGTTTCAGTATCCTCTCAGACTGGAAGCGACCATGGCCCGAAGATCCCGCAATCCCGATTTCGATCAGACTCTGGACACGCTGCGCGCCCATGGGTTCAATGTGACGCCCTTTGCCGCGGTGGCAGGGGGCGTTCTGGTGAGCAAGCACGGGGCGGGGGCGGTGCTGGCGGCTGCACAGGGCAAAGGCGCCTCGGGGGCGGCCCTTGCGCGGAGACCGGGAATACTCGTTGGGGGCCAAGTGGCGCGGTTGCTCGACCGGGGCTACCAGAAGTTCATTAAGACCTCTCAATCTGAGCTGCCTGCCTCGGCCAGCCAATTGCAAGCGATTCATCAGTTCAGCGAGGAGCTGAAACAACTGGCCGGCGGGATCAGCCTGTACAACGAGTCGCTTGGATCGACGAGCGACTTGTACGAATACGATCGATTGAAGGGCCGGGAGGCCGCGGAAGGCGTGGCCAGACGCCCCTGGGAGCTGACCGCCCGGCACTGAGTTTTTGGCGGAGCAGGCCATGGAAGAGGAAGAAGCTGAGGATTGCCTGCCCGCGCAGGGTCGAGAACGCCGGACGATGCCTCGGTGCTCTGTGGACGAGGAGGCAGGGCTCCTGTTCGTGGGCCGCGGCGACCGGATGCAGTGCCGCATTGTTGAACTGAGCCTGACCGGCTGCCGGATGAGCACACGGGAACAGCTCCCGGCCGGCAGCGAACTCCGCGTCGAGGCGACCTTCAAGGTTCGCGGAATTGCCTTCCGCTTCGGCGGCGCAATCGAATGGTCCGATGGCAAGAATCTGGCCGGGGTCCGGTTTGTCGATCTGATACCCCGGCGCAGAGATGAATTGGTCGAGGTTCTCTGCGAGTTGGAGGCCGAGTTTGCCGCCAAAGCCGAGAAAGAGGCTGCCGGGAAGCGGACTGCGGAAGAACAAGCGCGGCAAACCTTCGAAAAGCAGGCGGCGGAGCCGGGCGAACCTCTGCCTTTCCTGGAACAGCTTTGGGCTGCGCCGATTGAAGTCCGGCCGAGGCTGGCCCCCGAATCGGTTGCGGCGCCCAAACTGGAGAGGCCCGTCCTGGGACAGGCTTTGGCGGTCGCACTCTTGGCTGCCGGTTCTCAGCCGCCGCGGCCGCAGCCGCCCGAGGCCGGGGGGATAGGTCAGCGGCCTTCCAGGGCTTCCAAGCGAGAACGCCGCCAGCAGTCCCGGCACGAGGTGGACACCTCGGCCGCGATCTTCTTGATCAACGTCGGATCGAAGCTGAACGGGCGCATTCTGGACCTGAGCGCGGGCGGTTGCCGCATCCGCACCGACGAACGGTTTCCGGTGGGCATTTACACCCGAGTCGAGACGGAGTTTCTGCTTGAGGGGCTGCCCATCCGCCTGGGCGGCGTGATCCAGGCCGTCAACGATCGGGACCGGCGCCTGGTGGGCATCCGCTTCCTCGATATGAGCGCCCGCAAGCGCGAGTCGCTGGGGCAGTTGATGGAGGAGATCGAGGCTATGCGAGGCGAGCCTAATCAGTCCAAGCCGGAAGGCTCCGGCGCTACGGCCGCTGAAGCCCAGGGGCCTGAGAAAGCTACACAGGTTCCGGTTGCTTCATGAGCCGCTTTGACTGCCGGCATTCTACAAAGGATTCGCAGGAGGTATCTCCCGTCACAGGAAAAATGGAAGACGAACCTGTCGCAGAACGCCTCCCGGAGGCTCATACTTCTTCCCCGCCGCGGTTTGTCTTCCTTAAGCGGCGGAATTGCCGCCCGAGATCCAAATAATCTTGAAATTTTCCTGAAAAAGTGTGCAAAATTGAACAGTCTTGCCCCCGCCTTTGGTTCGATTCTGTGGGAGAATCCGGCGGTGGGTGTGCGATCCGTTGGCGCGCTACGGGATGCTCTGCGGATTATGCACCTTCGGGCGCGCAGGGCTTGGTCGCTGTCGGCGAGATCCCGTTCATCGCCGAAACTCAACTTCTGACACATGGCAGCGCGCTCGCGCCGCCAGAGGCAATCTCCCTTGCGGGAATCCGCATTGGGAAGGAGACCACATCGATGGTTGAACTTGAAAAGCCGCCCTTCGACGCCGCGGCCTTTCTGGTCCGCGCCGGGCTGGGGCGAAGAGTCATCCAACTTGCGCCCAAGCAGGCTTTCTTTTCGCAGGGCGATCCGGCGGACTCGGTTTTCTACCTCCAGAAGGGCCGTGCAAAAGTCACGGTTGTTTCCTCTGCCGGGAAGGAGGCGACCATCACGCTCCTGGCCGACGGCGACTTTGTAGGCGAGGAGGCGCTGGCGACGGCGGCGGGGATGCGTCTTGCCACGGCAACGGCCATTACCGCCTGCTCCGCGCTCAGAATCGGGCGCGACGAGATGATCCGCGCCATGCACGACGAGCCAGGCTTCTCCGATTTGTTCCTGAAGTTTCTGCTGACGCGGAGCATGCGGGTCCAGGCCGATCTTGTCGATCAGCTCTTCAACTCGAGTGAGAAGCGGCTGGCGCGTATTCTGCTGTTGATGGCGGAGTTTGGCAAGCCGGGCGAACCGGAGTCGTTCATTCCCAAGATCTCGCAGGAGACCCTGGCGGAGATGATCGGCACCACCCGGTCGCGCGTGAGCTTCTTCATGAATCGCTTTCGCAAGCTCGGATTGATCGAATACAACGGCCGCATTCGCGTTCGCAAGGCCCTGCTGAACGTGATTCTGTACGATCGATTCCCGGACGACAACGCCGAGAAGCCCCCGATCCTAGACATTTCAGCGGAGTGACTCGGAACTGGGCGCAATTCCTTGGCGCCGCTCCTATCGGTCTCGGCCAGGTACGAACTTTCCTGGAGAAGCATCCCCTCAAGGCCCAATTCCAGTCATCTCTTGGGCCATTTTGGTGCGGCCTTCGGCCATTGAGGTGCGTCTTTCGGATAAATCGCCCGTCAATCACCCTTTTTTCCAGGCGTTCAAAGCGCAGCCCCGCCCAGCCTGCGGCTGCCTGCCATCCCGGTCGTCTCCAAAGCGGTTCCTTAAGCAACCTCGCTCTCCGCGAGCCGGAAGGCTGGTGCCTGCATGGGGCGTCGCATGGAACCGATGAGGCGGCGGGAACAAAGCGGGGGGCGGCGATGTCTAATGAATTGAGCCTAGTGCTGTGTCCATGAGATTTCGTAATCCGAACCAAGACGCTGGGTGCCCCAGGTGCCTCGCATTTGGGGACCTGGGAGAGTACGAAATCATCAAGACGCGGTACTGGCGGCATTCAGCGCGAGAAGGGGGAACGGCGTGCGGCGATGGATTGCGGTTCTTTGCATGGTGGTTGCGGGTCTGGCGGCGGTGTGGGCGCAAGCGCCGGAAGACGAGGCGGCCAGGGCGAACGCCCTTTACGCTGCGGGCAAACGGGTGGACGCCTTGCCGCTGTATGAAGATCTGGCCAAGGCGCATCCGAAGGAGTGGATGTATCAGGAACGGCTGGCCGACTGCCTGGGAGCCAAGGCCACCCAGCTCAGCGATCCGGCGGAGGTAAAGGCACTGCGAACGCGGGAACGGGACGCGGCCAAGAGCGCGGTGGAGCTGGGCGATCCCAACTACTTCGCCCAACTGCTGGCCAAGACCGATCCGGACGCGCCTCTTCAAATTGCCCCGGCAAGCCCCGGCGGAGGGCTGCTACAGGAGGGCGAGAAGGCCTTCACGGCGGGCGATTATTCCACGGCGCTGGCCAAGTACGCGGCCGCGGCGGAGGCCGATCCGCAACTTTATATTGCGCCGTTGTTTGCCGACGACACGGCCTACGAGCAGCGGGATCTGAAGACCGCGGCCAAGTGGTTTGCGCGGGCCATCGAGGTCAATCCGAACCGCGAGACGGCCTACCGCTACTGGGGCGATGCGCTGCTGCGGATCGGAAACGATCCGGCGGCGGCGCAAACCCAAGTTCCTCGACGCCATTGTGGCCGAGCCCTACAACAAACTGGCGTGGCAGGGATTGCAGCAGTGGGCCAAGCGCGAGCAGGCCGTTCTGTTGGCGCCGAAGATCGAGCGGCCCGCGGCTCCAGTGGTGGACCCGACGAAGCCAAACAATATCACCATCAACATCAACCCTGACGCAGCTGACGAAAAGAAGCATCCGGGGGGCTACGCTTGGATGGGTTACTCGATGGCGCGCGCCGCCTTTCGCGGCGATGGGTTCAAGCAGGCGTTTCCCAACGAGAAGGTGTACAGGCACACGCTCAAGGAAGAAGACGCTGCGCTAGGCTCGGTGGTCGAAATCGCAAGAGAAGGGAAGATCAAACGAGAAGAACTAGACGAGAGCCTGCGCAACCTGGTCGATCTAAGCGATGCGGGGATGCTGGACTGCTGGATTCTTATCAATGGGGCCGACCAGGGGATCGCCCAGGATTACGAGGCATACCGCAAGGATCACCGCCAGCTACTGCGCGATTATCTTGCGCGATTTGTGGTGCACGGCGGGGTGAATTAGGGAATCGCGGGTCAGCTCGCGGGGAAGCTCCCGACGGTTTCGCCTTCGCCGACGTGCTGGCCGGCCAGCACGATTGCGTGGCTTGCGATGCGTGCGCCGGCGCCGATGACGGTGGGTGCAAGCGTGACCTCGGCGAACTCCCCCGGACTGTGGCTGTGGGAGTAGATCCGGGCAAAGGAGCCGATAACGGCGCCCTTGCCGATGCTGATGCCGCCGCGGTCGTTCAAGAGGGCCCGCTGGCGGATGGTGACCCCGTCGCCGATCGACAGGTTATAGCCATAAGTGAGATCGACGCCGTGGTAGATCTTGACCCCCGCGCCAATGTGCGCGAAGATGTGGCGGCCCAGCATGCAGCGGAAGCGAATGCCCAGCCAGTGATTTAGGCCTACCGGCGAGCGGTCGAACATCTGCCAGAACCAGAGCAGCGGCTTGCGCTGGTTGTAGCGCTCGCGGTCGGCGTCGGCGAAGTGCTCCGCTTCGAGGGTTACGTTTGCCGGGTCGAGCGAAAGGCTGACGACATTGCCGGGCAGCTCGGAGGTCAGGGTGAGGTTGAGCTTGCCGCCGTGCGGGCGTCCCAGGTAGAGCTGGCAAAGCTGGTCGCGCACGATTTCGGCGCGCAACTCCGGAGAATGGTGCCGGGTGAACTCCTCATCGAGAAACTGTATCCAGCGGCGGTAGACCTCCTCCGCCTCGGGCGCGGGATGCGGGACGCTGCTTGCGGTGGATGCCATACGGATTGGACGATACACGACCGGGGCGGGTTGCATCGAGCGGGCGACTGTGCGGCGGCGCAATCAACGCTGTAAAAGGCGGACCAGAACGACCCCCTGCCGCGGGAGTTCGAGATCGATGCCGGCCAGGCCCGCGCGCACCGGAATGGAGCGATCCGGCACGGATTGTTCGAGCGCGCCGGCCTTTTCAAGCTGCGTTACTTGATCCGCGGCAGGATGCGCGGGACTGCCCATCTGCTGCCAGGCCCGGTAGGCGTTGCTATGCGTGGCGTCCATGCGGAATTCGGCGGCGATCGCATCGTTGCCATGCAGGCCATCGACAGCCAAGTGAATCTCGGCAGGCGGAGCGGGTAGATCGGCGTCGCGGTAGTTCCACAGCAGGACATCGATCTCGCCGTTGTTGCGCGTGGCTACGGCATTCACATCGGGGGCGCTGGCGACGCCGTACTCCAATAGGCCCGCCAGCGGCAGGGCTGCGCTGCTCTCGGTTGCGATCCACTCCGCTCCCGGCTGGCGCGCGCCCAGCATCCCCAGCATCCTGAAGACGTTCAGTACCGGCTTGTCGATGCCGTTGGTGGCCAATTCGCGAAATCCGGCAAAGGCCGGCTGATCTTCAAACTCGAAGGCCCAGGTCACCGCGCCCTCGACCGTAACGCCGTTTTGGCGCGCCAGCTCGTAGGTGCGCAGGGTCGCTTCGGCCACGCTCGCCCCGTAAAGCGGGCCGTTGCGATAGCCATTCTGGCTTCCCCGGCAGGCGGCGCAGCCCTCGGGATCGCTCTCGCCGAGAATGATGGGCGTATGCCTCCACTCCGGGTAGCTGGCAACCACCTTCATTCCACGTTCGACCGCGCGCAACTGGGCTGCGACGCTCATGACGACATGACCATCCACAAAGCTCGGTTTGCCCTTGGGGTGGTAGCTGATGAAGTCGAGGGGCGCGCCAGTTGCGCCGGTGGCGGCGTTCACGCCGTGCGCACAGTGATCGAGGAATTGGCGCAGGAAGACCTCGGAGCGGTCGCTGATGCCGGTGGCCTCGGGGCCTCCGATTCGGGCCTGGGGCAGAACCCGGCGGATGGCGGCCGCGGTCAGGTCGTAAAGGCGGTCGTACTCGGCGGGAGTGCCGTGCCAGTAGCCGATATCCGGCTCGTTCCATACCTCCCATAGCCAGGAGTCCGTTTGGCTGCCGTACCGCTCCCGCAGGTGGGCCGCGTAGGCCTCAACCAGCTTCGACCAGCGGGCTTCGTCTTTGGGCGGATACGTCCAGCCGGTAAAGATATCGCCCTTGGGGAAGCTGTGGCGATAGGGTTCCGGGTGGGTGGAGAGCGCCTGCGGCATGAAGCCGATTTCGACCAGCGGGCGCACCTGCGCGGCAGTGAGCGCGTCGAAGATGCGATCGGTGATGGTGAAGTCGTAGACCGGGCTTCCATCGGGCCGCTCTGTGTAGACGTTGGTTGAGCCCCACTTGAGCGAGCCATCGCCGCTGCCGGTGGTGAACAGGTTGTGAGGCCGAAAGTAGACGGGAACCGGACTGAGCGCTGCCAGTTCGCCCAGCAGCTTTCTGCCGTTGGGCGCATAGAGATAGTTCGGCTCGTCGGCGCCGAAGTAGTTCCAGATGGGGGTGTAGGCTCCGATGGATTGCCCGGCATGAACCTGGATCGAGACGGGCGCGGCGGGTAGCGCCGGAGCCTGGGCAACTGCCATTCGCCGGGCGGGCATCGGCAGAATCAGAAGCGCGGCGCAGGCTCCGGCAAGTGCATTCTTCATGCGGTTTAGTTCCATGACATCCTTTACACATTGTTCCGGGAGATTCTTTACACTTTCGCGCAAGCGCCAGCCGGCGGCGGACAACTCAGCGCACCCAATGGATCCGATGACGCTCTGCCTCCTTTGGGTAGTCGGCCAGCAGGCGCGGCCCGAAAGACTGCAAGCCGAATTCATCGGCCAGTAGCAGCGGGCCAATGTCTTCCTTCGAATCGACCGGAATAAAGGTCTGACACTGAGGATCGTCCCCTTTCTCCCAGTCGATCCAGTCCAAGAATTCATGGAAATAGAGTTGCCCGCAGAACTTGCACTTGCGGAGATCTCTGGTTTGGTGCGGTTCATCCAAGAACGTCTCGACGACCGTGAGAGCTTCACACAAATCCCCCGTCGTCAGTTTCTCCGCCTGCCAGAGATGGCATTGTGCCGGAATGCTCATGTTGCCTCCGAGGGACTGCAAGCTTGCCGCGTTGCGTGCGATTCAAACACAAATCCGGCAACCTTTCCCGGCTCTGCGTGCTCTCTCACCCTTTAAGCGAGAGGACTGCTATCAAGGATAGAGCACCCATATTTCAGTGGAGGGGCAACGGGCCATCTGCCGCCGCGGGCCGCGTGCTGAGGCATTGAAGCGCAGCGACCCACTTCAGCTCACCGCTTTCTTCACCAGCGCGGCGATCTTCACCTCGTCCTCGGCGGTCAACTCTTTCAGCGCAAAGGCGGCAGGCCACATGGTTCCTTCGTCGAGGTTCGCCTTGTCGCTGAAGCCGAGCGTCGCGTATCTCGTCTTGAACTTCTGCGCGCTTTGGAAGAAGCAGACGACATTGCCGTCCTTGGCGTACGCGGGCATCCCGTACCACGTTCTCGGCGAGAGGGCCGGCGCGGCGGCTTTGACGATAGCATGAATCCGCTCGGCCTTGGCGCGATCCGATTCCGTCATCTCGGCAATCTTCGCCAGCACGTCACTTTCCCCGTCAGTCATCTTCGCGCTCGGGCCTCGGTGCTCTTCCGCCTTCAGCTCCTTGGCGCGCTCCTTCATTGCGGCGCGTTCCTCGTCCGTCAATCCCGCGACAGCCTTGCCGGCCGCGGTGGCGCTCTTGGCGGACTTCTTTGTCTCCTTCTTCGGACTCATAGAACCTCCCTATATGCATCCCCGACGCCAAGCAAACCCACAGCAGCCTCAGTTTATCCAAATCGCGGCGTTTTTGGCAGGGCAGGCGCGTTGCGCTTGCTGA
Source organism: uncultured Acidobacteriaceae bacterium (assembly GCA_963799145.1). Lineage (GTDB taxonomy): Bacteria > Acidobacteriota > Terriglobia > Terriglobales > Acidobacteriaceae > Telmatobacter. The sequence goes on along the minus strand of CAWCWQ010000112.1, from coordinate 3,077 downwards.
GTGGATTGGGTTGGCAATCACTGGGGACAAGACCGGATGTCCGGGTCCGTGCTCTCCCACCCTTGAAGAGGTAAGACTGCTTCAAGGATGGGTTGCCTTCACCTCAGTGGGGGCAGGATGGGCTACCCTGCCATCTCCATCTGAATTGCCTGCGCAAAGGCCGGTTAGCGGCGGCCCTGGATGGCTTTGGGGTTGATGCCGGACTTCTTGGCGGCGCGGCGAGCGGAGATCTCGTGCATCTCCTTGCCCATGCTGGACTGATTGATGGCTATCTGGATGACCAGCATGATGATGTTGCCGGTGCCCCAGTAAAGGGCCAGGCCCGAAGCGTAGTGCAGCAGCATGAAGCCGAAGAAGACCGGCATCATGAAGGCCATCATCTTGCGCTGGGCAGGGTCCATACCGGGCGAGGGCGTGATGTACTGCGTAAGGAACATGGTGATGATGATGAGAATGGGCAGGACGTAAGTCGGGTCGGGCGCGGAGAGATCCTTGAGCCACAGCCAGTGGGCATGGCGCAGGTTGACGACATTCTGCAGCACGCGAAAGTAGGCAAAGAGGAGCGGCATCTGGAAGAGCATGGGCAGGCAACTGCCGTACATGTTCACGCCCTCGGCCTTGTAAAGCTCCATCGTCTCGGTGTTCATCTCGGCCCGCTTGGGGTCGTTGATCTTGAGATGGGCGTAGCGCTGCTTGATAGCCTCGACCTTGGGCTGGATGCGCATCATTTTGAGCGATGACTTCATCATGATGACGCGCGTGGGCAGCAGCAACACATTGAAGATGACGGTGAGTATGATGATTGCCCATCCCCAGTTGTCGACGCCGTGCTCGACGGTGAAGCGCAGGGCCAGGTAGAGGGGCTTGGCGATGATGCCCAGCCAGGAGCCGAACTGGATGAGCGACTCGAGCGAAGGCCCGGTGGCTTTGCCGTCGGCGCCGATGGCGTGGATGGAGGAGAGTATGTCCATCGACTTGGGGCCGGCATAGAGGCGCAGGCGGGTGTAGCCGCTGGTGTCGCCCATGGCCAGGCCAAGCACATGGGCCGGCCTCTTCTGGCTGTTGGGGTTGGCGAGGTCGCTGGGGATATCGACGGTGTTGTGGAGTGTGACCAGCGTTGCGCGGTCGGGCGCGTCGGGCAGAAAAGCCGAGGCAAAATAGAGATCCGTGACCGCCGCATACTGGTAAGGCTGGTCGAAGGTGGTGTTGTTGCCGATGCCGGGGCTGGTCCAGAACAGGAACCCCGACGAGTTCGCCGTCTGCGAGCTCTGCTTGCCATCGACCGACCAGGCAAACTGAGACATGGCCGAGGTGGGCACCTGAGCGCGGGTCGAGGACGAGGGGAGGAACTCCTCCATGTCGCCCAGGCCGGAGGGCCATGCAATGAGCGCGCGCACCGGCGAGCCATTGCGCAGGACTTGAGCCTCGACGGTGATCACGAAGCTCGAGTCGAAGCGGACGGTCTTCACCGCATCCACGCCGTTGGCCGCGTAATGGAAACTGAGGGCGCTGGTCGCTGGGACCGCGGCGTGGCCGGTGGCCGTGGGCTGAGCGCCGGTGGCCGTGACCTGATAAAGCGCCTGGTTCAGTTGGGCCGTGAGGGCCGGATCATAGGTGAAGAACGAGAGAGGGAAGCCGAACTTCTCGGCCACCTGGGGCTGAACCATATCCAGCGGCTTGCCGGCTGAGTCGGTGTACTTCTTCAGAATCCACTGCCTGACCTGCGCGCCGCGATTGGTGAAGACGATCTTGTATTGCTCGTTTTCGATCGTGGTCTCCGTCTCGAGCGCGGCGGCGACGGAGGGGGCGGCCGCTGGGGCCTGGGCGGACACGGCGGCCAGCGGCGGCTGGCCCGGCTGGGGCTCTCGCACCGCTTGAGCAGTTTGCGGCGCTTGTCCAGTTTGTCCGGCCTGCTGCATCTGCTGCGATTGGTTCCGACTGGCGGGCTCAACCGTTTCCTGCTTGGGCTTGAAGAAGTACTGGTAGCCGAGGAGGACGACGATCATGAGCAGGGCGAAGACCATGGTGGAGCGCATGTCGCCGCCGCTGCCGCTGCCGCCGCCTGAGCCTGGCGACTGAAGATTGGGATTGCGAATTTCGGGCAAGGGATACTTCCTGTCGTTAAGAAGAGGCAGACCGTCGGGTCGCCCCTTCTTCTATGGTAACGGTTCGTGGGGAAGAATGGATGGCCGCCGGGATTTGCGCGGAATTGGGGCGGGCACATTGTCAAGGCCTCCGCGGCCGAAGGGGTTGCAGCGCAACAGCCTCCAGGCAGCCAGGGCCGAGCCGCGCAGGGGGCCGTGAGTGGCAATGGCCGTGGAGGCATACTCCGAGCAGGTGGGCACATAGCGGCAACCGCCGCCGGGGTTCAACGAGTGCAGCGCCGGGGAGAGCCAGCTGCGGTAGAAGACGAGGATGGCGAGCAGGATGCGCGTCATGACGAGGGCTTTGGCGGCGCGACCTGGCGGGCGGGGGGCTGAACCGGCCTGCCTGCGATCCTGGCCGCCTCGGCATTTGCCTGCTCAAGGATACGCACAATCTCCGCCTCAAGTTTCGCAAATTCGAGTGCAAGGATGGAGCGGCGGGGATGGAAGATCAGGTCGCAGCCCTGAGGCAGCAGGGGCAAATGGCGGCGCAAGGCCTCTCTCATGCGGCGCTTGATGCGATTGCGTTCATGGGCCTTGCCGATGACCTTGCCTACCGTGAGGCCGACGCGCGAAGCTGCCGGCGAAGTGCCGGCGGCGGGCTGCCGCGGGGCCAGGAACCAGCTCATCGACGTGGATTGGCGCTTGCGGCCGGCCGCATAGGCGCACCGATAGTCGGCGTGCTTGCGCAGGCGCACGCCGGACAAGGACTGAATGGAGGATTCGTAGGGGGCTGGCCGCCGGGCTTGGCGCGCGTCAGGGCTGGGAGGGAGGGGCATGGCGTTGCCGGAGGAGGTTTCAGCCGGAAGGACGACGATTGCGCATTTCCTTTCCGGCGCCAACATGAAACGGAGCCAAAGGAGGGAAGCAGACCGGCGGGCTAGTCGCGGAAGCCAGCGCTGACGCTGACGCGCTTGCGCCCGATCGCGCGGC
>CAWCWQ010000111.1:0-7610 GCA_963799145.1 uncultured Acidobacteriaceae bacterium | reverse complement strand
GCCCCGGTGCGCTTTTGAATTTCGCCGGTATCGGGAATAGCGGCGTGTGGATTCCCAAGACGGTGAATCGTTCTCCGGTGCGGCAAGAAGCCTGTTTCCTGGCGTGCGATTCTGCGTGAAAATGTTGAACTTGGCGCATACTTCAAACGTCTAAGTCTTGGGAGTGGCAATACGGGGCAGCCGTCGATCGCTTTGGCGCCCCCGCCGCACCGGAGGCGCCAACGAGTACCGGGCGGGCGGCAGTTCGAGAAGGAGAGATTCGCAATGCGTTCCGATTTGGTTTTTGGGGCACTTTCTCATGTGTCCAATCGCTACCAGCTCTGTCAACTGGCTAGCAAGGCAACTCGCAAGCTGCACAAGCCGAACACACGGCTGCAGGATACGACCAATGAAGTCCTGGGCCGGTTTCAAACCACCAATCCTGAGTCCGCGGCGCTGGTAGAGGCATCCGCGGCCCAGCCGGCCGAGCGGCGCCGCGCCGCCTGAGAGCACTTGCCCGATGTATAGTTGAGTCAGGCAGCAGTTTCAAGGCGGCTTCCTGTCGAAGGGGCTGCTCCAGGCCGGCGTTTCAATATTGCTTTTGAAATCGGGAGATGCTTCGGGCGCAGCCCGCGCCGGCAGCATTTGGTACTCCCGCCCGGCCTGCCTTTGGAGTACCTCCTCTCTCCTCATCCCCTCACAACCATCCCCCCTTATTGCAGGTGAACATGACCATCGCCGAACTTAAAGAGAAGAACATCACCGAACTGAGCCGCATAGCGCGCACCCTTGAAATCCAAGGAGCCAGCGGCCTTCGCAAACAGGACCTGATCTTCAAGATTCTTCAGGCGCAAAGTGAAAAAGAGGGCCACATCTTTGCCGAGGGCGTGCTGGAGATCTTGCCCGACGGCTACGGTTTTCTGCGCTCTCCCGACTACAACTACCTGCCCGGACCGGACGACATTTACGTCTCGCCGTCGCAGATTCGCAAGTTCGACCTGAAGACCGGCGACTCGATCAGCGGCAATGTGCGGCCGCCGCACGAGGGCGAGAAGTACTTTGCCCTGGTGAAGATCGAGGCCATCAACTTCGAGTCGCCCGAGGAGACGCGCAACAAGATTCTCTTCGACAACCTGACCCCGCTTTATCCACAGGAGCGGATCAAGATGGAGACGGTCCGCGAAGGCATCAGCGGCCGCGTGATGGATCTGCTGACGCCTGTGGGCAAGGGTCAGCGCGGCTTGATTGTGGCGCCGCCGCGCACCGGCAAGACGATGCTCTTGCAGTCCATCGCCAATTCCATCTCCACCAATCACCCGGAGATCGTGCTGATCGTTCTGCTGATCGACGAGCGGCCCGAAGAAGTGACGGATATGCAGCGCTCGGTAAAGGGCGAAGTCATCAGCTCGACCTTCGACGAGCCGGCAGCCCGCCACGTGCAGGTGGCGGAAATGGTGATCGAGAAGGCCAAGAGGCTGGTGGAGCACAAGCGCGACGTGGTGATTCTGCTGGATTCGATCACCCGCCTGGCGCGCGCCTACAACACCATCGTGCCGCCGTCGGGCAAGGTGCTCTCTGGCGGCGTGGACTCGAATGCCTTGCAGCGGCCCAAGCGCTTCTTTGGCGCGGCGCGCAAGATCGAGGAGGGCGGCTCGCTGACCATCATCTCTACCGCGCTGGTGGATACCGGCTCGCGCATGGACGAGGTCATCTTCGAAGAGTTCAAAGGCACCGGCAATATGGAGATCATTCTCGACCGCAAGCTGGTGGACAAGCGCGTCTTCCCGGCCATCGACATCCAGCGCTCCGGCACCCGCAAGGAAGAGCTGCTCATCCCCAAGGAGGATTTGCAGCGCATCTTCGTTCTCCGCCGTGTGCTGAACCCGCTGTCGCCGGTGGAGGCAATGGAACTGCTGATTGCCCGCCTGGAGAGGGTGCGCAACAACGCCGAGTTCCTGCAGAACATGAATCAGCTGTAGGAGGCTCTTGCAAAATTGCCTTCAGGCCATAGATTGTGTCAGGGCACGACCTCAGTCGTGCCGCAAATGGCCAACTTAGATTTCGGCTTTAGCCGCTGCGAGATTGCAAAATACTGAAAACAAATCCGCAGGGGCTAAAGCCCAGCCTGATTTTGCTGCTCTTACGGCACGACTGAAGTCGTGCCCTGACACTCTTTGCAGTTTCGATGGAATTCTGCAAGAGGTTAGTAGGTCAGCGGATTTCGCGCAAAGAAGACCGGCCCGTGATCTCTGATCTCTGATCCCTGATCTCTGACCCCTGCCCTCCAGTGATAGCCTCAAGGTTTATGACAAAGCCGACTCAGGTGGATTTTCTGGTGATGGGCGCGGGGGTTGCAGGCCTGCGCGCAGCCATCGAGCTGGCCCGCCACGGCGAGGTTCTGGTGGTCACCAAGGAGTCACTCGGCGAATCGAACACCCACTATGCGCAGGGTGGAATCGCCGTGGCCATGGAGGGCGACGAGGACGTTGCGCTCCATCTGGAAGATACCGTGAACGCCGGCGATGGAATCGTCTATCGCCCCGCCGCCGAGGCCCTGGTGGCCGAGGGTCCGGTGCGCGTTGCGGAGCTGATCGAGTGGGGCGCGAGCTTCGACGAGGAGGCCGGCCAACTCCTCCGCACCCGCGAAGGCGCCCACTCTTTGGCCCGCATCCTGCACGCCAACGGGGACGCCACCGGCGCTGAGATCAGCCGCTCGCTGGTCGCCTTTGCCCGGGTCCACAAGCGTATCCGCTTTGCCGAGTGGACGATGGTCACCAACCTGCTCGTGGCAGATGGCCGTATTGCAGGCGCAGATCTGGCCAGCGCCGATTCGCTCGCCCACAACCGCAAGCCCCGTCGAATCAACGCCCGCGCCGTACTCATTGCCGCCGGGGGCGCCGGCCAGGTCTACTCCGACACGACCAACCCCACGGTGGCCACCGGGGACGGCATCGCTCTGGCTGCCCAGGCCGGCGCGGAGTTGGCCGACATGGAGTTCTACCAGTTCCATCCCACGGCCTTGTCGCTACCCGGCGTTCCCCGCTTTCTGCTCTCAGAAGCCCTGCGCGGCGAGGGCGCGTACCTGCGCAACGACCGCGGCGAGCGCTTTATGGAGCGCTACCATCCCCTGCTCGAACTGGCCCCGCGCGACGTGGTGGCCCGCGCCATTGCCCGCGAAGGAATGGGCGCGAAACCCGGCCAGACCCGCCCGGTCTATCTCGACCTGCGCCACCTTCATGGCATCGACCTGCGCCACCGCTTTCCCGGCATCAGCGCCTTCCTGGCCCAGCACTCGCTGGATCTGGCCTGCGACCTCATCCCCGTGCGGCCTGCGGCGCATTACCTGATGGGCGGCGTCAAGACCTGCCTGAGCGGCCGCACCAATCTGACGGCCCTCTACGCCGCCGGCGAGGCCGCCTGCACCGGCGTTCACGGCGCCAACCGCCTGGCCTCCAACTCCCTGCTCGAAGGCCTGGTCTTCGGCGCGCGCGCCGCCCAGGCGATGCTGGCCGACGATCCGCCATTCTCGCCTGCCGAAGCGCCGGCGGAGACCTCCATTCCTTTGTCCAGCCGCGAGGAACAGCTGGTTGAAGAACTCATCGCTGGTCTTCAAGCGTCCATGTGGACCCACGCCGGCCTGCTGCGCCAGGAGCCGGGATTGCGCTTGGGGCTGGCTGCTCAGGCCGCTTGCGAAGTCGGCTTGACCGATATTGCGGAGCAAGGCAAGGCAAGCCGCCGCCTGACCGAAGCGCGGGCCATGAGCCGCGTGGCCCGCGCCATCCTGGCTTCGGCCCTGGCCCGCACCGAAAGCCGCGGCGCTCACTTCCGCAACGACTATCCACGCCGCGACGACGAGCGCTTCCGTAGGCACTCCATTCTGGCAAGCGATGGAAGGGTCGAGTTCGAGGAGTGGTAAGACAGAGATCAGGGGTCAGGGATCAGAGATCGGGGGTCAGCCGAAGCCGAAGCGGGGAGCCTCATTTCCCCACCGCGCGAGAAACAACGCCGGCCGGCAAGAGGCTTTCACTTGCTCCCATCCAACCCAATTCCAAGATGCGGCACCGATCCCTGCCTACCGATCTCCGATCCCTGATCCCTGATCCCTGACCCCTGATCTCTGACCCCTCGCTCCTGCAATCCACGAAACCACGGCGCACACCGCCAGAATCGTGCCCATCACGGCCAACGAGAGGGTAATCGGAACCTCGATCCAGCGGGCGGCGATCATCTTCAGCGTCACAAAGGCCAGCATCGCCGCCAGCCCGTAGTGCAGGTAGCGGAAGCGATCCAGGAGAGACGAGAGCGCAAAATAGAGCGAGCGCAGCCCCAGCACCGCCGCAATGTTCGACGTGTAGACCACGAAGGGATTGTGGGAGATGGCCAGCACGGCGGGAATCGAATCCATGGCAAAGAGCACATCGGTCAGTTCGACGGCCAGAATCACCGGCAAAAGAGAGCCGCCGGCCGGTCGCAGGCTGCGAATCCAGTTCGGCGAACGGCCGCGGACCAGCCGCCAGGCAGCATAGAGCAGAATCGGAACCAGCGCCCAGGTGATCCAGTGGAACCGTGTGAACAGCGCGATGCCAGCGGCAATGAACAGCCCCCGCAGCACCACCGCCCCGCCCACGCCCCATAGCAAAGCGTCGTGCTGCCGCTGCTGGCTGAGGTGGAAACCCTGAAAGATCGCCATGAAGACGAAGAGATTGTCCACGCTGAGCGAGACTTCGATGGCGTAGCCGCCCACGAATTCAAGCGCCGGTTGACGGCCCTGGACGACGGCGATCCACACCGCAAGACCGGCCGCGGCCAGTACCAGCGCCGCCGTAGCCAGCCAGGCAACGGCCTGTGCGCGCTTCTTTCCGGGCTGGCGGTCCGGCGATCGTGACGACGAGACAGGCCCGGGCGAATCATTCGGGGCCGAAGCGCCGCTGAAAGTCCCGCGCAGCAGTGAATCGGCAACCAGCCAGGCTGCCACCACCGCGTGAAACCCCACCCACCAGACCCACGAAACGCCCGCAATCATAGGTGGATGCTACAGCAAATCAGGGGGCAGTAATCAATGAGTGTTCACCTGCTTCTCCATACATTGGGTGATTAGGAATTCTCTCTCGGTTCCTGGCGTCTCTTCGATTAAGGGTCCGTCAGCAACTAAACGGCTCGCGGCTGAAAGGCGGCAGCCGTTTGGATCAGGCCGACGCCAACACCTGAATGAGTATTCGCGCCGATCGCATCCCCGCTCACCCAGGAGAAGGTCCGCATCCGACGGAGCCTGGATTCTACATCGGAGTGAGTCCTCGTGGCGCCGGGCAGCTACCGGTCCAACCGGTCCGCGATGCCTCGCCGAACCCACATCTCTTGTGCCTGAGCGATTCTGAACAGCACTGCGAGGGCAAACGAATCAATCTATAGGCTGACGCCGCGGGGCAGGAATTGCTCCTGCTCCCGGATTCGCAGGTAGCGCCGAGCCGATCCACGCTTTGAGTGGGCTAGCCTTTGCACAATCTTTACAAGGAGAGACTCATGTTCGTCGTTCGTCTCCGCGATATCCTCCTCCCGGCTTTAGCGCTGGGCTGCTTGATTCCGACGCCTTTCTCGAATGGACAAACTGCGCAGGGTCATGAAGCCGCTACCTCGGCGGCTCCGGGCACTTTGGTGCGCTGGGCGGCGCCCGGAGCAAAGCGATGCAGCATGGGAGCTCGTTCATGGGCCGCGCTGAACGGGACTTGCTACTATCCGATCGACCTGCTACAGAGCTCGGGGCCTGTCACGATCGCGCTGGCGGGTACCGGTCCAAAAGAATTTGCGCGCATCTCCGTGGTACCCAACGACTACGGGACCGAGGAGGTCACGCTTCCCGACATTCCGCAAGCCAACCCCTCGGGGGCGGACCTGAGGCGCGATGCTGCCGACCGGGCGCAACTGGGCAAGGTCTGGAATAGGAAAGAGGGCCCTGCGCTGTTTGCGCTGCCCCTGGGAGAGCCGGTGAGACCGCTGCCCGCGGGCAAAGGGTTCGGCGTGAAGCGGATTTACAACGGCAAGTTGGCCGAGCAGGCCCACATGGGGTCCGACTACGATGCGCCGGTGGGCTCGCCGATCCTGGCAGTTGCGGACGGGACGGTTGTGCTTGCGAAGGACATGTTCTTCGAAGGCAATTCCGTTTTTATCGATCATGGCAACGGCCTCATCAGCATGTACTTCCATCTCTCCGAGCTCAAGGTCGAGACCGGGCAAGAGGTCAAGAGAGGGCAGACGCTGGGCCGGGAAGGATCGACGGGCCGCGCCACCGGACCACACCTTTGGTTCGGCGTCCGCTGGCACGATGCCCGCATCGACCCCAAGTTTCTACTCGAGGCGCCGAGCAGAATTCCGATGGTGAATCGAGCGGCGCCATAGACATCGAGTGCGGCTTGTCCACCGGCGGCCTGAACACGAAAACTGCCAAGAAGGTTTCCGCGGGACCAAAGGATCGAACCCGACTGGACCTCGTGCGAGATCCTTCGGTGTTCCCTGCCTTTTCACAGCCTCTGCTCTCGTCTTCTCCAGCAAATCTCTCCCTGTTCCGAATCGTCTTCAACCCTCACACTGGATTGCCACTCGTCTCGGCCGTCTCAAGATTTGCCTTGAACGCCGAACCTGTGCGTACTGCCGGAGTTTCCTTTTTGAGCAAAACTGCACAGTTTTTGTGCTCCCGTGACTGAATACTCGCAGTGAGCCGGAATCCATCGCTGGTTCACCTCTGTTTCCGGAGACATGGTCCTCCCGGGCGGCCGTGGCGGCCAATCGATGCACGCCGCAAATATCGAATAGCTTTAGTCAACGGAATAGAACAGAGGCCGCGATACGCATGACAGCACCTGTTACGAATCCCACGGCAGAAAAGACAGGCGAAGAGAATGCACCGTCTGGCGCTGACGCCACCGAGGCTCGGCCTGCACCGGACATCCCTCCGATTGCCGTGAAGGCGAAAAACCATAACATTCATCTTTCTCCTGCCATCGTCGAAGCAGCCGGAAAGAACAGCGATGAACTGCTTCAGTCGTTGCACACGGCTCCCGAGGGTCTGACGCAAGCGGAGGCCGAAGCGAGAGCGCGAACCGCCGGCCCGAACGAAGTTGCGCAGGAACGACGGCGCGGCTGGTTCATGCGTCTGCTGATTATTCTTCGCAATCCGCTGGTGATTCTGCTCGCAGCTCTTTCGTCGATCTCCTTTGCCACGGGTGACGCGCGCGCCGGGACCGTGATGGCATGCATGGTGGTGCTCAGCGCCACGCTGCGATTCGTGCAGGAAGCCCGCGCGGACGCGGCAGCGGCCAAGCTCAAAGCCATGATCCACGTGACCGCCAACGTCTTTCGGGACGGCAAGGCGCAGGAGATGCCGCTGCGCGATCTGGTTCCCGGAGACATCATCAATCTGCACGCCGGCGACATGATCCCCGGCGATGTGCGGGTTCTCACTGCGAAAGACCTGTTCGTGAGCCAGGGTGCGCTCACCGGAGAGTCCTATCCTGTCGAGAAGTTCCACGATCCGGACCCCAAGGCGTCCAACTCGCCGATCGACCTGAAGAACATTTGCTTCATGGGGACGAGCGTTGAAAGCGGCGCGGCAACCGCGGTCGTGGTGGTGACGGGGG
>CAWCWQ010000110.1:0-7126 GCA_963799145.1 uncultured Acidobacteriaceae bacterium | reverse complement strand
GAGGGCCGTTTGCGCGAACTTGCTGGACGCGCCGGCTTTGCCGATCTCGACGCGGAGGCGGCTGCGCTCAGCGGCGGATGGAGCAAGCGGCTGGCCATTACCGAAGCTCTGGTCGGCGAGCCGGAGGTGATGCTGCTGGACGAGCCTACAAACCATCTCGATCTGGCAGGCATCGAGTGGCTTGAGGCGCTGATGGCAGGCTCCTCGTTCGCCGCCGTCACGGTCAGCCACGATCGCTACTTCCTCGAAAGCACATGCACTGAGATCGTCGAACTCAATCGCGTCTTTGCCGGAGGCCTGCTGCGCGTGAAGGGCAACTTCAGCCGCTTTCTTGAGGAGAAGCAGGCTTATCTGGAATCGCAAAGCCGTCAGCAGGAGAGCCTGCGCAATCGCGTCAGGACAGAGATCGAGTGGCTAAGGCGCGGCCCCAAGGCGCGCACCACCAAATCCAAAGCTCGCATCGACACGGCGAACGCCATGATCGGCCAACTGGCGGCCATGGATGCGCGCACCACGGCCAGCACGGCCGGCATCGATTTCGATGCAAGTTTGCGCAAGACCAAGCGGCTGGTGGAGTTCACCGATGTGGCCTGCGACGTGCCTGACTCCGAGACGATGCACGATTCCACTCCAAAAGGTGAAAAGCGCCAACGGCGCCTGTTCACCGGCCTCAACTTCATCCTTGCCGCGGGGATGAAAGTGGGCTTGGTGGGGCCGAACGGCAGCGGCAAAACCACACTACTTCGCTTGCTGCGCGGCGAGATCGAAGCCGCCGAGGGTACAATCCGCCGGGCCGATGCGCTGCGGCTGGTCTATTTCAGCCAGACGCGCGAACTTGACGAGAACCTGACGCTGCGCCGGGCATTGGCCCCGGAGGGCGACAGCGTTGTCTACCAGGGGAGGGTCGTTCATGTGGCAAGTTGGGCCGCGCGGTTCCTGTTTACCGGCGAACAACTGAATCAGCCGGTCCGCAACCTCTCCGGCGGCGAACGGGCGCGCGTGCTCATCGCCAAGCTGATGCTGGAGCCGGCGGATGTTCTGCTGCTCGACGAGCCCACCAACGACCTGGACATTCCCACACTCGAAATCCTCGAAGAGAATCTCCTCGACTTTCCCGGCGCGCTGGTGCTGGTGACGCATGACCGCTACCTCCTGAACCGCGTTGCCTCGACCGTGCTGGGCCTCGACGGCCGCGGACACACCGGACTGTTTGCCGACTATGCGCAGTGGGAAGACTGGATTGAAGAACAGGGGAGCCTGGAGCAAGGCAAGCCGGTCCGCAAGCCGGACGGCGCTACTCCAACGCAGCTAACAAGCGCCGAGCCGGTGTCCGGCTCAGGCGCAAGGAAGAAGCTTTCTTACCTCGATGCCCGCGAGTTCGCGACCATCGAATTAAAGGTCGAAGAGTCCGATGCCCGGCTGGCCGCCACCCGCGCCCGTATCGAAGATCCTGACATCGCCACCAACGCGGCTGCCCTCCAGGAAGCGCTCAAGGAATTGGAAGCGGCGCAGCACGAGAACGACGCCCTCTACGCCCGCTGGGCGGAGCTGACGGAAAGGGCGGGGTAGGACGCCAATCGCGCGCCGCCGTCCACATTGTCTTGGAAGCTCCACCGTAGAATGATCACGTGCGCTGCGTCCTCATCCATAACCCCGCATCGGGTCACAAGCGAGATCTTCGCGCAGGACAACTCGACCAAGTCGCTGAGGCTCTTTCATCGTTTGGCCATAGCGTCGAAATCATGGCCACCACTGCTCCTGGTTCCGCGACCATCCAAGCGCAAGATGCCGCCCGCGGCGGCGCGGAGGTTATCTTTGCCTGCGGAGGAGATGGCACCATCCATGAGGTCATCCAGGGACTAGTCTCTGAAATCTCTGAGCCAACCACAGTCCTTGGCATTATCCCGCTCGGCAGTGCAAACGCTCTGGCCCGCCACCTGCGCATCCCCCTCGACCCGATGCAGGCAGCGCTCCAAGAGATTCAAGGCACTCCGCATGCAATCCAAATCGGCAAAGTCTCCTACGGCAGCCGAGCCCGCTATTTCATCGTCATGGCCGGAGCAGGCCCGGACGGCGCTCTTGTCTACGACCTCCTCACGGTTCACAAATCGAGTTTCGGTCGCCTGGCGTATTATTTTCACGCCGCGCGCCTGTTTTCCACCCGTCGATTCCAACCATTTGAAATCGAATACGTTAACGTAGCATCAGGGAGCGCTGTCACTCAACGGGCAGTCAGCGCGATGGCGGTTCGCGTAGAAAGCCTTGGCGGACTTTTCAGCAAGCTCACAGGCCGCAATGCCTCGATCATGGATGCCCACCTGAGACTGCTGATCCTAAGCCCGCCAGCCGAGCTCTCACTGCCTCTCTGGTTCCTCACCGGCTGGCTTAACCTTCACAGGGTCAACCCTCTGCTCCGTTCTGTGGACGTGACCGCCTTCTCGTGCCGTCCGTTAGCAGGTCCTGCTCCGCACTTTCAGGCCGATGGTGAGTGGCTCGGGCGGATTCCCATGAGCGTCTCTGTTGTCCCCAATGCGCTGCGCCTGCTTCTGCCCTCGGAGGGACAATTTCACGGCAAGCATTAGGACCGATCTTGTATCGGATGGAGGGCGTTTATAATTCCTACCGGAAGAGATTGGACCATTACGATGCGGACTAGCAGGATGCGAATGAACACAATAGGGTTGATGCGGATTGCGGCCGGCATGCTGGTTGCCGCTCTTGGGTTTGGCAGTTGGGCGCAGACGGCTCCCGAGCCGGTGAACCCCCATGCGACGCCCGAGGCGCGCGCCTTGCTCGCCTATCTCGATTCCATCTCCGGCAAGGCCATCATCACCGGCCAGCACAACTACCCAAACACAGGCTCGCGCTGGACCGACATGGCGTACGACCTGACGGGCAAGTACCCCGGACTATTTGGACAGGACTTCGGCTTCTCCGCCGGCGAAGACAAGGATTCCGTTCTCTCGCGTCCAGCCATGATCGAAGAGGTCGAGCGGCAGTATCGCAACGGCGCGGTTATCGCCCTCACTTGGCACGCGGTAAAGCCCACCGACGACGAACCAGTCACCTTCCGCGATAGCGTGCAGGGCCATCTGACAGATTACGAATGGCAGCAGCTCCTCACACCCGGCACGCCCTTGAATGACCGCTGGCGCGCCCAGGTGGACGTGATCGCCGGCTACCTGCGGCAACTCCGCGACGACCATGTGCCGGTCCTCTTCCGGGCATACCACGAGATGAATGGCAACTGGTTCTGGTGGGGCGGGCGTCCCGGCAAAGACGGTTCAGCGGCGCTCTATCGCCAGATCTACGACCGCTTCGTCAACGTGCATCATCTGGACAACCTGGTTTGGGTGTGGAACGTGAACGCGCCCGGCGGCAGTGTCGGGCCGATTGAAGATTACTATCCCGGCCCGCAGTTCGCCGATGTGGTCAGCATCGACATCTACGGTGAGTTCAAGCAGGAGTACTACACGAGCATGATCGCCCTGGCTGCCGGCAAACCCGTCGCGTTGGCCGAGGTGGGCGGCCTGCCCAGCCCCGAAGTGCTCGAAAGGCAGCCGCGCTGGACCTACTTCATGTCCTGGAGCGAGTTTATCCAAGTGGGAAACCCGCTCGAGTTAACCAATGCCGTCTACCACGCCCCGCGGGCGCTGAATCGCGACGATCCGCGGCTGGCCGGGCCCATGGCGGCCATTCGCAAGGCTACGGCCGAGCGCGCCGGCGGCAAGCCCGAGGCCGATCCAGTTAGCCCCGGCGCAACGGCCGAGGCCAAAGCCCTGGTGGCGCGCCTGGTGGCCGCTCCGGGTGAAGGGGTGCTGAGCGGGCAGGAGAACAGCCTCACGTCATCCTCGGAGTCAACCAAGGCGGTCGTAGCGGCAACAGGCAGGCAGCCGGCCATCTACGGCGCCGAACTCAGCCCCATAGGCGAATCCGTGGCAAGCCTCGCGCAGGCGCGGCAAGCTCTTGTCAAAGAGGCGCTCTCAGCCCACGATCGCGGCGCTGCCGTCAGCCTGAGTTGGCGCGCGCAGCGCCCCACGGATGGAGCGCCGTCTGAAGCGCATGGTCAGCTCACCGACTACGAATGGAACGATCTGCTCACGCCCGGCAGCACTTTGAACAAGAGATGGTGCGAACAGGTGGACGCGATTGCCGATACGCTCAGGCAATTCCAGAATGCCGGCGTGGCAGTGCTGTGGAATCCTCTTCCGGAATCCAACGGCAAGGATTACTGGTGGGCAGGCCGCAAGGGCATTCACGGCTCGGCGGAGCTTTATCGGCAACTATTCGACCGCCTGGTGAACCACGACGGGCTACACAATCTGGTTTGGATTTGGGAGGCCGCACCGCAGGATTTCAGATCCGGCGGCGCAGGAACGCTCAGCGACTTCTACCCCGGCCTGCTCTATACCGATGCTCTCGAGATCCGGTTGAGCCGCGTCGATCCATACTTTCAAGCCAGCCGTTTTCTGGAGCAGACCGAAGTGGGAAAGCCCATTGGCGTCGAGCTGACGGGCGAACTCCCATCGCCCGCGGCTCTAACAGAGCACGCCGGGTGGGCCTGGTTTCTGGCCGCCCCGCCGCCCCCGGCGCCGGCGTTGCCCGCCGCTCGCATTGAGGCGCTGCGCGTTCTCTATGGCGATCCGCATATCGTTTCGTTCGCGGCGGCGCAATGAAAGCGACGAGAGCAACGCCTAAAACCCCCGAAAACGCGCTGAAATCCGCGGGTGTTGATTACCGATCGGTCAATAGTGGAAATCCTTAGGCTATTCATTCCTGGTGAGTTACAAGTAGAACAGGGTCGGAAATATGGCTCCCGGAGGTGGAGGGGGGTAGGGATCCTCTTTGCGGGGTTACGGACCGCAAATCCCCGACAGATTGGGCCGGGCATTGCGCATTCCGCTCCCATCTACAAGTGTGCGCCGCCGGAGGGTTATTCTCGGCAGGGAGTTGCCATCCAAGGGGAGACAGATTCCTCGGCTCCGCTCCAAGCCTCGATTTGAGTATTCGCAAAGCGATTACAAGAGTTTACATACACCTTACAAGGCTTTACCAAGTTTTTGACTTGGCGCAAGCAGGCGCGGATTCGATAGAAAGTACCATCTAGCCAGTATTACCTCTGAGGCGGGATGAAGATAGCGATTGCTGCAAATCGGCCCGCATCATCGCTGTATTCGGAGCAACTGCCCAAGAATGGTGAATCCTTTGACGCATCGCTTGCCATTGCTTCTCTTTGCGTTTGGACCCATAGCCATGGCCGGTTCATCTGGCGTTCTTGCAGCAGAGGAGCGGAGCAAACCTTCCGATTCGCAGGCTGTAGCATCGCCTCTGAAGTCAGCATCTATCCCGTCTGACTTCGCCGGCGCCAAGCCCAATGCCTTTTGCCATGCGGCCGAAGCGAAGGGCCTGGACAGCAACCCTCATGCAAGGCTCGCCCTGGAGCACGACGGCGAGGGAGTTACCTGCGAAGGCTGCCACGGGCTGGGCAGAGCCCATGTCATATCGGGTGACGAAAACAATCCGAGGTTGACCGCAAGCAAGCATCGTCCGCGAACTGGCCAAGATCCGCGAGAAGACCGGCGCCCGGCTCTTGATCGCTGGAAACAGGAGAGAGCATGAATATCTCGCGCACAGCATTCTTTGCACTTGTCCTAGGGCTTGTCGGGGTCGTTCCCGTGATGGCCGAGGCAGACCGGTCGCTCGATGGTGACAAGCAATGCACCCTCTGTCACAACGAGGCCAGCGGTCATGTGCTCTCCATCTATCAAACCAAGCATGGCGTGAAAGGCGACCCGCGCACACCGGGCTGCCAGTCCTGCCACGGCGAGAGCGCGCAGCACCAGAGAGTTCCAACCAAATCGCCCGATGTGGTCTTTGGAGCGAAGTCAAAGCGTCTGTCTTCCACTGAGGCCAGAACGTCGGCGTGTCTCTCTTGTCATGAGTCAAGCGTTCACGCGCGGACGTACTGGTCGGGAAGTGCACACGAGAAGCAAGGCGTGACGTGCACGGATTGCCATGAGATGCACAACCCCGAGCAGAAGGTGCTGAACAAGCTCACCCAGCCGGAAGTCTGCTTCGGTTGCCACCAAAATGAGCGCGCGCAGTTTCACCGCTTCTCAAGGCATCCGATCCTCGAAGGGAAAGTCTCCTGCTCTGACTGCCACAACCCGCATGGATCCACGGGACCAAGGTTGATGGTAAAGAACACGATCACCGAGACCTGCTACACCTGCCATTCGGAAAAGCGCGGACCATTTTTGTGGGAGCACGCCCCTGTCGTTGAGGATTGCACCAACTGCCACTCACCGCACGGATCGAATGTGACGCCGTTGTTGAAGACGCGCGCACCCATGCTCTGCCAGACCTGCCACACCAGCGACCATGCCAAGGGCCTTTACAGTGCTGCAAACCTGCCTGGAGGGACCTTTGTAACGGGCAACGGGACCATATGCCAGCGGCCGCAACCCGGGGGCAACGCCCGTGCCGGCCAGGATGTCGAAGGCGTTCTGGATCGCGGCGAGCCCGTGCCAAAGGCCGAGCACGCCGAGGACGGTTCTTCCGGCTGGTTTCATGCGCCCAACTCCGCCGGAAGGGGCGCGGGACCTTGTTTGGCCCGCCTTCGCTTTCGCTAGGGAGAAGTGTGAGCGGGCGCAACGTTCTTGCGCGCGTGAGCCTGCGGGCTTGTGCTAGAATTGCCGGAAGTGACGGTCCGTCAACCGCGACTGAAAAGGGATTTGCCGATGGCTCATGCCCCGAGCCCCGCGCACGACGGCCGCCGCTCCCGGCTTCGTCTCGCTCGAAATCACGAGTGAATGCAATCTCGCCTGCCGCTACTGCGACCCCGGGGCGCCGGGAGCGGGTTCGCGTGGGGAGCTCGGCCACGAGGACTTCTTGCACCTGATTCTGGAGGCCGACGATGCAGGCTTCGCGACGATCCAACTCGGCGGCGGCGAGCCGTTCCTCTATCGGCGCTTTCACGAGCTGCTGTGGCGCGCGCAGTGCGGCCGGTTCGAACGCGTCGAGTTGCTTTCGAACCTCACGCTCCTGCGCGAGGACGTGCTTCAACTGATCGATCCGAAGCGTACGATCGTCGCGACGACGGTCGGCAGCGATGATGCGCGCACGC
>CAWCWQ010000109.1:0-4826 GCA_963799145.1 uncultured Acidobacteriaceae bacterium | reverse complement strand
AGTCTCCGCGATGGACAGGAGCCGAGCCCAAGGAATCCGCTCCTCCAAGGGCGGACGACAGGTAAACTCACAGTGGTTTTTCGGGTGAGGGAAGGGTGGGCGGCCATCCACCCACAACGAGAACGTCAAGCATCAGAGCAATTCACCTCCGCTATCCAACCCACTTTGCCAGCATTCAGAGAAGGTGCTGTCGCGTGGGCGAGTGGCGCGCCCATTGACTCAACCCAGCACTTGATTAGTCAACAAGCCGTCAGAGGCTTAGTGGGGCCGTCCGGGCAGGACGAAGTGCTCCGACCGCTTCTCGTCGAATCCTCTCATCACCGAAGCCTACCGGAGCGGCGCGCCGGTCATCTTCCGGCGACCGTCGCGATGTGATGTCCAACACCATCGACTTTCGTTGAAAGTGGTAAAAGGTGGCAGAAGGACGTGGCGGTTCCGGCCATCGATGCGGCAAGGATTCCTCCCCGTCGAGAGGCCCGCTCATGCGAAGAACCTTCGATTTGTGCTGTCTTCCGGTTTTTCTCGCTTGCATCTGTTCGCTTGTGCCTCCGGCATGCGCGCCAGGCCAGTCCCTGGATAGCAAGCCGGCGGTTGTTCCGCATGTGGAAGAGCGCGTTGAACTGCTGAGTATTGTCTTTCGGCTGGCAGGGAACCCCGAGTACAACATGAACGCGCTTCCGGCGTATTCAGCCGACATCGACCGTTTCTTTGCGCCGTACAAGGACCACCCCGCCGTACGGATGGCGCAGGCCCTGCGCGACAAGAAAGGCGTCAGTTTCGACGCCGTCATGGCGATGGCGATTTCGCTGTCGCCGCCGCCGGAACTCAAGCCTCTGGTCGCCTTCACGCCGGAGGCTCCGGAGAAACGCTGGGGCGCGGCAGACGTGGAGAAGATTCTGCCGCTGCTGCGCGATTTCTATCGCGACAGCAAATTTGCGGAGTTCTACGCCGCGCATCGGACCATGTACCGGCTGGCGGAGACGCGTTTCGCGACGACTCTTGGGTCGGTCGATTTCAGCTGGTATCCGCGCTTCTACGGCAAGGCGCCCGACCTGACCTATCACCTGATCCTGGGCATGAACAACGGCGGCGGCAATTACGGACCGCGCCTCGTGCACCAGGACGGCAGCGTCGAGCTCTTCTCCATCATCGGCTGCTGGACGCATGACGATGCCGGCAACCCGGCCTATCCGCCGGACCAAGGCTATCTCTCGACGATCATCCACGAGTTCAACCACTCCTTTGTGAACCCGGCCGTGGCTGAGCACTGGAGCGAATTCTCCGGCGCGAGGGAGGTGAACGCCGCGGTCTTGGACCAGATGAAGCGCATGGCTTACGGCGAGGCGAAGACGATGGTGGATGAATCGCTGGTGCGCGCCGCGGTGATCGTCTACTTCCAGGATGCCGGCGAGGACAGCCGCAAGAACCTGAAGCGCATCCGCGAGGAGCAGCGGAACGGGTTCTTCTGGATGGACGATCTGGTCGAGCTGCTGAAGCAGTACAAGGCGCAGCGCGCGCAGTACCCGACGTTCTCCTCCTATATGCCTCAGGTCGCATTGTTCTACCGCAATCTTGCGCCGCGGGCAGCCGCCGAGCCCGCGGCCTTCAGCGCGAAGTCCGCGCATGTGGTGCGCATGGAGCCGTTCGCCAACCATTCGCAGGACGTGGACGCCTCGATCCAGACGATTGAGATTGTCGTGGACAAGCCGCTCGATCCGGGCGCGGGATATTCCATCAACTATGGGCCGGGTGGCAGCGAACATTTCGCTATCAAGGGTGAGGCGAGGGTTGGAGATGGAGGGCTGCGGATTCTTCTGCCGGTGCAGTTGAAACCGAACCAGTCATACAGTTTTGTGCTGACGCCGATGACGTTCGCTACGCCGGACGGCTATCCGCTCGAAAGCTACACCGTGGAGTTCAAGACAAAGTAGGTTCTGCCTTGGCGTAGAATTCAGCGCGTCGTGTTTGGAATAGCCCGAGCGATCCCCGGAATCTGGGCCTCAACTGGCGCAACAGCCCGGTTCACCCACCCACTCTGTTGCGGGCATTTCCCCGTTTCGGCCGGATGTCGGCAATCCAAACCTCTTGTAGCTCTCTGCTAGTGCGGCCGTCCGGGCAGGACAAAGTGCTCCGCGCAGCGCGGCTCGTAGAAGTCGCCGGCCATGATGATGGGGCTATCGTAGGGCGCCGGTTTCCCATCGATCAGCCGCTGCGGGTAGATGGCCTTGGCCCCGCAACTGCAATAAGCCACCAGCTCGGTGATATTCCCTGAGAAGGTGCGCACCAGCCACGAGATTTCGATCATTTCGCCAAACGGCAGGCCGCGAAAATCGAGTTCGAGACCCGAGACCATTACGTCGTAGCCCGACTCGAGCAGGCGTTTGGTAAACAGGAAGAGATCTTTGACAAACTGGCCCTCATCGATGGCCACGCATTCGACGCGCTTGCCGATCTGCTGCTCGGTGGCGGCCAGGATCGGCAGAACCGTCCAGGGATCCGAGGACCGGAATTCGAGGGCTTCCATCTTTCCGCAGCCGTTCTGGTTGCGGCTTTCCACCAGTCCAGCTGCCGCCTTGGTGTCGTCGCTCGGCTTCAAGAGCAGGACATACTGCTTTGCGTACTGGCGGCGCGTCTCGATTCTCCGCAGGAGTTCAGCGGTCTTGTTGCTCCGCATTGGCCCAACGATCAACTCCAATTTCCCTGGCACAACTGTCTCCACCATCTACCCCATCTCAAATGATTAACGTTACTCCAATAGACTCTTCTTCGACAACGTCGAAGCATCGGTTACGCAATGCGCGTTCACATGATCTGCATCCGGTCCCTTGAGGAATTCTGACGTTACTTTGATTTGAGCTTGAGCTATCGTTGCCAGTGTCAGAAGAAGAAATACCACAGCGATCAGGAACGCAAACGTCTTTCTGGTCACGGCTGCACCGCCGGAGTCTGCTGAGCGGTAGGAGCGCTGGCCGGAAGCGGATATGCCGTCTTATTGCCTTTGCTGAGGTATGTGTCGAGGTTACTGAAGAAATCGTCCCCAACCACCTGCTTCAGTTTGAAGATATATTCCTCTATGATCGTCCCGCGCTTCTTCCACAATGCTTCAATGTCCGGAGAAGGCAGCATTGCATATCCCACCTTAGAACTATACTTTGCCATATTATGATCGGTGAATTCCGCGCGTTTTGTCGAATATTGCTGATAGCTTTCCCTGATCGCGCGGTTTGCTTCGACGCCGAGAGCAAACGCAGCTTCTCTTCTATCCTCGGGAAGGTCGCGGAATAGGGGGAACTGCTCTGGTGTGGTACCCGCGCCTTCACTCTTCGCGGCCGTTCTCCGGTTACCTTCGTCAATTTGACCAATATACTGGAAGACTTCGGTGTTGTATAAATCAGCGCAGGCCAGGTGGGTCGTCTGCCCCGGAGGAGGATTGCTATTGGGCGGGCAAGGATCGGGACGGCCTTCGATATCCTCCTTAACTCCCCAAACATAACTACCATTGAACTTGCCGCTCCTCAAATACTCGGTGAGCTTTGCAAAGGATTCTTCTCCAAGCTGCGTTTTCAGTTTGGTCATGGTTGCCATCTGCATCGCATCTCTCTTCTTTTGGAATGCGATTTCGCCCTCGTGAGCGAGTTTCACAGCCTCATCGTGATCATATTGATCGAGAAGTTTGAGACGCTCTTGATCGTGTTGCTGTTCAAGGTTGTATAACCGGTTATGGAGGTCGGCGACGATAACGAGCATGGTTTGCTCTTCATCCTTGCTGATGCCGATGGCCGCGGCGTAATCCTGCCTGGGAGTGACCTGCGCCTTTCCCTCTCTTATGTCCGCCTTGATGTGGTCGTCCTCTTGGCCTACGATCTCAAAGAAAAACTCGTACATGCTGAAGTCGAGCGGCGCCGGTTGAGCGCTTTTCGCCTGTTGGGCGGCGGCGGGCGCAGCCTGACTGTGGGCAAACGGGCTGAATGCCAGGGCGAAGCACACGCAAGCGGCAGCCACGATCAGGCGGGCAGATCTGAGGGAAATGGTCATAAACGTCTCCTTGGGAGGGCAAGAGGATCGGCTAATCGCGATCCGGGGGCCGAATCGCATTCGGCGGCTAGCTGTTTGAGCAGCAAGCCGCTTCGGTTTGCAACCATCCACAGCGCCCCGGCAGGCTCCCTGACCCGGAAATCATCTCACAGATCCAGCTTGCGCATGTAATCCGCGTCAGACCGCAGCGCTTCCATCGGGTCGATGTCGAACTCCTCCTGCTCGATGAAGTAGTGCTTGAGGCCGGTTGCCGCGCGCAGAATCGGCCGGTAATCCACCACCCCGCGGCCCATCACCGTCGAGTGGAACTGCCCATTCGCCTCCCGTCACCATATCCTTCACGTGCAGCAGCGGGAAGCGCTCCGGCGTCTTGCTCAGGTAGTCCACCGGGTTGCGCCCGGCGGCCGCTACCCAGCCGCAATCCATCTCGAAGACCACCAGCTTGGGATCGGTGAGCCGCAGCAGTTCGTCGTAGAACACCACGCCGCCTTCGCTGCCGAACTCCGGCCCGTGGTTGTGATAGCCGAAGGTCATCCCCGCGGCCTTCACCTTCTCGCCGATGCGGTTCAGCTCGCCGGCCACCCAGCGCCAATCGTCCAGGTCGAGCGCGCCCTTCGCCCCAGGGTCGCGCCTCACCGGCGAAGGACAGACGATGTACTCGAGGCCCAATTGATGCCCATACTCGATCAGCTGGTCAAGCTGCGGGCGCAGCGCGCCCAGCCCATGATGCGTGCTGACGCAGCGCAGCCCGGCCTGGTCCATGGCCTTGCGAAACTCCGCCGCCGTGCGGT
>CAWCWQ010000108.1:0-7338 GCA_963799145.1 uncultured Acidobacteriaceae bacterium | reverse complement strand
CGTATCTGCTCCGCGACCCCCGACAGAAGAAAGAGGCTTGGGCCGACCTCCAGATTGCCATGCGCGAACTGGGCCTCAAGCCGCCCGCTCGCAGCTGACCAAAACCCGCGAGTAACCGCCCGCTGCCGCCGGAGCGAATGTTAAAGTAAAGCTCTGCCCATCATGTTTGCCACCTCACAGCACGCGCACTTCATTGGAATCGGCGGCATCGGCATGAGCGGAATCGCCGAGATTCTGCTCAACCTCGGGTTTCGCGTCTCCGGCTCCGATCTGCGCCGCGGACCGGTGACCGACCGGCTCGCCCAACTGGGCGCTACGATCTACGAGGGCCATGACGCCGGGAACGTCGCCGGGGCCACGGTCGTGGTGACCAGCTCCGCGGTGGGAGCAACTAACCCCGAAGTCGTCGAGGCCCATGCCCGCAAGATTCCCGTGATTCAGCGCGCCGAGATGCTGGCCGAGCTGATGCGCCTCAAGTACGGCATCGCCATCGCCGGCATGCACGGCAAGACCACCACCACGTCGATGGTGGCCTCCGTGCTCTCCGCCGGAGGCCTCGATCCCACCGTGGTCGTGGGCGGCCGCGTGGACGCTCTGGGCTCGAACGCCCGCCTCGGCACGACCCAATACCTGGTGGCCGAGGCCGACGAGAGCGACCGCTCCTTCCTCAAGCTCTCGCCCATCCTCGCCGTAGTCACCAATCTCGACCGCGAGCACATGGACTGCTACCGCGACATGGACGACGTGGAGCGCGCCTTTCTGGCCTTCATGGATAGAGTGCCGTTTTACGGGGCGGTGACCGCCTGCATTGACGATCCCCTGCTCAAGGCGATTCTGCCCCGCTCCCGCCGCCGCGTCTTCACCTACGGAATTGCCGCCGAGGCCGACTTCCGCCTGGAGTTTGTCCAGATCGGCCAAGGCCGCTTTGCGCGCTTTCTGGTCCACACGGCCAAGGGCCCGCTGGGCCCCTTCGAACTGCACGTGCCCGGACTCCACAACGTGCTCAACGCCACCGCCGCGGTGGCCATCGCCCGCCAGCTGGAGGTTCCCGAGGAGAAGATCGCCGAGGGGCTCAATCGTTTTCGAGGCGTGGATCGCCGCTTCCAGCAGCGCGGCGCGGCCCGCGGCGTTACAGTGGTTGACGACTACGGCCACCACCCCACCGAGATTCGCGCCACGCTCGCCGCTGCCCGCGAATGCGGCTACCAGCGCATCCACGTCGTCTTCCAGCCCCACCGCTTCACGCGAACGCTCGATCTCATGGATCAGTTCAGCGGCGCATTCCAAGACGCGGATACTCTCGCCGTCCTGCCCATCTATGCCGCCAGCGAGGAGCCCATCCCTGGCGTCACAGCCGAGCGGCTGGTGGAGCGAATCAAGGACTCCAGCCCCACACAGGCGTCGGCGGTTCAATTCGCTTCCGACTTTTCCGCCGCCATCGCCGCCGTCGCCGCCCAGGCCAGCGAAGGCGACCTCATCCTCACCCTCGGCGCTGGCAGCGTGAGCCAGTTGGCTCCGCAAATCCTGGCGGCGCTGGTAGGGAACTGAAGGGTGCGCTTTCCCAGGTCCCCAAATGCGAGGGACCTGGGGCACCCTGCTCATTCGTCCAGATGGGAGCGCTTCGACGAGACGTGGCCGAAGATAGATCCGATTCGGGGCGGACCATTCGTAAGACTCTCAGAACCTGTAAACGACACCGAAGGTGGCGCGCGAATTCCAATGCAGGTGAGGCGAGTAACCCAGGGCCTTCGAGTTATTTATCAAGGAAAACGACGAGGCGATATCGTCGCCGGAGGCGCGCAGGGAAAGGCGCGGGCCGAGTTTGTATTCCAGGCCGCCGCCGCCGCCGCCCGCAAAAGAGATATTGGGAGTCTGGCTTTCACCGCCGGTGTGTTCGCCGCCCAGCAGTCCGTGAGCGAAGCCGCTGATCTTCCTGAAAAGCTCCGCATGAACCACGGGTCCAAACAGGACCGCATCCACCGAAGGGTCGCCGGGATTGGTCGCGGTGAGCGGGTACTTGTAATAGGCTCCGTCGGCGGTGATGCCGAAGTAACTGCCGAAATCGCGGGTGACGGAGAGGTTGACGCCCTGCAATCCGCTGCGCGACCCGTTAACCTGGTTGAGGCTGGTGTAGCCGTAGCCGGCGAATATCTCGTACTTGTAGGAGGATTCGCCCCGGTTGGGGGAACGCGATCCACGGGCTGGGGCAACCTGGCTCGTGGCCGCCAAGGGCATAAGAACGGCCGGAATCGCGGCCAGAATCGAAAGCAGCAACGTCCTCTTCAACTTGAAACTCTCCTCAATACCTTGGTGTAGCCAGCCTGCCGCCAGCGGAGCTTTGCCCCGGCGGCGACGCGGCAAGTGAGTGCTGTACTCTCATAGACTATCCTCTCCACCCCGGTTCGAAGAAGTCCCAGCGGTAAGAAAAGGTCAGCGCCGAGCGGATGTTGACAACTCCTGCTCGGAGATGGCCACAAGTTTGACTGTTTGAAGCCGGGAAGGGAATCCGGGGCAAAGGAAGATACTGTCAATGATGCGCAGACCCAGGCTCGCGGCCTTCGCAATCCCGGCAGACGTTGCCATTCCGCGCCTCAATCCCGTTCGAGATACCAGGGGATGTTGACGATCACGATGCGGCGGTTTCCACGCATGAGCAGGATGAATTTGAGCATGTCGGCGCGGCGGTTGTGCATCAAGTTCTCCCACCAGTGGCGCACCACCAACTCCGGCACCAGCACGCAGATCTTGGTGAAGCTGGACTCCTTTTCAACTTTCAGGATGTAGTCGATCAGCGGGAAGAGAACGTAGCGGAAGGGCGATTGCAGAATCTCGAGTTGGGGAACGCACTTGCCGGCCTCGCGCAGCGGTGCGGCCACGTCCTTCTCCCAGACCTCGGAGATCGCATCCGGCTCATCGGCGGTCTGGACGTGGAGACAGCGGATATCGCAGGACATCGAGAGCGCAAAAGAGAGGGCCTTCTCCGTGATTCGGCTCCAGCGGTCGACGGGCAGTATGATGATGGGCTGGGTGACGTGCGCGGGGAGGATGGGCCGGTCGAGAGCGGTCTCGCGGTCAACGCGAAGATAGTGGCGCTTGACGGCGCGCATCATCACGATCATCACAGCGATCAGCAGGGCCGTGATCCAGGCGCCGTCCACGAACTTGGCAACCAGCACCACGACGGTGGTTATGCCTGTGGCCAGTGCGCCCAGGCCGTTCACCAACAGGGGAAGCACGCGGCCCTGGCGCTTCCAGTGCATCACCATGCCGGCCTGCGATAGTGTGAAGGCCATGAACGCGCCGATGGCGAAAAGGGGAATCAGCCGGTCCGTGACGCCGCCAAAGACGATCAGCAGCAGTGCGGTGAGCGCCACCAGCACATAAATGCCCCACGAGTAGAGCAGCCGCCGGCCGCGCAGCAGAAAGACGTGGGGCATGTAGTCGTCGAGGGCAATGGCGCGGGTGAGTCGTGGGAAATCGGCAAAGGCGGTGTTGGCAGAGAGAGCCAGCACCAGCAGCACCGAGCCGATGGTGACGTAGTAAAAGACGCCGTGGCCCATCACCGCGCGCGTCAGCATTGAGAGCACGCTCTCGTAGCCGGGCGCATCGGGGTTGGTGGCGGCGATGCCGTAAGCTCGGCAGAGCAGGGCGATTCCGGCCAGCAGCACTGCCAGCAGGACGATGATGATGGTCAGCGTGATCTTGGCGTTCCTGCGTGTGTCGTCGCGGAAGGCCATCACGCCGTTGCTGACCGCCTCCACGCCAGTCATGGCCGTGCATCCGGAGGAGAAAACCTTCAGAATCAGCCACCAGCTAACCAGGGCAATGGGCGCGGGGATTGCGGGCAGCGGGGTGACGGGATGCGGATGGCCGCCGCTGCGCAACACCTGCCAGGCGCCCGCGGCGATCACGATCAGCAGCGTGCTGGTGAAGAGGTAGGTGGGAATCATGAAGACCACGCCGGTGTCGTGGACGCCGCGCATGTTGACCAGGGTGAGGATTAGCAGCACGGCAAGGCATAGTTGCAAGGTATGGGGCTGCAGGCTGGGGACGGCGGAGATCAGCGCTCCGACGCCGGCCGAGATGCCCACCGCGGCGGTGAGGATGTAGTCGATCATCAGGGCTGCTGCGGCCAGCAGGCCCGCGCCTTCGCCCAGGTTCTGCGAGGCTACCGTGTAAGAGCCGCCGCCCTTGGGATAGGCATCGATGGTCTGCCGGTAGCTGAAATAAACAATCGTCAGGAGAACCACGATGGCGGCGCTGACCGGGACGATGTAGCGGACGCCAACGAGGCCCAGTGGAATGAGCAAGGTAAGCGCGGCCTCCGGCCCGTAAGCGGCGGAGCTGAGGGCGTCGAGGCCGAATACGGGAATCCCGGCGACGGGGCCGATGTGCTCGGCGCGCTCCTCGCTGGTGGCCAGCGGGCGGCCGAAGAGCAGGTTCAACACGTTTGAGGATAAAGCCATGGGTCGATTGTCCGGCAGCCGGGGAGTTGGGGGAAAGGGAGAAACGGCCGCCGAGGGCATTGTCTCATGGCAAGGAGGAACAATGCCCTAGTCTATCGGCGTAACGCGGGACGGCGGAACCGCAGAGGTGCGCTAACCCCTCATGAGCCAAAGGATGCCGATGGCTGTGCAGACGGCAGAGGCCGCTAGTTGAATCCAGCGGGAATATGAATGCCCGACAATCTGTTCGTACTCCAGGGGCGCATCCCCTCTCTCTTTGCCAAAGATGGATATAGGCCCCTTTTCGCCGCTCAACTTGGAGACGCGAGCCTCAATGCGTGAGATTTCGACGTAAGGCTTGAGCCCGCGGCGGTACCATCCCTGGACGCTAACGCGCTCACCGATGAAGCGGTGTGCATCCCCGATGGCAAAGAACAAGCGGCCCAGGGGAATCGAAGACCGGTAGAACAGAAACATCATGCCGGTCTCATCGCGCAAAACCAGGTCCGGGCACCAAAAGGCGCCTGGAATGCCTTCGCCGATGATCTCGCCTTCAATCTCCACGGCGCGTGGCTGCATCTGAGAGACACTCGTATCCTCGATCAACTCGTTAACCCGAGCGCGCCGAAAGTTGCCGCGATAGCGGAATGCAATGCGCGCAGCCCAGGTGACTCCGAGCGCGATCAGCAACCACTGGTTGAAGTACAGGGGAGCCTGGAATCCCCTTTGCTCGAGGTACTTCCCAATCCATGCCCATGTGAGGAGCAGGAATCCGCAGAGCAGCGGGGCAGCCCAGAAGAAGAATTCCAGCGGAAAGCCGGCCCAGCGGACACGCGCGTCCTGCGGCAGCGGGTAGGCGACGCCTTGGCCCACGGCCTCCGCCTCGCGGTTCAGAGCACGCAGGCGCATGGCCGTCAACGGGTGCGTGGAGCCGAGCTCGTAGAATCTGGCCCAAGGGTTGACGAGGTCCCAGCGCATCACGCGCGCCGCCTCATCCGGAGTTGTTGTAAGAGCCAGCGCGGTGGAACCGCTGGCGCTCATAATGCCCATCAGCGCCAGAGTGCGTCCAAGTTCCGTCGACTTGAGCGCCGCCTTCTTGTCCTCGGAGCTGCTCTTCACGGCGCGTTGCCTGGCCATGCTGTTCTCGAGCACCCTGCCGTAAGCGACCTTCACCAGCGCTGTGCAAAGAGCATTGGGCGCTCGAGTCGCTTGCGCTGAGAAGTGGTCCGCTCCGTACTCGCGGATGCGGTTCAGCATTAGCACGAGGAACCGCCCGATCCAGTAGGCGGCGTACGCCGAATAGGCCAGCGGGCGAAGATGATTCACGCGTCTGGTCCAGACGTAAAGCTGGTAGAGCAGCAGCGGCGCAATCGCTGCCAGGGCCATCACGGCAAAGTCGTAATGGGCGACATGGCCAATCTCGTGGGCCAGCACCGCCTCGACCTCATCCTCTGTCAGGACGTCAATCAGGCCGCGGGTAACCACGATACGCGCGTCTCGCCGGAGTCGCCCAAAGGCGAAGGCGTTGGGTGTGCCGCTCTCGATCATGCCGATCCTGAGCGGCGGAAGATCGTGTTCGCGGCACATCCGCTCCACAAAGGCGCGCAGCGCCGGAGGCACGGCATCCTCATCCCAGTCGATTCTGAAGCAGAGTCCGATCAACCACGGCGAAAGAAGGTATTGCGCGCCGATCAGTAAGAGAACGAAGATGACGCCCCACCAGACCGGTGCATGCCCATGCAATAGGTAAACATCGCCGATGGCGAAGACAAGTCCATAAAGTACGAACAACAAAAACAGCGAGCGGCTCACGAATCCCATGGATGATCTTCCTCCTGCTGGAAATCCCCGCCAGAATACACCTGATTTATTGCTTTCTCAACAGAAATGCGTCGAGCGATTCAGTTATTTCGTGATAAGCGGGGCAAAGCCGCTCTAAGAAGAAAGAGCGATTACTTACGAAGTAGTAACTTGAATTGGTGTTTGGCGGCGTGAAAAAGGGAGTGACTTTGCTCATCCTGGATGCCTGCTCAGGGGATGCAGCCGCCTTGCTGCGCGAGGTTGTCTTCGACAACTTTATACGTAATCAAAACGTACAGGATTGACTCTCAGTCTTGCCTGCTGTACGCTTTGAATGTGCCTATGAGAGGGGTCGCGCCATGCCCAGAGTCGCGGTTGAAGACAACAACCGGATGTCGCTGCGGATTCGGGCCGAGGAAAAGGCGCTGCTGCTGCGGGCGGTGGCGCTGAAGCACACCGACTTGACGGATTTCGTCGTTCGCCACGCGCTGCGCGCCGCCAAGGGCGTTATCGCGGAGGCCGAGCAAGTGCAACTCTCGGAGAGGGATAGTCTGCGGGTGCTGGAACTGCTGGAGAACCCGCCCGCTCCGAATGCCAGACTGATTGCCGCAGCCCGGGCGCTGCCGCGTCTGGGATGAGCGTCCCGGCTTGGCACGAAGAGCCGATCGGCAGGCAGCACGACCGGGAAGCCTTCGACTGCGGCGATGCGGCCTTGAATGAATTCCTGCGCCGCTACGCCCGCAAGAGCCACGAACTGGGCGGCGCAAAGACCTTTCTTGCCATCGACGACGGAGACCGCAAGACCATTCTCGGCTTCTACAGCCTGAGTCCGGCCTCTGTTTCGTATGCCCGGACGCCGGAGATTGTAAAGCGCGGACTGGCGCGCCATGAGGTTCCGGCATTCCGGCTGGCGCGGTTGGCCGTGGACCACCGGGTGCAAGGACAGGGTCTTGGCGGCCAACTTTTGCTGGCAGCAGGAAGACGCTGCCTGCTGGCCTCGGCGGAGGTCGGCGGCGTCGCGCTTCTCATCGACGCCAAGAATGAGCGGGTGGCCGGCTGGTATGGCAGCTATGGCGCGGTGCCCATGCTGGAC
>CAWCWQ010000107.1:0-9571 GCA_963799145.1 uncultured Acidobacteriaceae bacterium | reverse complement strand
GCGGAGCCGCTTCCTTGGCGGGATCGAGCGTGTGAAAGCCTTCGGCCTTTGCCGCTTCAAGCAACTGCGACGAGGCGGAGACGAAGACGATCTCCGTGCCTTGAAACATATCGCGCGACACGATGGCGGCGGCCAGTTGCAACGTGTCGGGCCAGCGCAACTCGGTGCGGTCGAGAAGCTGGCGCGCGGCCTCAAGCACCGCGGGGTTCAGCGGCTGCTGCACCATGCGCGCCGCTTCAAGGCGCAGGATATCGAGCGCGGCGGCCGCATCTTCCTTCGATATCCCTCCGGCCCGCTGGCGCCGCCGGAGGACCGCGTAGACCTCCAGCGGCGTGGAGGCCGAGATCAGCTTGCGATTGTCCTCGACGGCTTCCATCAAGCGGATCAGCGCGTCGGTGCCCTGCTCCTGCACAAAGAGCTTGGCAAAGGCCGTGGCCTCAAGGAAGTAGCAGCTCACAGGTTCCCCCGTTCCTCTTCAATGGCCTCGGCTATTGAGTCGCCGTGAATCGCAACGGGATGGAAGCGCTGCGCCTCCTCGGGAATGCCGGCCTCGGCGCGGTTAAGGCGGATGGTGGTGGTGGGATACGCGGGTGTCTTGGGGTTGGCGATCTTGCTGGTGAGCACGACACCGCGCTGAATGGCCTCGGCCAATACCGCCTGGCGCGACTCGGGATGCTGATTCCAGCGGAAGGCCTTGCGCGGCAAGAAGGAGTCGCGGAACCACTTGAGCGCGATGAAGGCGTGCCCGCCGCGCTCGGCCTCGGCCAGGGCGGCGCAGAGCTCTTTCACGCGGGCATCCAGATCGGCGGGAATCACGGCCTCCTGGCTATCGTCGTCCGCCTCTTCGAATGCCGGTTCCGCAACCGCTCGCGGCGCGCGGCTGGCGCGCGGAGCAGTTTCGCCCTCGCCGACGCGCTCAAAATAGATGCGCACCTCGTCCTCTTCCGGCGACCACGAATCGGCTGACGCATTGCGCCGCTTGCTGCGGCCGTTCTCGCCGCACAACTCCACGATGGCCTGGTAGCCGGGAGGCGCCAGGAAGCGCAGTGCCCGCGCCAGGCCGGGGTCGGCGGAAAACGCCAGTTCGTTGAGGGCTTCTTCGATGATCTCTTCCGCGTCGGGAATGCTCAGGTTTGTTGCTTCTACGCCGCTCTGCGCAGCTTTTGTCGATTTCATGTCTTTCTTCTCCGTAATGCCGCGCCCGCCGCCTGCCGCGCGCCCAACCTCTCCAGCCGCCTTAAGGGGTCAATTCCGGAGTTAGGTTGAGTCGCGCGCCGCCGGCAAAGGAGAGCGGCCTTGTTCTAAACCTGCGCCATCGCCTTGGAGTAAGCTATGCTTCCGCTTGGCGGCGGTTCAGGCGGTTGTGAATTGTATTCGCGGACCCTTCTTCATAATCTGTTGTTAAATGCGGCCCGCTTCGTCTTCCCAATCGATGTAAGGCGATCCATGGTAATCATTCGGCTCTCGCTCAACCCGAGCCATCTTCCACTTTTCTCTTCTTCCCTACATGGACTCGGGAAACACTTTAGCTAATCCCTGGGATCAAAGCTATTCAGCCCACAGTGTAACCGATAATGCCAACCTGTGTACTGTCGTATGAAAGAGATAAGCGCCCATCCACGGGGGGCGATCCCGAATCCGGGCTGAAGCCGCGCGCCTGCGCTGCTCCATCCCGGGCGCTCGGCTTCGTACAATAAGGACATGCGCCGCTGCTTGCCTCTGTTGTTGCTCGTCTGTTTGGCCGCAACAGGATTGCATGCCGCCGACCCGGCCTTCGACCTCTCCGGGCCGAAGGTGGATGTGCATGTGAAGCGCGGCGATGTTACGCTGCCCATCGGCGAGGTTCCCAACCTCATGCCCGGCGACCGGCTTTGGATTCATCCCGACCTACCCGAAAGCCAGTCTGCCCGTTATGTGCTGATCGTCGCCTTCCTGCGCGGGGCCACCAACCCGCCGCCGCCGGAGTGGTTTACGCGGGTCGAGACCTGGAGCCGCGAAGCGCGCAGCGAAGGCATCTTCGTGACGGTTCCCGCCGAGGCGCAGCAAGCGCTCATCTTTCTCGCGCCGGAGACCGGCGGCGACTTCAGCACACTGCGCGCGGCGGTGCGGGGCCGGCCGGGAGCATTTGTGCGCGCTGCCCAGGACCTGCAAGCCGCCAGTTGGGACCGGATGCGCCTCGATGGCTATCTGGCCGAGGTCAAGGTCACCTCGCAGACGGATTCCTCGCTGCTGAAGAAGCGCGCCGAGCTGGCCGCCCGCAGTCTGGGCATCAAGCTGGACCAGCAGTGCTTCGACAAGCCCAGCGACCAGCAGGCGCTCTGCCTGGCGCAGCACACCGAGGGGCTGGTTCTGGACGACGCCAACGCGCAATCGCGGGTGGCGCAAATTACCAGCGGTTCCACGGCGGACCTGATGAACCAGATAAGCTACTCGGCGCTCGGCGGCGCAGGGGCCTTCAGCCCGTACGTGGGCGCAGTCGTGGATACGGCGAGGATACTTTCCTCCCTGCATACGGCGCACTTCCAGTACATTCCCGCGCTGGCTCTGCCTGCGGGGGACACGCTGAACCTGCGCCTGAACGAACCGCCCTCCTTCCGCGATCCCAAATCCGTAGTGGTGGTCGCGCTGCCGCCGGTAGGGCAGGTGAGGCCGCCGCCGCTGCATCCCGTAAATTCGTCGGAGACCTACTGCGCGCAGAAGTCCGGTCTGGTGCTGCCCGCCGAAGGTGCGCCCATTGTCTTTTCAACCCAGTTGGCCCACTCGCTCGCGCTGCACATCGAGACGCGCGTGGATGGAAAGGTCACTTCACTCGACCTGCCGCTGAAGCCTGCCCCGTCTGAAGGCGGCCTGGTGCTGATCGATCCGGCGCCTTCGCTGACCCAAGGCGATTTGACTGGCGTTGTGCGCGGCAAGTGGGGCTTTGAGAGCTGGGAGGGCCCGCGCTTCCACCTGCGCGCGGCTCAGCCCGGCAAGTGGATACTGGCGGCGGGCGATCAGTCTGCCCTGGTGGTGGGCCGCGAAGACACGCTCCACCTGGAGGGCGACACCACGCTCTGCGTCGATCGCGTGGAGGAAACTGCCGGCGGCGCAACTCCGGTCAAGCTGGCTTGGAAGTCTCCCAGGCCGGATCTGCTGGAGGTGGCTGTGCCCATGAAGGATGCAGATCCAGGGCCGGTGACCGTGGAGATCGATCAGTTTGGGTTGGAGAAGCCGGACCGGCTCACCTTGACCGCATACAAAGAGGCCGCTTCGCTTGACCGGTTGACGCTGAGCGCCGGCGACCAGGCAGCTTTGCTGAAGGGAACCAGGCTTGACGAGGTGGAAGAGGCCGATCTGAATGGGATTGCGCTCAAACCCTCTGCCCTGAGCCGCGTCGAGGACTTCGATCGGTTGACGATGACCGCCGATGCTTCCACCGCCAACCTGGATCCTGCAAGGCACTACGTCGCCAATGTGCGGCTGCGCGATGGGCGGCAACTGAAGGCGCCGGTGATCGTCGAGCCGCCGCGTCCGCAGGTCGTGCTGTTGAGCAAGGGAGTCCAGGAAGAGGCTTCCGCGCCGCCCTCACCGGTCCATCTGGGCACTCCCGACGACTTGCCCGCCGAGGAGCGTCTCGTCTTTTTCCTCAAGTCCATCGTTCCGGTGAAGTTTCCTCGCGCTGAAAAAGTGGAGGTAGCCGCGGCCGACGGCAGCTTTCGCACCGTGCTGTCTTTGGCCGACGGCACCCTGATGCTCGAAGATTCAAGGACCGCGGTGGGAATTGTGGAACCGCTGGCGCGCTTTGGCTCCTCGGCCTTCGGGCCCCTTCAGGCGCGCGCCATTTCGGCCGACGGAGTGACTGGCGACTGGCTGCCCCTGGGAACGCTGGTGCGGTCACCTGGCTTCAAAGAGCTGCGCTGCCCGCGCAATCCCTCCAAGCCCTGCATGCTGACCGGAACGAATCTCTTTCTGGCCGCGTCTATCGCCGCCACTGCCGGCTTCGACAACTCCGCCGATGTGCCGCCGGAGTTTGCAGGAACCCAGTTGAGCGTTCCCCACCCGGTCAATGGCGTGCTCTATCTGCGCTTGCGCGACGATCCGGATACGGTGCAAAGCCTCGTCTTGCCCCTGCTGCCTGCCGCTCCGGCGGGATCGCAGGCCGCTGCCGCGCACGCCCAGCCAGCCGCCGCGCTGGCTCCGCCGTCAACGCAGCCTTCGAATTCCGACCCAAGATAGAAAGGCCGAGTCTGGAGACGACAGACCACCCCATCCCGGCAGACAACTGCGCGGCCGCCAGAATGAGGCAGTGTGCAATGATGGTGAGCCGCCGATCGCGGCTTGTGGGCAGGAACCCTAGTTGAAGTAAGCCCTGTTCTTCTCAGCGAAGTGCGCCTTGTCCGCCGGCAGTTCGTCGGTGGGAAAGATCGCGTTCTGCGCGCAGAGGTCGGCGCAGTTGCCGCAGTCAATGCATTCGTCGGGGTTGATGAAAACCTGGGAAACGGTTCCGGCGGCCGGATCCCCCGCCAAAGGCGCAATGGCGGCGGTGGCACACTCCGCCGCGCACACAAAATCCAATGTACAGGCATCGGTAACTACATAAGCCATGATGAAATGCTCCTCGGTTGTTTCTGGGCGCTCGCTCCGCGTCCACCCTAGCCTTGAGGCTATCGGCCCGGCCGAAGAAACGCCGTGACCAGAATCACACTGGGACAGGCCAGGGAGAACCTAATTAGTTACGGGGCGCGGCCAATCTCAACCCCGCTGTAACCCATTCTTGACGCTTAATTTGCACAAGTTCCGCACCATGAAGACATGACCCCAGCCCGCCGTTCTCCTTTCTTCGCGCAGGCCATCGCCTGTTGGAACTGGAAGTGCGCCCTGATGAGCGCGACCGCCCGCTCCCTGGTGTATCTGGGGGCCATGGCGCGCGCCGGCCTGCGGGGCGGCCTGCCCATCGTTCTGGTTGAGATGGCTTACGTCACCCTCACCGCCGGCCTCTATGCCGGACTTCAGCAGAGGGCGCTGGGCTTTCGCTCCCGCCTGCTCGGCAATTTGACGGTTGTCGTGGGAGTTCCGATGCTTGCTCAGATTCTGGACTGGCTCACCCATCGCGCCGCGGGGGCGGCCGCTCCTGGAAGGGCTACCTTAGCGGTCTGCGTCTTCGCCACCATCTCGGCGCTCTTCCATCTGCACGTGATGCGCCGCGGCGCCTTCCTCACCGGACACGGCCGCTCGCTTGTGGACGATTTCCGCCGCATGCCCCGGCTCATCGCCGGCTTTGTCCTCGCGCCGGCCGTGTTGCTCTCCGCCGTGGGCGCCCGCCTGGCGCGCGCCGCGGAATCGGAAGCCGCGCTGTAGCCTTCTTTTAACTGCATTCCATTCGCGGGCCGCGCTATGCTGAATCCATGTTCAAGCTGCGCGCTTCCTCTCTCCTGCTCGCGCTGGCCACTCTGCTGCCTGCCTCCGCACGGACCCGCGCGCAGACCGCCGCTTCCTCCTTCACCTTCGCCGTCTCCGGCGACAGCCGCAACTGCGGCGATTTTGTTATGCCGGCCATCGCCGCCAAGGTCAAAGCCGAGAACGATCTCTTCTACTGGCACCTGGGTGACTTCCGCGCGATGGGAGGACCGGATCAAGACATGGCGGCCCTCCAGCCAGAGGGCGCGAAGCTCGCAAGAGCCGATTACCAGCAGCGCGCCTGGGACGACTTCCTCGAACATCAGATGGCGCCGTTCGGCTCGCTTCCCGTTTTCCTGGGCCGGGGAAACCACGAAGTCAGCAAGCCGATGACCCGCGACGGCTACATCGCCAAGTTCTCCAGCTTTCTGAGCCGTCCCGAGATCGAGGCCCAGCGCAAGGCCGACGGCGCAGAGGCCGACCCGCATCAGCCCTGGTATCACTGGACCCGCGCCGGCGTGGATTTCATCACCCTGGACAACTCCAGCCGCGATGAGTTTTCCGACGCCCAACTCCGCTGGCTGCGTTCGGTCCTTGACCGCGATCTGGCGCCCCAATCCGGCATCCGCACCATCGTCGCGGCCATGCACGAATCGCTGCCCCACTCCACCAGTTCCGATCACGGCATGGACGACTGGGAACTGGGCATGCGGACCGGCGAACTGGTGTACACCTGGCTCTACGATGCACAGGCTGCTGGAAAACATGTGTACATCCTCTCCAGCCACTCCCACTACTACTCGCCCAACATCTTCAACACGCCCTATTGGAAGCAGCACACAAGCGCGGTCCTGCCCGGCATCGTCATCGGCAGCGCGGGGGCACATCGCTACCAGCTTCCCAGGGAGGCCGACAAGGCATCGAGGAGCAATATATATGGCTTCCTGCAAGGCGCGGTCCATGCCGATGGCTCCATCGACTTTGTCTTGCGCGAGTTAAGCGAAAGCGACCTGATTCAGTCCAAATGGCCCAATGCGCCGCTCGACGCCATCCATGAGTGCTTCATCCACAACTCCGACAGCCAGCCAGGAGCGAGGTAGGTTGCGATCAGAAGACGCGGACTCGAACGCCCGAGCTAACTCCGTAGGAAGATAGCGCCCCGTAATGGAACTGGGGCCAGAACTGGTACTCGAAGTCGGCCAGCCGCAGCCGGAGCCTGTTTGTGAGCCGAAAGTCGATCCCGCCGCCAGGCGCAATCACCAGGTCGGTATCCTGCCCGAAGTCATAGGGATAGTAGAATCGGCCAAAGCCAACCAGCCCTTTGGCATAGGGCTGGAAGCGCCCGAAGGTCATGTGGTAACGGGGTCCGATCAGATAAGTCGCCGTGTGGACACTGGCCGTCTGGTGAAAGACCAGCCATTGCGCCTCGCCTTCAAGCCCGATGCGGCGCTTGGTGTCTATGTCGGCGATGGCGGCCACGCCAAGCATCTTCCTTTGGCCATACTGCAAGGCATACCCGGCTGCTGTGGCGCCCACCGTCAGCCTCGACCCGCCGGCATCCGCCGACGGAACCACCTGCCCAAAAGCGAAGCGCGGCCCGGCCAGGCAAATTGCCAATACAACCGCGGCCAAGACCGCGCGCCCGCCAGGCCGCGGGCCAGGCTTCACGCCGCACTTCCATTCAAAACGATGAACGCTCCTCATCTCTCCCGCGCATTGCTCCATGAGCTAGACCTACTTCCCGATGTTCAGCGTCACGTTCTGATAGTGGATGATGTTGCTGTTGGCGCCCGTGCCCGTTACCTGGATTACATACGTGCCCGGTGTGGCAGTCGCCTGGGTGAAGCCTCCGCAGCCGCTTACCAGCGTTGCGATCGAAGCGAGCATCAAGGCCATCGCCGCCGTGAAGGCCATCGCGTGGCGCTTGCGGAATCGCCTCATGACCCAACCGAGGAAGACGGCGAAAGGCAGGCCCAATGCAGACAAGCCGGCCAGAGCGGTGTTCCGGTTTCCGGGGCGCGCGTTCATGGCGGTCGCGCCGCCGCCCAGCGGGTTGTTGGTGTCGATCGTCAACTGGACGGTCTGGCTGCCGTTCGCCACGAGATCCACGCCGATGCTCGAAAAGTGGCAGTTGACCGCTGCCGGAAGCGACGAGCAGCCCAGTCCGATATTGGCATCGGAAAAGCCGCTAATCGAGGTGAGCGTCACTGCGACAGTGGCGTTCTGGCCTGTCGCCATGGAGACGGCAGAGGGGTTGACGGTGAGACTGAAGCCGGCCGGCGTGCCTGAGACCGTGGCCGGCTGCGATGTGGACGGACTATGGATCGAGTCGCCGCTATAGACCGCAACGATGGTGTACGAGCCGGGCGCCAGATTCGGGATGAGCGTCGCGACTCCGCTCGAATTCAGGCTAGCCGAACCGATCACAGTGGTTCCACTGTTGAAAGTAACGGTGCCTGTGGGTGTGGGGCCGCTGGTGCCCACCACCGCGGCCACCAGAGTCACTTGGGCTGACGCGCCGCTGGTCGAAGAGACGCCCAGAGCCGTCGCCGTGGGAATGGTAGTCACCACCAGGCCGATGGCCGGCGAAGTACTCGGTGAGTCGTTCGCGTCTCCGCCGTAGCTGGCCGCGATCGAGTGCGTGCCGGGGGCGAGAGCGGCGTAGCTCAGCGTGGCCGCGCCGGTCGCATCCACCGTCGCCGTTCCCATGGCCGCGCCGTCGGCGGAGAAGGCTACGCTGCCCGTCGGTATGCCCCCGTTGCCCGTCACCTTGGCGACAAAAGAGACAGGAGATTCCACAACAGCCGGACTCGGGCTGGCCGTCACCACGGTTGCGGTGGTTGCCAGCAGCACCGTCAGCACTGTCGGCGCAGAAACGCTTCCAGCGTCGTTGGCGTCTCCCGAATAGGTGGCGACGATGGAGTACGTTCCAGCCGCGAAGGCAGCGTTGATCGTGGCCGTTCCCGACGCGCCCACCGCGGCCGATCCCAGTGCCGTGGTTCCACTGGTGAATGCCACCGTACCCGTCGGCGTTGAGACGCCTTTGGTCACCGTCACGATCGCGGTAATGGCTACCATCCCGCCCGAGATTCCTGGGCTTGGCACAGGGGTGGCAACGGCAGTCGAAGTCTGCGCCTGGTTCACTACCTGCGCCACCGCCGGCGAAGTGCTGGAGCCGTAGGTCGAGTCACCCTGGTAAGCCGCTGTAATGGAATGCGTGCCGACGCCCAGCGTAGAGATGGTAAAGGTGGCTTGCCCCGTCGAGCCTACGAGCGTTGCGCTGCCGATCTGCTGCGCCCCGTCCAGGAAGTTCACCGTCCCGGTGGCGGCGGCAATCCCGGTGGTGGCAACCGCCACGATGAAGGTGACGGGGGTTCCATAGCTCGAGGGGTTGGGATTGGAGACCAGAGATACCTTCCCCGCCACCAGCACATCCTGAGCAAGAATCGCGGATGTGCTGCCTTGAATCTGTTTGCTTGCGTCCCCCCCGTAGGTTGCGGTGATGGAATGCACGCCGTTGGTCAGCGTCGAGGTTGTGAAACTCGCCACACCTGTCGCGTTGAGCGCGGTGCTGCCAAGGATCGCCGCTCCGTCTGAAAAGACGACCGTGCCGTCAGGTGAAGCACCGCCGCCGCCCGGCGGAACAGCCACCGTCGCGGTGAACGTGACCGGCGCGCCCACACTGGATGGGTTCAGGCTGGATGTGAGCGTGACGAACGTGCCTTCCAGCACGGTCTGCGTCAGCGTCGGCGAAGTGCTCGGAAAGTGGTCCGGGTCGCTGTTGTAGGAGGCGATAACGGTATGCACTCCCACCGTGAGCGTGGAGGTTGCGTACACGGCTACGCCGGCTGCGTTGATGGCCGCCGGCTGGCCCGCATTCACGCCGTCCACGGTAAAGGTGATGGTGCCGGTGAGGGTGCCGCTGGTCGCGCCCGTGCTCACGGTTGCGGTGAATGTAACGGCTTGCCCGAATCCGGAGGGATTCAGGCTCGATGTCAATGAGGTTGTTGTCGCATTCACTACGGTTGCGATCCCCACTACCTCGATCGCCAAAGGAGTGTTCACCGTGCTGGCGGCCACGTCGATGCTGCCGGTCAACTGTTCTTGCGTCATTGGGGGCGGAATCACGACCGTTGTGGAGGGAGCGAAGACCGCGCCGATCTCGCAATCTTCGTTCACCGCCATCGGGGGAGGG
>CAWCWQ010000106.1:0-3307 GCA_963799145.1 uncultured Acidobacteriaceae bacterium | reverse complement strand
CATGATGAATCTAGGCGGCAGCCGTGCACCTGAAAGGAGCAAAGCGGTGATCGCAGCGGTGGTGGAAAGATGCGCTGGCATTGACGTTGGAAAGAGGTTTCTGAAAGTGTGCGTGATGGTCGGGCCGCTCAGCGAAGAGCCTAGGTTTGAGATACGTCGAGTGGATTGTACTCAGACACAATTTGAGGCCATGCTGCAGTGGCTGAAAGAGGAGGGAGTAACGGACGTAGTGATGGAGAGCACGGGTCCGTACTGGGTGCCGGTATTCAATGTGCTGGAGGAGCACGTAAGGGTGATCTTAGCCAATCCGGAAGAAGTGAAGAACCGGAAGGGGCATAAGACCGACGCGAAGGATAGCTGGTGGCTGGCGCACCTGCTGCGGCACGGAATGATTCGTGCGAGTTTCATACCGGAGAGAGCCACGCGGGACTTGCGGGAACTGACGCGTCGACGGAAGAAACTGGTGGGAGAGATCGCCCAGGAGCGGAACCGGGTGCAGAAGCAGTTGGAATACGGAAACGTGAAGCTGGGCAATGAGCTGAGTGATGTATTTGGACTGAGTGGACAACTGATGCTGAAGGCCCTGGTGGACGAGAACCGCACGCCCGAGCAGATTGCCGAGTTAGCGCAGGGAAGTCTGAAGCAGAAGAAGAACGAGATCATGGAGGCCGTGCGAGGGCAGCGGTTGAGCAACATACAAAAGGAAATCATCCGCTCCTCGATGCGGCACATGGCGTTTTTGGACCTGGAGATTCAAGATCTGGATGGGCTGGCGGGGAAACTTATCCAGGAAAGCGGCCAACGAGAGGCGTACGACTTGCTGCAGACGATACCCGGAATCAAGCAGGAGGCGGCCGCCAATTTGCTGGCGGAAGTGGGGCCGGACATGAAGAAGTTCGAGGATCCGGGGCGGCTTAGTTCGTGGGGTGGAGTGTGTCCCGGGAACAATGAGAGCGCCGGCAAACACAAGAGCCGCCACACGACCCATGGCAACCCTTGGTTTCGAGCGACGGCCATGGAATCCGCGTGGGCGGCATCGCGCACGAAGGGCACATTGTTTCAGGCCAAATACGAGAGCCTCAAACCGAAAGTTGGTCACATGCGCGCGCTGATGGCGGTCGCCCACATGCTGGCGCACGCCATTTTTTGGGTTCTGGACCGAAAGGAGGCGTACCGCCCTCACGCCCGCCCGGAACTCAACCAGAGTCAGAAGCAGCGCGTGATTCGGCACCATACCCGGCGTCTTCGGCGCTTAGGGGTCTGGCTGCCTCCCGACCGGCTGACGCCGCTGCAAGACTGGTATGTCACGCATTGCGCTCCGGAAATCGAGACTCCGAAGAAACGCCCCGGCCGAAAGAAGAAGACTCAAGCCGAAAAGAGCGCGAAGGAGACCAGCTCCCTAAATGCATGAAACTGCCGAAAGGCGAAATTGTTTTCAGAACAACGCCGATAAACACCGATAAAGAGCAGGCCGCCAAGATGCTCGCCGGCCGTGAGGAAAGAAGCCGCGGCGCACCCCGGTGCGGTGATCTTATGCTTCTACTTCGATCTGCGCCAGATTCGAGACTCCTGCGCCGTGCCTCAGTTGAATATTGAAACGGCCGGGTTGCAGAAGTTCGGAGAGTCGCGCGTTGACCTGGCGGGCTGCTTCCGGTGCATGGGGACTCATATAGATGACCGGCAGTGGCTGGTGGCCGGCAAGGAGGTGGGTGGAAACGGCATCGGCTTCCGGGGGCAGGCCTTCAACCCAGAGCGTCAGGAATCCGCCGCTGGTGAGGCTGACGCGATTCTCGGTCCAGCGGGATCCGTCGAAGACCTTCAGGATTCTGAATTGGCCTGCAGCGAGCGGCGTATCGACGAAGATTGTGCGCTGATTGCTGAAATCGCTGCGGGCAAGCCGTAGTTTCACCGTTTGCGGTCCAGCAGCCAGCCCTGGAGGCAGCCGGACATTGGCGACAAACGCGTTCACTCCCACGGGCTTGACCGCCAGA
This sequence comes from uncultured Acidobacteriaceae bacterium, assembly GCA_963799145.1. Lineage (GTDB taxonomy): Bacteria > Acidobacteriota > Terriglobia > Terriglobales > Acidobacteriaceae > Telmatobacter. The sequence continues at coordinate 1,316 of CAWCWQ010000106.1, read as the reverse complement.
ACAGGCGCGGCAAACTCTCCGACCTCCGGGAACACCTCGCCTTTCTCAAGCTTCGGCTCAGAGCTACTAAACCAAAACGTGAGGTATTCATCGCGTTCCGATGAAAACAGGACACCTTCTCCGTGCGTGCGCCTCGCGTCTGCCAGCACTGGAGCGGGAACCGTGGGATTAGGCGGCGGCGGGTCCCAGTGGCGGTGACAGACGACCCGGGCGTGACGGTGCCAGAGATTGACCAGGCTGACGCGCACGAAACCGGCACTCCGGCAGAATGCCAGCAGGCAATCGACTGTGGGGCCGAACCAGTTATCGAGATTGCCCCCAAGCTCGTCGGTCTCATAGAATTCGCAGAACGGCAGCGGAGAATGAATGTGGGCGCGGTCGTCGCCGTCGATCACGTAGCTGTCGATGATCGCCATTTCGCGGGTCAGTCCGCAGACGGTGTCGAGAGCTAATAGAGGATGGCGGACATGGTAGAGAACGCCGAGGAACAGGGTGTAATCGAACTGGCCTAGGTTGTGGCGCGGCAAGTTTACGACGTCATCGACGACGTAGCGGACCTGGGACTGCTTGCGCCGGTGCGCGTATTCGAAATTGGGCAGGGCGACCACATCCACGGCGGTCACTTGCGCGCCGTGGCGTTCCATTTCGAAGCTGAACCAGCCGTCCCAGGCGCCGATGTCGAGAGCGCGTTTGCCGGTGAGATCGCCGGGGAGGTGGAGTTCGGCATAGCGGTCGCGCAGCACCGACAGAGGCGTGTAGCCTTCGATCCGCGCGCCATCGGGAAACTCCATGCTGTGGTACCAGCCGCCGTGGCTGGCCAGGCCCTGCGCGAAAGCGAGTTCACGGCGTGCCTGAAGGACTGAAGGGGGCATAAAGTCCTCGTTCGCGAGTCATCATACCGCGTTAGATTTTCCGTGCTCGCAAGGGGTATGATGCCGAAAGCGCCCATGATCGTCCGAATTGGTGTATCCGTTATCCTGGCCGCGGCGAGCGCCCTGGCCGGCGTACGCTCAGCACGTCTCCGAATCCTGCGGCGTTCGGCCAAATCGTCACCCTGACTGCAACGGTGACGCCCGCTTCGTCCACGACGACGGTGACGTTTTACGACTCGGCGGCGATTGTCGGGATTGCGCCAGTGGTCAACGGGCAAGCGGTACTGAAGACGGGCCTCCTCCAGTTTGGCGCGCGCCAACTCAGGGCTTATTCCGAGGGTCAAACATCGGCGGTAGTGACGCAAACGGTCGGCGCTACCCCCGTTGCCGCTGACGGATTCCACGCGAAAAGCAGTCCGCTGAACGCCGGGCCTCCGATCCAGG
>CAWCWQ010000105.1:0-5472 GCA_963799145.1 uncultured Acidobacteriaceae bacterium | reverse complement strand
CTATGTGTCCTACCTACTGGTTCAGTTGGTGTTGCTCGACGGCCGCATGATAGTAATCGAGATGAATCCTCGCGTCTCGCGTTCCTCGGCGCTGGCGTCCAAGGCCACCGGCTTTCCCATTGCCAAGATCGCCGCCAAGCTGGCCGTGGGCTACACGCTCGACGAGATTCCCAACGACATTACCCGCAAGACGCCGGCCTGTTTCGAGCCGACGATCGACTATGTTGTCGTCAAGATTCCCAAATGGCAGTTTGAGAAGTTCCCCGGCGCCGACGACACGCTGGGCCCGCAGATGAAGTCGGTGGGCGAGGTGATGGCGATCGGCCGCACCTTCAAGGAAGCCCTGATGAAGGCCTGGCGGGCACTGGAAACCGGCAAAAAGACCGGCGCGGAAGTTTTGGAGCCGCGCCGCCTGACGCAGATGCTGGTAACGCCGCGGCCGGAGAGGCTGGGCTACATGCGCTACGCCTTTGAGCGCGGCTTGAGCGTGCGTGAGGTAGCCCGGCTCACCGGCATGGACCCCTGGTTCCTGCATCAACTCCGCGAGATAACACTCGCGCAGTCGGCTATTGCACAAACCACTCCCGAGGACATAAGTGCGGAGCACCTCCTCCGCCTGAAGCGGCTCGGTCTGAGCGACGAGCGCATTGCCAAGGAATGGAAGCTCGAAGGCCACGCCGGCACACAGCAGGTGAGGGAACTGCGCGAAGGGAAGGGAATCAAGCCCGTCTTCAAGCTGGTGGATACCTGCGCCGCCGAGTTCGAGTCCATGACGCCCTACCTCTACTCGACCTACGACGAAGAGGACGAGGCGCCGCCAACCGATACGCCCAAGATCATTATTCTGGGCTCGGGGCCAAACCGCATCGGCCAGGGCATCGAGTTTGACTACTGCTGCTGCCACGCGGCCTTCGCGCTGAGGGAAGACGGCTACGAGACCATCATGGTCAACTGCAACCCGGAGACCGTCTCAACCGACTACGACACCAGTGATCGCCTTTATTTTGAACCGCTTACATTGGAGGACGTGCTAGCTGTCTACAATCACGAGGCGCAGTCGGGCGCTAAGGTTGGCATGATCGTCCAGTTCGGCGGACAAACTCCGCTGAATCTTGCTCAGCGGCTGAAGGCTGCCGGGGTGCCCATCATCGGTACGTCGCCTGAGTCCATTGACCTGGCCGAGGATCGCAAACGCTTCGGCAAACTGCTGGATGAGCTGAAGATTCCCCAGCCGGCGGGCGGCACAGCCACCAGCGTGGAAGAGGCCCTCGCCGTCGGCGAGCGGATCGGCTATCCAGTATTGGTGCGCCCAAGCTACGTGCTTGGCGGACGGGCGATGGTGATTGCATACGATGCCGAGGCCGTGGCGCTTTACATGCGCCAGGCGGTCGAGTACTCGCAAGAGCGGCCCGTGCTGGTCGACCACTTCCTGGAGAGTGCCGTGGAGGTGGACGTGGACGCGCTCTGCGACTCGGAGGACGTGATTATCGCGGGCATCATGCAGCACATCGAGGAGGCCGGCATCCACTCCGGCGACTCGTCCTGCGTTCTGCCGGCCGTGAGTATCCGCCCAGAGACCCTGGAGACGCTGCGCACCTACGCGCGCAAACTGGCCCTTGCGCTGAATGTCGTCGGTCTGGTAAACCTTCAATTCGGCATTCAACGCGACGCCGAAGGCCAGGACCGCGTTTACGTGATCGAGGTGAATCCGCGAGCCTCTCGGACCGTGCCTTACGTCTCGAAGGCCACCGGCATTCCGCTCGCCAAAGTCGCCTCGCGGCTGATGACCGGCCGCAAACTGCGCGATCTGCTCCCGGCCCAGGTTGCGAGCGGCCAGGATCTGGGAACAGGCGCACACTACTACGTCAAGTCGCCGGTTTTTCCGTGGTCCAAGTTTGCCGGGGTCGATACCGTACTCAGCCCAGAGATGAAGTCAACCGGCGAAGTGATGGGCGTGGCGGCGAGCTTTGGCGAGGCCTTTGCCAAGGCGCAGCTCTCGGCCGGGCAGGTGCTGCCCACCGGCGGCACGGTCTTCTTCAGCGTCAACGACCACGACAAGCCGGCGGCCGTTGAGCTGGCCCGCCGCTACGTGCACCTCGGCTTCAAGATTGTGGCTACCGAAGGCACGGCCAACGCGCTGGAGCGCGCCGGGCTCAGCGTCGAGCGGGTCTTCAAGGTCCAGGAGGGACGACCGAACGTGGTGGACCTGATCAAGGGCGACCGCATCCAGCTGATTGTGAATACCCCGCGCGGCCAGGAGACGATCTTCGATGAGAAGGCCATCCGCCGCGCAGCAGTACTGGCGAGGATTCCCACCATCACCACCCTTGCCGCGGCGCAGGCCGCCGTCGAGGGAATCGCTTCGATGCAACTACGCCAGACGACGGTCTACGCCTTGCAGCAACTTCATGCGGAGACCGGCGCATGATTCTCTTGCCGATGGGAACCGGGAGCCGTCAGTCGGCAACCTTCTTCAGCAGCCAGGCCATATTCTGACCCAGAACCTTCATCGTGCGAATGCCTTCTTCGTCCCTCTCGACATCGCCCGGCGCAAGGCCGACGCCGATGTTCCAATACGACGAGCCGGGTACGATCATCTCGCTGATGAGGAAGAAGTGGTTCAGGGCGTCGAATGCATGGATCGCTCCCGCTCGGCGCACGGCTACGACGGCCGCGCCCACCTTGCGGCGGAAGAGACCGCCGTTGGCCTTGGAAACCAGACAGGCGCGGTCCATCAGCGCCTTGATCTCCGGGCTGACGTCGGCCACATAGGTGGGCGAACCGAGCAGGATGCCATCCGCCGCCTCGATCTTCTCGATCAGGGCATTGCCCATGTCCCCCTTTTGCCCACACCTGCGGTCCTTGTTTTCCGAACACTTCCGGCAGGCAAGGCAATACGTACTTCTTCTCCGGTACCTGGTTCGGTTCGGTCTTGCTGAAGCTGCGCTTCCACCACCTCCAGCGTGCGCTTCTCGTCCAGCAACTGCCGCTCCTCCACACGCAGGGCCTGCAGCTTGTAGCCGGCCAGGGTACTGGCGACGTTGGGAACCAGTACGCTGGTCAGCACAACCACCACGACGCAGGCCGTTCCGATGGCCGACCAGCACGCGCCGCGAGCTTGCGGATCGGCCTCGCGCACTAAACGCGAGTTGTCGATCTTCTTGCAATGAAAGAACACGTCTTCCTGTGGAAGCGCGCGCAATTGGAACGGGTCCCGTTCCGGCATGACACCGGACAAAACCGGAAGTCGGGTCTCATTGGTCGTTCGGAAAAATGCTGGCAGTGTCGCCAAAAAAGTCGGCAGTGTCGCCATGGTATTCGTTCCCTCCCTGGTTACTTTCTCCGACAGACGAAAGCGTCTGTCCCACCTTGGTCCGCGGCCTTTGTGGGGCAGGCGCTTCCGCCTGCCAATCCTAAATCCGTTCCACCGCCCGCAGCTTGGCGCTGCGCGAAGCCGGGTTCTGCGCATGTCTCTTCGTCGCTTGGCTGGAGCGGGTGTTTCGTCAGAATCGCCGCACGCCCTTCCCGCGCCAGCGCTCTGAACTTTTCTTTCACCTTCCGGTCGTCGATCGACATGAAGCTGATCACCACCATCCGCCCGCCGCTCTTCAACAGCTCCGGACCAATCTCCAGCAGCCGGTCCAATTCCCCCGGCTCGTCGTTGACCGCCATTCGCAAGGCCATGAAAGTTCTGGTGGCCGGGTGCAAACGGCCCGTCCTGGGCACGGCCCGCTCCACTACACCGGCCAGGTGCAGTGTGCTCCGTATGGGCCGTGCTCGGACGATTGCTCTGGCTACCTTCCGCGCCCTCCTTTCTTCGCCCAACTGAAAGATCAAGTCGGCGAGCGCCTTTTCGGCGGTGTGATTGACCAGATCGGCCGCCGTCATGCCCGTGGATTGATCCATGCGCATGTCCAGCGGTCCATCCGCCATGAACGAAAATCCTCTCTCCGGCGCCGTGAGCTGATAGCGGCTCACACCCAGATCCGCCAGCAGTCCATCCACCTTCTCGAATCCCGCTTCCGCCACCGCTTCGGCCAGCTTGCCGAAGGGGCCCTAATGAAACCGAATGCGCCCGGCCCACTCCGCCGTGTTGCGCCGCGCCATTTCCAGCGACTGCGCGTCGCGGTCGTTGGCAATCACCAGTCCCGTGGTCAGTTGCCGCGCGATGAGGCCCGTATGCCCGCCCAACCCGGCCGTGGCATCCAGGTAGACTCCCTCGGGACGAACCGCCAGCAGCGAGAGCGATTCTTCGGCCATGACCGGGAAGTGCATAGGTCATCAGTGCAGCCCCGCCTCGCTCCAGCTTCGCCACGTCGTCCGCCGGGTTCGCGGAAGCCTCGCTCTTGCGTTCCTGGTAGATCTTGTCGCTCAAGACTTCGATCCGGCTGCGATAGGCGTACAGCCGCACCGGCTGGTTCTCAATTCCGAGCTCGCGGCGCAGTTCGGTGGAGAACAGGATGCGGCCCTGGCTGTCGATCTCGGCCTCCGCGCCCAGGTCGGCCGCATTGAAGGCTACGTTTCGCGCCGCTTTCGCATCCTCGCGGAAGCCGGCCAGCCACTTTTCGGTTTCCCTCCAGGCCGGAATGGTGTAGATTTGAGCTATGCGCCGGTCCAGGCTGGTTACGAAGAACCGCGTTTCCCCCAAGGCGCCAAAATACTGCAGGAAGTTCGCCGGCAATTTGACGCGGCCCCGGTCGTCCAGCCGGCCAGGGTACATTCCCAGCGGTGGCTCGATCTTTGGCGGCTGCGCTGATGGGCGGCATCTCCCATTTTTTATCCCGATTAGGGCCATTTCTGGCCCACAACTAATGGTGCCACACAAATTCGGCCTTGGCAAGAGGTTTTTGCAGGAACTTACTGACAGGTTGGGAGTTACCGCAATACCAGCAGATCTACACTAATCGCGCAACACACAACATGTAGTTTTTGGGCGAAGAAGAGGCGAAGAAGGAAGGGGCCGAGTTTCCCCGGCCCCGGAGAAGGAAACCTACTGGATCGGGTATCTTGGCGGTGGCGCTGTAAATCGGTGTGCTGGCGCCGACCGGTATCACGCCTATCGAAAACGAGACGTTGTTCCCGGTGGCCGCATCCGAGGGCACCTGGAACGGAATCTCGAACACGCCGATCAGGTCTGGCGCAACCCGCGCGGTGCTCACGCGAACGCCTTCGCCTTGGCCGGCAGTGTTGGTCACGCCCATGATGAGCGCGCCTTGGACGATGGCATCGGTGCCGGGGATGGCGGTCGCGTTGGTGCCCACGGTTGGGGAAGTCACCCCCAGGCCGGTGGCATACGCCCGGACGATTTCACCGCGGCGAGCCGGGTTTGCCAGGCTCACAAACGATCCATCCGGCCGCACCGCCACCGCGCGCAACACGCCATCGGACATGGTCGTCTGGAAGATGCCGGGGCTGGCCGCCAACACCGGCACATTCACCGTAGTCGATCCGCCGCCTACCGTCACCGTCACC
>CAWCWQ010000104.1:0-3438 GCA_963799145.1 uncultured Acidobacteriaceae bacterium | reverse complement strand
GCCGCGGGCGGCACTGGAACGCCCCGCCTGCCGACGTAACTGCTGTTCCGCTGGTGGTGCCGCGGCACCCTTGCCTTCGCCCTGCTGGCGCGCTTCTGGAAGTCGGCATCGGCCTCATTCAGCGCATCCATCGCCATGTTCTTGTTCTTTTCCATCGCCCCCGATATGTGGGCGGCCGCAGCGAGGCGAACAGCTCCGGCTCGACCACCGGCCGAGTCACGAACAGCGGCTGATACAGGTCCATCTGGAACGAGATCGGCCGGCCGCTGAAACCAGGGCCATGCGGACGTTGTTCCAGTCCTCGTCCTGCGTGTTCTCGACGACCGCCCAGCCCTGCAGGAACGGCTTGCCCTTCTGGTTCAGCACCAGCCGATAGCTCGTCTTCCAGATCGGGTTCTCGACGACGTAGCCGACCTTGACCGCTCGCTTGCCTTCGCCGGCTGAAGCTCAGGCTGACCGCCTTCTTCTGCGTGTCGTGCGACAGCGCCAGCGTTTCCAGCGCCTTCTTGACTTCGCTGTCCATCACCGGGTTGAGGAAGCGGACCCGCTGCACGTCGCTCATCTTGACGGCAGCGCATGCCCTCGGCGCACCACAGATTGAGGAACTCCGACTTCGACGGCGTCCTTGCCGACGGCTTCGCTTCTTCTTTTCGACGCCCATGATGACGCCGGTCATCGTGCCGGGCTGGGCGTCGTGGTCTGCTGCAGGACGGCTTCGACCTTCTCGCCGCGCGCCTGGTTCAGGATCTGGCCGAAGGTCGGGTTGTTGGTCAGGTTGATGGCGAAGGAGCGGAGCGTCTTCTCGACGGGCGCCTGGCTGTCGTAGCTGACGGCGGCGATGTGGCCGCCGCCGAGGTCTTGCAGGACCATGCTCTTGAGCAGGTCGTTGATGTCCTGCACGGGGAAGGACGAGATCGACGCGGGCGTTGCCCTCGACCTCGCCCTCGCGCTGGAAGTAGCCGACGCCGCTGGAGAACAGCACCACCTGGGCGATCGGCAGCTGGGTGCCGGCCGCCCTCGCAACGACGGCGGGTTCGGGGCCCGCTTTCGCCGGTGGGTTGAACGCTTTGAAACCGAGGAAGCTGGCGACGGTGGTCGCCCCGGCCAGGGATGCGATAACTAGCGAACGACGCATGAGACGATCCTCCGATGAACGGCGAGTCTATGACTGAGTTAGTGAACAGGTTGTCAGTGCGGTGATTGGCACACCCATACAGACGGGGCAGGCTGACGTTTGGATGTGAATCGTGGCGAGCCGGGAGCCTCGCTTGGCGAACCGGCTGCGTAACAACATTTTTCAATCTTGCCGTAAGTTCTTATGTTTCAGGATGCGGACGCCGTTGATCAGGAGCTTGGCCCAAACCCATGTTCGAACCCGATTCAAACCGCGCACCCATGCGGGCAACGGTGCCAAACCGCCTCCGAACGAGACGCTGTTGCCATAGCTCTCCTCGATACCAATCCGCATCCGGTACATCTCCTTGCCGAACGCGTTTTTCATCAAGGCGATGCTTCGTAACCGGTACGGGCTTTGATATTGGTGTCCCGGCCGACCTTTGGGTAAGGGGACGATCAGTTGATACCCCTGTTGCCCCGCCAGATCGAACAGCGGATTGGAGTGATAGTTGCCGTCGGCTAGCAAGTAGCCGCCGTCCGACAATTGCGGGATCAAGCGGCGCGCGACCACGGTTTCGCCGGTGTTCAGCGGGGTTACCTCCCAGGTCTCCGGCATCGCGCGGGTCGACCAGATCGTGTGTAATTTATAGCCTTTGGCCATCGTCCCGGCCGCACGCCCATAGCGCGCATCGGGATCTTTGGTGGCACCGCCGACCGGCAAGGGTTTGCCGTCCAAGAAGGCAACCAAGGCGGGTGCGCGGGAAGACAACTCCCGGAGCCTGTGCTCCACAGCGCGCCACAATAAGCCCAAGCCGACGCGGTCGACACGGCGGCTCATGGTCGCTGGGGACGGCAAGTGGTCGGGCCGCAAACGTGTCGTTTGCCAGTGGGCACGCTGGCAGGCCCAAGAGACGGGGCGATCATGCAAAGCAGCCCAGAGCATGGTCACGAGCAGAACCCAACCGGGGATGTGGACATACTTCTGCGAGAAGCCCCGAGCAACCTCGCGGACGGTCCGATACAATAAAGGCCAGAGTTCGCGTTCCATGGCACGCCTCCTTTCAATCTCTGCTGCAAAATGCAGCTGAAAGCGTGCCAAAAACGCGAACTCCTTTCGTTAAAACGCCTTGCCGCAAGATTGAAAAATGTTGTTACGCAGCCGGTTCGCCCCTTCAGTTCCGGGCACCGGGGAAATTCCTTGCCAAGCCTGCCTGATCGGTTATTCTGGTGAAAACGACCGCGTTCTCGCAGACAACTTGCCTCGCCCTCACCCGCCTTCCTACCGCACCATGAAATCACTTTGCTCGATACTCGCCCTTCTGCTGTTTTTCGGGACATATCCTCGACCGCGACGTATAGCCCGAATGGCACAACCAGCGGCATGCTGACGACCACCGACCCGTTGAATTTTCTGCTGTACAGCTCAAAACTGAATCTGGGCGCGACGGTGAAGGACCTGGAAAGCAAACAGGTGCTACAGATCCTGGCGGAGCCGACAATCACGACGATCAGCGGCGTGAAGGCCGATTTTCTCTCCGGTGGCGAGTTTCCCTTCCCCGATGGTAGCAGCCTGGCGGAACTGGCAGCGCCTCCGTGGTCACGATCCAGTTTCGCGAGTATGGCGTCAAGCTGGAATTCACGCCCACTGTGAACCAGCGACGGAACCATTCGTCTGAAAGTGGCCCCGGAAGTCAGTTCACTGGACTATACCAACGCAGCTACGATCGGCGGATTTACTGTTCCAGCACTGTCCACGCGCAAGGCGGAGACCGAGGTCGAGTTGCGCAGCGATCAGAGCTTTGCGATCTCCGGGCTGCTGGATCAGCAGACCACGGACATCATGAGCAAGACTCCGGGCGCCGCTAATATTCCGATTCTGGGAGCGCTCTTCAAATCGAAGATGTCACGACTCAACCACTGAGTTGGTGGTCATCGTCACTCCCACTCTGGTTGATCCGCTGACTGAAACGGGCGAACCGGCCCAGCCTGATCTTCCGATACCGACCCTGAATCCGGGCAAGTTCGACAAGTCGCTGGGGATGAGTCTAATCCTCATCCATTGGCCCCGCCGATCAATCCAGAGCAGCCCCCTGCGAGCAACCCTGCCCCGGCAGCGACTCCGGCGCCTGCTCCCGCAGCGACTGCATCGCCTGCTCCGGCAGCGGCTGCATCGCCTGCTCCGGCAGCGACTCCAGCGCATGCTCCGGTAGCGGCCACTGTGGCCGAAACGGCCCAGAAAGCCACGCCAGCGCCTGCTCCCGCAGCGACTCCATCGCCTGCTCCGGTAGCAACTCCATCGCCTGCTCCGGCAGCGACTGCATC
>CAWCWQ010000103.1:0-6621 GCA_963799145.1 uncultured Acidobacteriaceae bacterium | reverse complement strand
AGAGCGGTAAAGGTAGCTCCAGGCGCTGAAAATCGTCCTTGGCGCTGCCGCGAAGCGGGCAGCCGCCTCGTCGAGAAACTTCATTGCGCGATTGATGTTACCTGTAGCCCAGTAGGCCAACGAAAAGCATTGAAGGTGGTTGACGTCGGTGTCCTCCCCCAAGCTATCGATCTTCCGAATTACCTCCTCGAATAGTGCCAATGGCGCAATTCCCGATAAACCCCACTCCGCCATGGCGTAGTTGTATGAACTTGGAAGCTCTGGTTCACTAAGCCGTTGATGCTTATTAATCTCCTCCTGCGCTTCTTTGAAGCGACCTGCACCAATCAAGCACAACGACAAATCGAGCGAGATGATAGTCAGCCAATCATCAGCCGGATTTGATGCAATCCATCTTCGGGCAAGAGAAACACCGTCTTCACAGGTTTCATAACTCTTTTGAAACTGTTGAAGCAGGTCGGAAACGGCGCTCCCTGGGAGTGCTGGTATTGCCGGCGAAATCAACATCTCGGGAATCCGGCTCGGGTCGTTCGCCAATAAGAGCCGAGTAGCCAATCCAAAGGCAAATGGCGGGACCCGCTCCAGCCTGAAGAACGACGCCAAGTCCTTCAAGGCCGCGTCTGGATTCCTCAAGATGGCTTGAATCTCAGCCCTCCCGACCAGACTTTCAGGATCTGATCCGTTCATTTCCAGTATCTGGTCGAACAGTTCAAGAGCATCCTCACTGCGACGCTGTGCCTTGCGGAACTTCGCGAGACCAAGTAAGACTTCAGGGTCGCGAGGATGGCGATCGCGAATTACTCGCAACCTGTCCTCCAACTGACGATCCTTCAGTGATTCGCCCCCATGACGAAGCTCGGCGAGTGCATCATTCAACACGGATACTGCGCCGTCCCGATCATCGAGATTGCCGCGAATTATAGCCCCCGCAAGTTGCCTATATTCATTTGCAACTTTTGATCGCGGCCGATCGACAATCAACAACCTTTGAGTGAGCATGCTCAGACTGCTGAAATGGTGAATCGTCGCGGCCAGTTCATCGTAATCCAGCACCCTCTCAGCGCTGGAGCATGCGTCAGCAAGTATTGCATCTTCATCGTCCAGATCCGGGATATTTCCCATAACGAAACGGAGACCAATCGCCTTCTTCAGTGGCCCATCCTTCTCCTTGCGAACGTCTCGGACGACAGGTGCCAAGCCGCGTAGATTCTGCTCATTAGGAAAGAACATTGCCACCACGCAATCCGGCAGCTGACGAGTGCAGATTCCTCCAATATCGGTATGCCCAGTACGGGAGTCAATCAATACATAATCCGGCCCGAATGCCTCCTTCCATTGAACCTTAAGGTCCTCAAAGAAAAGAAATCCACCCTGCTTTTCATAGAATTCCCGCCAGTCGATGCTCCTGAATCTCGCATCATATGAGGAATCTTGACAACCCGCAGGCATAATCCAAAGAGACCCTGTCTGAATCCCTTCAATTCTGGCCTCGTAAACATACCGCTTCACCTCGGGCGTCGTCTCGTTCGGCGAATCCAAATAGTCCGAGATCATTTCGACCAAGCCACGGTTTACAGTGCGATCAAGGCTCATGGGAAACGTATCCAGGCCGGGTGCCTCGAGGTCGAAATCGACAAGGAGTACCTTGCGCCCCCGCGTCAGCAACTCCGCGGCAACATTAACGAGTGCCATCGATCTTCCGGTCCCGCCCTTGAAGGAGTAGAAAGTGACTATGTACATTGGACCCGCCTCAGATTCCAAGCTATAGCCTGCGAAACAATCCGAGGCCGATCGGCGAAGCGCACGAACCTCTTAATTCCGCAGCGCGTTCGAACCTCCGGCACCCCGGTGGCAATCTTTGCCAACTGATCCGCATTCCCAATCAGATACGGAAGTGAACATTGGGAAATTGCGGTTGCACGTCTCTTCAGTCGCTCGACATTGTCGGTGTACTGAAGGAGAAAAATCAGCCTGTCACTCGAAGTGTTAGGTACTATCACGCCAGATTCCCAGCGCTGAAGCGACGCAGAACCGAATCCCGATAACTGGCAGAATTCTGCACGTGTTAACTGAGTTCCTTCGCGAATCTTACGAATCTCCTCGGGGGTATGGACGCCAAGATGCCGACACACCGCAGCGTGCCGCGCCGCCTCGCCTCTTTCATCGAAGTATTCGTAGCTGCAATCCTCGCAAGTGAACACGGGCATGAGGGCGGTGAGAATTACTTGGTCACCCGGAACCCCGTAAGGGAAACTTTGTTCCCTCATCCGTTCAACAAGATTTGAGCCTCCGCACTCAATGCAGAGCCCTACTGAATCATGCATACCGTTTGTGTCTTGATGCATCACCTACTCCTTGGTGGAGACATGAAAGCTCCTTCCGTGGGCCTTCCCATGGAAGAGCTGAACCTTGATGTAGACACGGACATGACTCGGCAGCGTAAACACGGTTTCGAAGGCGACGAGCCCAACCGGCTTTTGAAGCTTCACCTGTCGAAATTCCTCTGGACACTCTTCCACAATCCTACAGATCAACTCCCAGGCGCTGGCGTCGGAGAACGGTATCCCGGTTTCGGGATTCTCGATCACGTACGGGTTCCAAACACAAGGCATTCCGGGTGAAAAGTGGTTTCGGCGCGATTCCGCGTGCCGTCCTAAACGCCCGATCCCTGTCCCGATCTCCCACAACCCCTCGCTACATCATTTGATACTAGCATAAAGTGTCTACTCCGCGCAAAATATCATTTGATATTTTGCGCGGATCAAATTGAAACTTGAAAACGCATGCTTCTCAAATCGATGCCTTGATGCGATCAAGAGGCAAGAGGAAGCAAGTGAGTTCGCACGAGTTGCACGGACGCGCACGTACCACTCAGGAAATGGATCTCCTGAAACGCCCTTGCGGCCCGAAATCGAACCAGTTCCAGAGCGGCCGGCCATTCTGGAGCGGTGCCGCTATCGCCCTTTGCGCAGAATTACCTGCCGAAGGCGCACACTGGAAGATAGGGAACAGCGAGCGCGGCCCTGGAGATAATCTGTCAGGCATGTGGCCGGTCCGTACCCCAAATGGACCCCCCTCCCCCCCTACCCCGATTCGAGCCCCTTTTCCACCCTGGTCTTCTGGTAACCATCAATTTATGAATAGCTTAAGAATCCACCCAGGTAACTGACTGGTAATCATCTCCTGCCGTTTTTTGCCGTTTTTCGCGTGCAAAACGCGGCTTTCAGGCCCAGAAACGCACAAAACCGCGCGCTCCGGGCGCTTCCCTTAGCCCGGCTCCGGCGATGAGCTGCCGGCCTGGCGCCGAAAGGGTGTCGGTCTCTCGATTCCGCGGAATTGACTTCCAGCGAATCGAATCAATCCGGCCTATTTCTCCGCCGTCTGCTTCTTCGCGACCCGCACCACCGGAAAGTACCCGGTCCGCGTGCGCACGTTCAGTTTGCCCCGGCCGTTGGCCTCGGCCGTCACCTTCACCCGCCGGAAGCCCGGCTCCGTGGTCGGCTTGGTGGAGTGGTAGCCGAGCGTGTACTGGTTGCGAATGTCGCGCGCCACCTCGGCGGCGATCTGGTCGATCTGCTCGATCGACTTGGGGAAGAAGGCCATGCCGCCGGTCTCGGTGGAGAGCATCTCCAGGGCGCGGCGAGCGTGGCGCACCTCGGCGCGGCTCATCTCGTCGCCAAAGAGCAGACCGATGGAGTAGATCACCGGCCCGGAGAGTTGCTGCACGCGCCGGATGGTCTGCTCCAGGTCGATGGTCGAGGCGTTGTCTTCGCCGTCGGTGATCAGCACAAGAACCTGCTTGGGGCGCTTGGCGTCGGCCACCAGCTTGTCCGCCGAGGCCACCACCGCATCGTAGAGCGCCGTGCCGCCGCGGGACTCGATGTGGCTCAGCCCGTCGCGCAGCTTGTTGACGTCGGAAGTGAAATCCTGGTCGATGAAGGCCTCGTCGGAGAAGTTCACCACAAAGGCCTCGTCCTGGGGGTTCGAGGCCTGGATCAGGTCGAGCGCGCTCTTGTTTACCGACGGGCGCTTGCGGGACATCGATCCGGAGTTGTCCACCACCAGGGCGATGGAGACGGGAAGGTCGGTGTGCTGGAAGCTGATGAGGGTCTGCTTGACCCCGTCCTCGAAGACCTCGAAATCCTCCTTTTTCAGGTCTGGGACCAGGCGGTTGCCCTCCAGCACCGTGCAGTTGAGCACCACCTCTTCCACGTCGGTGTGCAGAACGTAGCCCTCGCCTTGCTTGTGCAGGGGGCTGGGCGCGGCGGCGGCAGGCTCGGCATCCGGCGAGCGCACCGGATCGCGGTCCACCGTGAGCGGCGGAGCTTGGCCGGGGGCAGCCTGGGCGGGCGATGCCTGCGCGGGCAGCGGGAGCGCCGCTACGGCAAGAAGAACCGCGAGGACCGCTTTATTGCAAAGGCGCATAGTAGCCGGTGCGAGCATGGACAGTGAGCGGAGGCAATCCCGAGGGAGGATTGACCTTCACCTTCACTTTACGCCACTTGCCGTCGCGGGTCAGATCCTTGGGCCGGTAGCCGATCACATATTGATTGCGCAGCTCGGTTGAAATCTTCTCGGCAATGTCGCCCATATCGGCAATATCGTCCACGCGGAAGAGGCGTCCGCCGGTCTCATCGCTCAGATCGGAGAGCAGTTGCGGCCCGGTACGCTCCTCGGGAGTAGCCGCATTGGCGTCGAAGATACCGATGGCATACATCTCCACATCCGCTTCGCGCACCTCCGAACGCACCTCGCCCTCGGTGTAGCGAGAGCGGTTGTCGCCCCCGTCGGAGACGACCAGGAGCGCCTTGCGCTCATGGCTGGCGTCCTTCATCTTGACCAGCCCATAGTAGATCGCGTCCAGCAGGGCGGTGCGATGGCCGCTGCGAACCGTGGCCAGCCGCGCCTGAATGTCCTCGACCGAACTGGTGAAATCCTCGATCAGCTCCGGCCGGTCGTTGAAGCCGATGACGAAAAACTCGTCCTGCGGGTTGGCGGTCTTGATGAACTGGAGGATCGATTCCCGCGCGCGGATCAGCTTGGAGGTCATCGAGCCGGAGAGGTCGAAGATGATGCCGATCGAGACCGGCGCGTCCTCGCTGGCAAAGGTGGCAATCTTCTGCTGGCCGTTGTTCTCGAAGATCTGGAAGTCTTCCTGCTCCAGGCCGGTCACCAGCCGGTTCATGGGATCGGTGACCGTCACCGGAATCAGCACCATATCCACATTGAGCCTGATGCGCGCGCCGGGGCGGATTTTGAGCGCGTTGGGGCCGGTGGCCGCGGGCGCTTCGGCTCCCGCCGGTTCTCCCGTGGCCGGAGCGGACGTGGAGGGCGGAGGCACGTGCGCCTTGTTGAGCTGATCGCTCTGATCCTGCGCGCGCGCCAAGCTGAATGCCGCCGCCAGACCGCAGATGCTCAACAGGCGCAGCAACCGCCATGTTTTGCATCGGCTAAGAGAGACTTGCTGCATTGGAAACATCGTCATGCCCCGGCACCACGGGATGAAGGCGATATTAGCACGGATGGCGCCACTCCAGCGTTGCCCTATGACCGCAATCCAAATCCGCGCGAAGACCTGGCAGCACTCAAGTCCTCTTGAATCCTGCCGGTGTTCGCGTCAGCCAAGCCGAACGGTTGCCGCCATGCAATTGCCCTTCGCCCTCTCAACCGTTAGACTGATGGTCTGTGAGGGCGTCATGTTGGTTGTCATGAAAGCGCAGGCCACGCCGGAGGAGATTCAGGCGGTTTGCGATTGCGTTGAGCAGTTGGGCTTCCGTGCTCATCCTCTTCCCGGAGCCCAGCGCACCGCCATCGGCATCACCGGCAACAAGGGCGAGGTCGACCGCGGCAACCTCGAAGCGCTCTCCGGGGTGGCCGAGGTCATCCGGGTCTCCAAGGCCTACAAGCTGGCAAGCCGCGACGTCAAGGAAGAAGACACCATTGTCGGCTTCGCCGGAACCGACGCCGCCATAGGCGGTCGCAACCTGGCCATCGTCGCCGGTCCCTGCTCCATTGAGAGTCGCGATCAGGCCTTCGCCATCGCCGCGCAGGTTGCGGCGGCGGGCGCGCAGTTCTTCCGCGGCGGCGCGTTCAAGCCGCGCACCTCGCCTTACGCCTTCCAGGGCCTCGGCCTTGAGGCGCTCCGCATCATGGCCGATATCCGCGACCGCTTCGGCCTGCGCATCGTCACCGAAGCCATCGACAACGAATCCCTCGCGATGGTCGCCGAATGGGCTGACGTCGTCCAGATCGGCGCGCGCAACATGCAGAACTTCTCCCTGCTCAAGCGCGCCGGCCGCCTTCGCAAGCCGATCCTGCTCAAGCGCGGCCTCTCCGCTACGCTTGAGGAGTTCCTCATGGCCGCCGAGTACATCATGAGCGAGGGCAACTACGAGGTCATCCTCTGCGAGCGCGGCGTTCGCACCTTTACCGACCACACCCGCAACACCCTCGACCTCAGCATCGTTCCCGCCGTGCGGCGGCTAGCCACCTGCCCATCCTGGTGGATCCCAGCCACGCCACCGGCAAGCGCGACAGCGTGCTACCCATGGCCCGCGCCGCCATCGCCTCTGGCGCGGACGGCCTCATGGTCGAAGTCCACCACCAGCCCGACAAGGCGCT
>CAWCWQ010000102.1:0-44705 GCA_963799145.1 uncultured Acidobacteriaceae bacterium | reverse complement strand
TCTGGCTATAGAGGACCACAAGCTGCTCGCCCGCCGTCTTGACCAGCGCGGCCTTCGCCGTCAGCACCTCGGGATGCTGGGTGCGATAGAACTCCTCAAGCAGCGCGGGAATCTTTGCGCTGGCTTCCGCTTCGCTCGAGTAGGTCGCCTTCAGCAGCTCCATGCCCTCCTTGTGGACCCAAGGCAGATCGGGCGAGACCGCGCCCTCGACCATGGCGCGGTTAAGCGCGTCCTCTGGGGTGACGAAGGTATGTGCCGCGCGATTGTGGCAATCGATGCAATCCATCAAGCGGCGCTCGCCCTGGGGCACCGCGCCGCCGGTGGCCGAGGCGGCGTAGACGGTCTGGGATCCGTCGGGGTTTTGCCGCTGCACCCAGGGAATGCTGGTGCGCGTGGGGTCGGTGGCGATGTATTCAATGTGGCCGAGGTGGACGCCATGAATCCCCTTGAGATTGGAGAGAGAGTCGCGGCCGCCGAGGTGCAGCACCAGCACTGTCTGCGTCTCGGTGTTCTTTTCGTCATCGGCAAAGCTGGATTTGACCAGCAGCTTCTCGCCGACAAAATGGGCAGGCGTGTGGCAACCTTCGCAGATGTCGCGGGCCGGGCGCAGGCTCTCCACCGGGGATGGGATCGGGGTGGGATAGCGATCGAAGGTGACTTCGACAAGCTGCTTGGTGCCGTTTACCTTGGCGGCAAAGTAAGAGGAGGCGCCGGAACCGATGTGGCAGGCTACGCATTCCACATGGGAGTGCGCGGAGATTTTGTAGGCCGTGTATTCGGGATGCATCACATGGCAGGACTGGCCGCAGAACTGGGGCGAATCCATGTAGGCCGCGCCGCGATAGCTGGCCACTGACACCACCAGCAGGTTGACCACGGTAGCCACCAGAACGATGTCCAGCCCGTGCCGGAAGATGCGGTCGTTGAGATCGATCTTGGGAAATTCGGCCGGAATCTCGCCGGCCTTCTGGAGCTTTTTGCGGCGCGCCACCAGGCCGATGGGGATCATCACCAGGCCGGCGATGAAGACCGCCGGCAAGAGCAGAAAGAAGATGATGCCGAGGTAGGGGTTGTCGTTGGGCCGGCCGAAGAGCTCCACCAGCCAATAGCCGATCATGGTCACGCCGGAAGCGCTGGTGATAGCGCCGCCGGCAAGGCTTACAGGGTTGTTGCCGAAGAAGAGCGCCGGCCGCACCCAGCCTTCACGGAATCTTTGAAGCAGTGGCACCTTGTCCCCCACTCAATGAAATGGCCCGCCATGGAGGGCGAAATCGCGACTTTCGCACCCCAAGAGGCATTGTACAGGGCGTCGACATACCATCGAAGCCAACCCTTGTAAACGCTGCCTCGGGGACAACAATCGCGATCTCGCACCAGGCGGGCCCAGTTCGACTTGCCGGTCCGATCCTGCCTGCTACTTCAGCCCGCGATAGAAAGCGACAGCGTCCTTGATCTGGGCGTCGGTGAGCTTGTCTTTGAAGGGCTGCATCTTGCCCTTGCCGTTCTTGACGGAGGCAAACATCTGATCCGCGGTGAGCTTTTTGATATCCGGATCGGAGAACGGCTTCACGCCCATCAGCTTGGCAATTCCGGCGCTGGGAACGCCGGCGGAGCCGTGACAGCTCTGGCACTTGGCTTTGTAGGTTGCTTCGCCCGCGGATTGAGCGAAGCCCACGGCGCCGGCCATGGATACGGCAACAGCCAGCGCCAGGAGGGATCGAACCGACTTTGTCATTGCGAAACTCCTTGAGTTCTTGGCGGACGGGACGCGCGATAGCAACCCCCGCCGAATGGATTCTTTCACATGCCAGAGCATTGACGCCATCTATGGCTCCCAAATGCTCCGGCACGACATTCTGGTGAAGGGTACGGGGACATGAATACTGGTCCCGCATCACCCCGCCGGTCTGAGGCGCTCACTGTCCTTCCAGGCTTGATAGTCCCGAGAACGAAATACCGCGGTGCAAAAAAGGGTGGACCGTTTTACCCCGAATCCGGCCCACCCAAAAGTTCTCAAGAGAACGGCGGCTTCAATCAGAACTCGTAATGCACTCCGAGCGTGACGTTGTTGGCATGAAACTCGCGAGGCGCTGTCGCCCCCGCGGTCCCTTCGGTCATGCCGGTTGGAACCCCGATAGTCGCGCATGGGGTAATGGTCGCCGTAAGAGACGTCGCGGTGCTGCACAACGGCGAGCCGGAGGGTCCACCCTCTGCGTAGCCGTAGTAGTTGTACTGCGCCTTCCAGATCAGCCCCGGGTGCATGGTATAAGAGACGTTCACGAACGGGGACGCGTACCCCGAAACCATTGAGCCGTTCACATCGCGCGCGTCGTTGAAGAAGCGGCTGCCATTCACGGCGCTGTCTGTGTAGCCCAGGTTCGCGTGAACCTTGTCGGTCGGGGCATAGGAGAACGACACCGATCCGAACTGGGTCGGCGCATTCATGAAATCCCTGGCCATCCATGTCGTATTTCCGACGCAGAGGTTAGGCGCTCCGGAGCTGGTTACGGTGGCTGCGCCGGCGAAGGCGGGCGTGGTGGCTGTAGCGGCCGCCGCGCCGCTGCTGTAACAGATGTTGGTTGCAGCGTACACATCGCTGTACGAGTAGTTCAGGTTCAACCCATAGTGCTCGCTCGGCATCAGCGCCAAGCCCATGCTGCCCACGCGGCTGTAGTCGACGTGGTTGATCGGGCCGCTGTAATTCGCATCGCCCGCGGACACAACGTCCTGGTTGTTATTGGTGTTATTGTGCCGTTCGCGATCGCTGTAGGATCCGGAGATAGTCACCCAATTCTTCGGCCTGTAGAGCGTGTGCACCCGGTACTGCTTGAACTGCCGCTGGCCCACCGCGGTGAACGCGTTGTCGGCATAGCCGAATTCAGCCGTGCCGTTCAGGTCCCATTCCTTGGTCAGATGCAACGCGGCGTTGAAGACGCCGGCATTTTCGTTGATGGAGATCGTTCCGCTCACAGGGTCACTCACTACGATCGGAATCGGGCCCTGATGTGGAATGCCCTGCCCGATGTTGCGGTTGCTGTAGCGGTACGTGAGAGCAAGCCGCGCGCGCGTTGAAGCATCCCAGCTCGCCGTCAGATTGTTGATCACATACTCCTGTCCATAGTAGTTGTAGGTCAGCGTGCCATTGATGCCGTGCGGCAGTGAGCCAACACCGGGGTTCAGCGGGCCGGAGTAGTTGACGGTTTCAAAGCCGTTGTTTCCGGCCACGGCCGTGGTGGGCGTCAACAGCGTGACTTGCGGAGGAATGATCGAGTTACTTGGCTCGTGAACGCTGGAATAGGTCGCCTGATCTGCGAGGCTAACTGTCGGAGTCGCCCGCCACACGATGCCGAAGTCTGCCCCGGCGACCGACCTCTTCGCCGTGGAGCGCCCACCTGACCAGATAACCGAGCGAACCGCGCCGTTCAGGCCCTGGGCGCTCTCGTAATAATGCGGCATGTCCGAGGTGCCGCCGGTGTAGTGAACATTGCCGTTCACGCTGACGTCTTTGATCGCCGAGCTCTGCAAACGAATCGTTCCGGTCGGTGTCCAATTCCGGGTAGGCTGCGAGCGCAAGTAGCTCGTCACAACGTCGCAAGCGGGATTGACGATCGGCAGGCCCCCGGGCTTGTTGGGCAGCGACAGGATGGTGGAGACGGCCGGGTTGCTTCCGCTGGCGGGGGCGTACGCGCTGCCCATGCTGCCCGTGTTGCAGCCCGCAATGCCATATGGCGTAAAGCTGGTGAAGTTGCCCAGGTAAGCAGGCGTTCCATCCGCCTCCTGGACCAGAAAACCGTTCGGATCGAGCGTAAAGAAGGTGTCGGATTTGTAATGGTTCGCCTGCATCTCGAAGCTGATCTTGGTTGCCTGCGAGGGCTTCCAGTCGAGCGCGCCAAGGAAATCGTCGCTGCCGTTGCGCTCGTACTCCTCAAGCAGCGCGTTGTACTTCATAATTGTGTAGGAGGGGCTGAGAGCCGGGCCCTCCATCGTGCTGTGAGAGTACGCAAGCCGATAAGTGAATGTATCGAACGGCCTGAGTGTGAGGTTCGTGTCCGTCATCCGGCGCACGGTATTGAACATGACCGGCGACTTGTTCACCAGCGGCCAGGGCAGCGTGGCGGTCGGCGCATTGGACGCCCCAATGGGAATGGACAGTCCGCTGGGAAGGTTCGGGTTCGCCAGCAGATCGTAGTTCGAGTAGAGCCTGCCCCGCCGGAAGATACCCGAGAACTCATAGACCTTGCTCTTTGAGGCACTAAGCTTGGCCATGATGCTTGGGTCGCCGCCGAAACCCGTGCCGAATGCCGAGAGATCGTTGACCAGGGTGTGCTTGCTGCCGGGAATCGCGTGCATCTGAAAGGTCTCACCCTCGACACGCGGACCGCTCTGGAGATTGACAAGAGTGTCGTACATGTCGGCGCTGCCCGTGCGATTGGTCATGCGCCCGCCCATGTCGATCGTGTGATGACTGGTATAGCCCTCCGGCGTAGTGAACTTTGCTTCCGGAGCCGGGGCGGCAGGTTTGGCATCCTGCGCGACTGCGATTCCTCCCGCGGCAAGGAGCATGACGACTGCCATGGCGCCTGTAGCGCAGTGGATTCTTGCGGAAGAGGGCTGTCGATCGAGACGCCCTGAAAACCAACTGTTGTTCATCATAATGAAGCCTCACTTGAAAAACTCGCCGATCCTGGAATCCTTGACGTCCTCGCGTCAATGACTTCTTGCCGCGCCGTCCGAAGGAGACGCGGCAGCGCTCAACTAGCGGACGAAAGCCTGACTGGCGTTCGAGCCGTGGATGAATGTGTGACATGTGACGCAGGGTGTAACAGTCGTCGATCCTGCATCCAAACCATGTACCCCGCCAGCTGAAAGCGGGCTGTGGCACTGGTTGCACAGTGTGGCGATCGACGGCATGTTCAGCAGCCGCGGATTCTGTGTTCCGTGCGGCGTATGGCAGGTGGTGCAGCCCTCAGCCCTGACCGGAGCATGCTCGAAGGTAAACGGCCCGCGCACATCGGTGTGGCACTTGGTGCAGATCGCGTTCTGGTCTTCGGTGGACCTCTGATTGTTGGGCAAGAACGTCCCGTGCACGTCGTGGCAATCGCTGCACTTGACTAGTCCCTCGTTAACCTTGTGGTGTATAGGCATATTGAACTGCGCCTTCTGGTCAGCATGGCACTGGTAGCAGAGCGCGGGCTCCGGCGCCTTCAGCAGCGACTCCTCCTTGCTGCCGTGGATGTCGTGGCAGCCGATGCAACCGACGCCGGCTTTGGCATGAGGAGAACGTTCGAAGTTGGGATGCGCCCCTGCGTGGCAGGTCAGGCACTTGGCCTCCACATCTTTGGTCGAGGCCTTGGCGGGATTGAATATCTTCGTAGTGTCGCCGCCGCCGTCAACGTGCGCTCTGCCCGCGCCGTGGCAATTCTCGCAGGTGGCCCCGTTGCTGCCATGCATCTCAGCCATCTTCGTGTGGGGATTGGAGGCGAATCCCTTTGCCACCTCTTCGTGGCAGGTAGCGCAGGTCTCGCTGCCCACAAAGTCCCCCGGTGCGGCTTCCTTGACCTGAGCAGCGGCCAGCTTGGCGCCCGGCTCGGCCTGCGGCGCAGCAGCCCCCAGAGCAGTGGCGCACATCATGCCAGCGCCCACCATCATCAAACAAGCTCGCAGTCCCAGCCACTTGTCCGGGGCCGCACCGATCTGCAATCGCGTTACAGGCCTATCTTCATGCATGAAAAATACCGCCTTATGTGATCTCATCGCTGCCTCCGAAAACAACTGTACCAGCGCCCGGCGTCTCTTAGCAGCGATTCCCCGCGAAGAATGGGGAGCGGCCGCCGGCCCGCTTTCACAACGTCGCGGATGGAGGCTCTTTGTGCGGAGCATCACTTCATTCGCTGAATGGTACGTCTACCTTTGCCCCTCAAACGGTGACGCCCATCACATACCGTGAACGGGCCTAGTCGCGCCTCGGATTTCCTTTTCCATAGTGACAGGGATTCCCTTTTCCCGCTCCGGAAAGTCTGCGCCCCCCGGGAATTCCCTGCCCTCACCCGTTTCCGCCACTGCTGGAGTCCGGGAAACGGGCGCGCAATCCTGGCGAGTATTGGCAGAAAAACAGGATTGCGACCGCTTTTCTGTTCATACGGGACACTTTTTCCGGGGATTTTGGGGTGAGCCGGCATGGCTTTGGCATTCTTCGGCAAGCGAAGGCCGAACGGGAAAGGCGCCCAGCGAAGCCAGGGCGTCTTGCGATGAGGAGAGGTGGATCGTCGTCACGTGATTGGCGGTCATGGGAGGAACCGGAGGCCGCCCCAACCGCCTTAGAGACGTGAGGCCCATCACATCTTTGGTGTTGGTTGCTCCGGCAAACTTTGAATGAAGAAGAGCCTTTCTTCCTGGATGCTGAGAGCATCTTCACTTCGCCTCGAGCCTGGGCGGCGCTGAGCGTGGCCTTGGAAACCGAAGGAGCGAAGTTGCTCAATCGGCGCTGGAAACGGTAACACCATGGCAGACGGAGAGATCGCGACAGGATCGCACACGAGGCAGAAGCACCTGACCCGCCAGGTTCCGGTCGGCTGCGCGGCGTGTGCCAATCGCCGCCCTGGCTGGTTCTGCTCCCTGGGCAGCGCGGTTCTAGCCGATCTTGAGCTGGTCACCAGCACCATTACCTTGCCGGCGCAGGCTTCCCTCTTCACCCAGGGCGAAGATGCCCGCTGCCTTTATCTCATCTGCGGCGGCTATCTCAAACTGACCACCGGCCGGCTCGAAGATCGCCAGATGATCGTCCGCGTGGCCGGGCCTGGCTCCATGCTCGGCCTCTATGCGGTCCTCTCACACGGCGTCTATGAGGTTTCCGCCGAGTCCCTGACCGAGGCCCAGCTTCGCCCGGTCGAGCGGGAGCGCTTCCTTGGCTTCCTGCGCAGCCACAAAGAGGCGCAGATGCGCGCCGTGCAGTGCATCTGCCAGGAATACCGCTTCGCCCTCCAGGATGCCTGCCGGATCGCCCTGACCGAGACCGTGGCCGCCCGCCTGGGACGCCTGCTGCTGGAGTTGGCCAACCAGATCGGGGAGCACCTCGAAGGCGGCGGCTTCCGCTTCCCCCTGCTGCTCACACACGAAGAGATGGCCTCCATGGCCTGCACAACCCGCGAGACCGTTACCCGCACTCTGGGACAGTTCCGCAAGGACGGCTGGATCTCCATCGAGGACTCTCTGGTCACCCTTCACCATCCCGAGCACTTGCAGACACTGCTCTAGGCTGCGATTCTCGTTTTTTAACGCTCTCCTCCGGCCTGCTTCCCAAGTCAAAGAGCTATCATCGGAAGATAGGGATCGAATCTCAGGGATCGATGACGCCCGAATTTCGTCGGTGCGGCGGCGCTGACCCCTGGCCCCCAAATTCGACCCGTGGTCTCTTAGAAACCGTTCAAGTGGGAGTTCTTTCTGCGTATGACGCGTTTTCTGGCTTGCTTTTCCTTGGTTCTGCTCTCTTGTGGCTCACTAGTTGCCCAGGTTTCCAATTTGACCCCGGCTGCGGCCTCAGCCCAGCCCAACGTAACCTCAGCCGAGAGCCCTGAAAAACAGGAGTTCCAGAAGATCGAGGACGCCTGGTCCGACGCCGTCAACATGCGCGACCAGTACGCCTTGGAACTTGTGTTGTCTCCTTTGTTCGTGGATGTCTCCGCCACGGGTGACATCACCACCCGCAATCAGCAGATCGTGATGCTGATCTCCGGCGAAGACAAGACCCTTCACCTGGATCAGCGGGTGATCACCGTGCGTATGCTGGGCGACATTGCGGTGGCCAACGGAACCTACGAGATGCACCACAAGACCGGCTCAGGGTCGGCGGACGAGAAGGGCATCTTCACGCACGTCTACGAACGGGTGCACGGCGGCTGGCTGTGCATCAACTCGCAGCGCACACTGCTGCGCGCCGACTCGAACGGCAAGTCGAAGAAGCAGTCCAACGCCGAGCTTCCCTTCCACGTTCCGCTCTTCGGCAAGTAGCGATGGAGTCGGGCGCCCCAGGTCTCGCTTTCGAGACCTGGGAGACTACTCATTCACTCGGCTTTCATGCTCTCCCAGGTCCCCAAATGCGAGCGACCTGGGCCACCCAGCGGACTTAGTGTGGATTCACGAAACGATCGGGATTCACGTCCCAGTCGAAGCTCAGCCCGGCAATCGTCTCATTCAGCTTCTCCACTGCCGCCTTCTTCTGCTGCTCCAGATCCGCCGTCTGCTTGCGCGTGGTCTGCAGCAGGTCTTCGGCGCGGTTCAGCTCGTCCACAAAGCGCTTGGCGGCGTCGTTGCCCTTCAGCGCGGTCAGGTTGTCGCGGTCGCGGGCCTCGTCGGCCGCCGCGGTTTCTTCGGTTTTCTTCGATTCGGTGATGCGCCGATCCAGATCGGCCAGCTTTATCTGGGCAGTGATTACTGGCTCCAGCTTCTCCTGGGCATCGGGCACGCGCTTGACCAGATCGAGCAGGTAGAAGGTCTGGTCCTGGCCCGCGGTGAGGTCGACGCGGGTGTGCTCCGGGCCGCGCTCGCGCACCTCCAGTTTGGCCGTCGAGTGCGCAGGCCACCGGCAGCTTGAAGCGATAGAGGTCGGGCGCGGTCTCATCGGCCTTCAGGCCCTCGTCCAGGCGTCCAGCCGTTGTTGCGGCGCGGATGCTCCAGCAGAACCATCGCGGTCCTCCTCGGCGTGAGTTGGTGGCCGAGTAGGTCACCGAGGCCACATCCATGTGGGTTTCGACGATGACGCCCTTGACGATCTTGACGTGATGCAGGGTGCGCTGGCTGTCGCGGTCCGTGACTTTCACGCGGACGGCCTGATCGGCGGCGTAGGAGAGCAGGCGCTTCTCGCCGGGATGGATGGGATCGAGCAGGCCCTCGCCGGCAAACTCGCCGCTCTCGAAGATGGAGAAGCTGCCCGAGTCGAGCGTCAGCTTGGACTTGTTCTCCAGCCAGACGGCGCGCAGCGGCGTGGCTCTCCGATTCGCTCCACAGGGTGACGTGCTCGGCGGGCAGCTCCTGCTGCAGGATGGGCACCATCGCCGACTCGTTCTTGTGGATGGTGACCGGCTGGGTGAGCGCGTACTCGAAGAAGTCGTCGAAGGCGTTGGTGGAGACGTCGCCCTCCTGGATGGCGTCGGAGGCGCGGTAGACGCCGCCGGATGCGCTGCCGCCTGAGCCAGCGCCGTAGCCGTAGCCGTGGCTTGAACCCACGCCCACTCCGCCACCAGGGCCTGTTCCCAAACCCTCCATCCCCGCCACGCCAAATACGGATGAAGCGCGCGCCTTCATTGCGGATTGTGCTATCGATCTGGGAACAATAGCTGGAGATGGAGCCGACTCTGCTTCCACCGCCTTATTCTCGTTGATCTCCGCCGCCTCATGCGTCTGCGGCGTCAACTGCGCCTCGGTGGCGATGGGAATCTCCGGCCGCCGCGTATAGAGCGGCTGCGAGAGCGGCTGGATGAAGCTCTGCGGCGCGCCGGCCACCAGCGAGAGCTGCACGTTGTCCCAGTCCGCGCCCACGGTGTTATCGACCACCGCCCAGCCCTGCACGGTGGCGTTGCCGTTGGGCGTGCGCGGGAAGACGATGCGGTAGGTGGACTTCCAGACCGGAACCTCGCTGATGTAGCTCACGCGCAGCTCGCGCTGCCCCTGGCCGAGCGCGTCGAGGGTGAGGTGGCGCAGGCCGGTGGAGTGGGTGGTAGCTGAGCAGCTCAAGATAGCGGTCGAGCTGGCCCTGGAGATTCGCGTCGAGCGGGCGCACGCTCAGCGCCGGCGTCAGCTCGATCACCCGCACCGCGCCCGAGGTGGCGACCAGCGTCAGGTAGAACTTGTCCACCGTGTTGTCGCCGCGTGCCGGACTTCTCCGTGCGCGACTCGATGGAGATCAGCCGGCCGGTGATCGCGCCGCCCGGGCCGCCGGTCACCTCGACCCGCTGCCCGCGCAGCGCCTGAAAGAGCTCGGTGGAGGTGGGATCGTCGCTCATGCCCAGCGAGAGCGATTTGAGCTGCTCGGCCAGCGGCGTGGTGGAGTTGTAGTTGACCCCGGCGATCCGCCCGCCGCCCTCGTCCAGCACGGTGAGCGACTGCAAGACGTCGTTCAACTGCGGCGAGGTGAAGTCGATGGCCACGCGCTGGTTGCCGCTCACCGTGCCGGCGTGCTCAAAGTAGCCCACGCCGTTCTTGTAGAGGACGACCTTGCGCACCGGCAGGTCTTTGATGGTCGATGACGGGCCTGGCGCCGCCGCTGCCGCCCCGGCAGCCTGCGCGGGCGCTTTGGACTTGGCTGTAGGCCCAGCCGCGGATTGCGCGGCCAGGGTCAGCGTGAAGGCGGCAAGAAAGAATCCGGCAAGAATCCGGCGCATGAAACCTCCTCGGACAGACAAACGGGAATGCTATTGTCTTTGACCCCGGCGAGTACAAAATGGTTCCCGGTCAAGACAAAGAATCGCCGCTGTACCCGTCTTGAGAACGTGGCAGCGGCGATATCTTGCAGGTTCAAATTCGCTTTTCCCGGTCTCTGCGAGTTGCTTGTCTAATTTGTTCAGTCCGCTGCAACTCCTGGTAGCCTCTGGAGCTGACCCAAGTGGTTCAAGTCGTGCCCGGCCATGGTCTCGACAAGCGTCAGGAAAGTCATCGCGCCCCGCTCGGGGTGCGTGACCGGCCGATCCGCCGCATCAGGCAGAACCGCGCGAATCAAAAGCAGATTCCACCCGCGCAGCGCGGTGAACACCTCAACCGCCTGGCTGGCAGGGACGCCGGGGTAGGTCGCGGCCCAGCTATCCTGATTGAAGGGCTGGATCGTCGGCGCATCCTCGGCCAGCGTCTGGCGCAGACGAAATGCAAAGGCAACTTCGCAGTCGGCCAGGTGGCAGGCAATCTCCGCCGCGCTCCATTTGCCGGGAGCCGGCGGAATAGCGGACTTCTCTGCGCCGAGAAGGTCGATTACGTAGCCGAGCGCGCCGGGAGTTGCGGCCAGGATCGTCTCCAGCGGCCGGCCGTCGAGAAAGCGGTCATAGGGATTCAATTCGCTCATTGCGAGATTCTCCTTTACATTCAGCTTAGTTGCTTGCGGCAGCCTCCGTTCCGGATGAGGCTATGGCGTCTTGCACCTACACGTTGGAGCCAAGACGAATCAGTTGGATTCGAGGAGCGCAGCTTATGCTGAGGTCTTTGTTTCCGCCGAACGAGAGGCGGCAACTGCCTTGCTGAAGAAGCCGTAAAGCTCCCAATCCCTGTCTGGCTGGATGGCCACGTCGATCTTGTGACTGGTTATGATTGCTTTTACAGTCTCAATCTTCTTGCGTGCCTGCTTGGGATTCCGCGTATAAAAAATAAGATCGCGTGTGCCGCATCCGGTAATAGCCAACACACAAAGCGATTCGTTCTCGGCCTCGAGCACCCCGCAGAGGGATATTTCAACCGCCTTCAACTCGTCAAATTCACTGTCTTCAGGCAGTCCTGACGGTTGTGGATCACGAAGTGGCACCACGATGATGATCTTGTGCTCGTAGCCAGGTACACACCCAAGGTCTGTGTAGGCGTTCGCCATCCGGACGTTCAGGGGAAAGCCATTGCGCTGCATTCTTGCCAAGAGCCAGTCGTCCGGCTTTGGGGTACGTGGAGATTCGCCTGCCTTCTGGGTAAATGGCCACATCGTGCAATCCTCGTTCGACTTTGCTCTCAGTCTACCGCACTGTCTCTCCTTCGATACTTGCTCCAATGCGCCGCTTTCGGCGATACTTGATTGTTGAGTCTTGTGAGGCTGGGCGATCCGTCCCGGCTGCCGATCCGGCTCGGCGCGCATGAGCAAAGCTGCCGCCGGCTGGGAACAACCCCGTAGACCCCAACAGAGCACTGGAGTTTGAAAGGAACCGTATCGCCGTGGTGATGATTCGTTTGGCGCGTTTTGGCGCCCGCAAGCAGCCCTACTACCGCATCGTGGTCATCGAGAAGGACCGCGCCCGCAATGGCCGTTCGATCGAGGTCGTCGGCACCTACAACCCCCGCACCAACCCGGCCACGGTCGAGCTGAAGCACGAGCGCGTCGCCTACTGGCGCGGCGTGGGCGCGCAACTGTCGCCGATCGTGGCAAAGCTGGTGGCCAAGAACCCGGCGCCGGCCCCGGCTGCAGGAATCGGCCGCGGCCTGATCCCTCGCGCTTCTCAATCTCAGATGCGCGCGGCGCGGGTTCGCGCGCGCAATTGCTGACGGAGGCGGGTTCCGGCTGATACTATTCGGCGCACAACGTCAAGGCAGCTTTTTCGGGCCGCTAATTCAAGAACCATCTGGTCAGAGGCAAGAGCATGACCCAGCAAGATATAGTCGCACAGACCTCAGCCGCCGAGCTGGTCCGCGAGATTGCGCGGGCTCTGGTGGATGAGCCGGAAGCCGTCGAAGTGGAATCCGTGGACCGCGACGACAACACGGTTCTCAAGCTGCGTGTTGCGCCGCAGGACGTGGGCAAGGTCATCGGCAAGCAGGGGCGCACCGCCCGCTCGGTGCGCACCATTCTGGGCGCCGTCAGCATGAAGCTGCATCACCGCTACACGCTCGACATCCTGGAAGAAGACGACGTAAGTCTGCACTAGCTTCTGCCCCTCAAGCATCCGGCAAGTCCCGGAGGCGGCGATGACCTTGCACGAGGAAGCCAAACATCCTGAATCGTGGGTCTGGCTGGCCCGCATTCGCCGTCCGCAGGGACGCAAAGGCGAGGTCTTCGCCGACCTTCTTACCGACTTCCCTGAAAAATTCGCCGACGCCGGCGGCTCTGGCTTCTTGCCGAAGCAGCTCCGGGCCGCTTCTCCGCGGGAGGTGGAACTTGTCGCACACTGGCTGCACAAAGGCGGCGTGGTGCTGCACTTCGCCGGGGTGGACTCTATCTCCGCCGCCGAGACCCTGGCCGGCCTGATCGTGGCAGTTCCAGTGGCTGAGCGCGCCACGCTTGGCGAGGACGAGGTTTATATTGCCGACCTGATCGGCTGCACGCTGGTGGACGTGGCCGGCGAAGCGCCTGTGGTTGTGGGCGAGATAGAAGAAGTGGACCGCGCCGCCGGGCCGGTGGCCCTGCTGGTGGTGCGCGGTGCGGCCGGCGAAGTCCTCATTCCCTTTGCAAAAAGCTACCTGCGCAGCATCGATCTGGCAGGCAAACGCGTTGAGATGGCGCTGCCGGAGGGGCTTGCCGAGCTGAACGCGCCCGGAAGAAGCTGAACAGGCTCATCCCGCCCCTGTAAGAATCCTCACGCAAGGTCGGGTTTATTGAAACGCCAGCGGCTTCCACGCTCCATCCTGCTTCAGCGCCAGTTGAATGGGCCGTGGCGGGCCCTTGGGCGGGACAGTGACCTCGATCCACAGCTCTTGGCCGGGCTTGACCGGCACTGGGCTGGCGGCATGCTCGGCTATATAGAAGTCAACCGGCTGGTTGAGGCGAAGGTTATCGCACGACGAGCCCGGTTGGGCGGAGACGATCTGTCCGCGAGACTGGTTGTCGCCCTCCGGTATGCGAATGGCCATCAGCCTGTTGTTTTCTACCTTAAGCACCGCAGGGAAGGAGACCGTGCCGGGCGCGTTGATTGAGAATCTGCTGCCCACCGGCACGCCGTCCAGGTTCCTCGGCATCGCGGCCTCCTTCGCCGAGGGGAGCGTGCTCTGGCAGCCGTCCACGATCAGTTGCACGCTCAGGTAGCGGCCGCGCATGGGCAGCTCTGGATCGTAAGCTACGGTACGTGTCCAAACGCGGGGGCAGCGCCAGCGCTGGTAGAGATACTTGGCGGCGATGGATGACACCAGCGCCAACTGAATCACAAGCAGAGCGATGGATGCTTTGGAGAGCTTCATTTGGCCTCCAGCGTGGAAGGATTTGTTTGCCCCATGCGGTCGATCAACCGGCGGCGCGCCTTTTCAAGCCCCCAACCGCCGGCCAGGAAGAGAATACCCAGGCCGATAAGGCCCAGCGACCGGCCCACCTTGTCGTAGATGTCACTGAAGTAAAACCAGCCCACCGCGACGGCGAAGCCGGCGATTCCCAGGTTGACCAGCGCAATGCTGGCCTGGCGCACGCCCCACCAGATGATGAAGACGGCAAAGGCAGCAACAAATGCGTGGGCGGCGAGGTTGGGTTCGTTGCGGACATACGAAGTGTGGATGTTGCGGTAGTCGAAGTGTTCCGTCCAAATCCGCTGGCACCATGGCAGGTCAATCGAAAAGACGATGGCAATAGCTACGGGAACCATTGTCTTGCGCCGCCGGATGAGAGCAATGCAGAGCGGCGTCACGGCAATGACAATCCAGCCCCAGACGCGAGTTCCGAAGGGCAAATAAGTCTGCTGCCCCCAGGAAGGCCAACCCTCCAGCAAGAAGATGATTCCAACCAGCACGGCAACAGCCGCGACAGCAAATAAAACGCCTTGGATAACTTTGTGCTTTGAGCCGAGAAAGAAAGTCAGATACAGAACCGCCCAGACGATCAGAAAGCGGCCGATATAGACGCTTTCGCCGATGTGGCCTTCGGCGGCGAATGAAAACTCCGAGAGAATCCACGCTGGGAACAAGAGCAGGGTGAGAATCTGCTGCGCCTCATCCTGGAGCAGAATCCAGCCTGCCAGCGCTGCAATGGCCCAGAGCAGGATCGCCGCCGGCCAGTGCTCCTGGATATTGAAGATCTGGCCGACGAGCGCAATGGCCGCGCCGGTGGAGACGGTTCCAACAGCATGCAGAGCGGTGGAAAGCCCGTGAAAGTGCTCGCGCGTCCAAGCTCCGCCCAGGTGGAAGACGGTTACCATGGCGACAACCAGAGCAAAGCGCAGGCCGGGGCGCATGTCGTCCCAGTGAGCATTGACGAAGAGCACCACGCCGCCGGCCAGCAGGATGGCTCCGAGAACCAGCGCGACGATGCCGAGCCAGCGCAGACCGGTGGGGCGTTTCAGGTCGAGTTCGAAGGCGCGGATGCGGCGCGCGGCCTCCGCATCCAGGACGCCGGCCTCTTGCCAGCGGTTTAGTAGTCCATCCAGGTCAGCCATGGCAGTTGGCCAACATTAGAACACATTCACCGGATGACGGTGGTTGAAATCCCCCGCAGAACGCCAGCCGGGACTAGCGGCGCCGGCGCGCGAGCAAGCCCTATATCATCGATGAGTATGCGATTCGAGATTGTCACCATCTTCCCCGGCTTCTTTTCGAGCATCTTCGAGCACGGGATTCTGCGCCGCGCGCTGGGCGAAGGATTGATCGAGGTGGGCATGCATGATCTCCGCGCCTTTGCCCACGACCGTCACCGCACCGTGGACGACCGGCCGTTCGGAGGCGGCGAAGGCATGGTTCTGAAGCCCGAGCCGCTGGCCGAGGCGCTGGCCGCGCTGGGCATCGAACCCAAAACGCCCCCCCAACCGTGTCAAGCCACGCAATCGTGTCAGGGCACGACTTCAGTCGTGCCGGAGACACCCCTAAATGAAGAGCAGGCTTTAGCCGCTGATGGATCGTGTACACGCGTCATCTTGCTCTCGGCGCAAGGGCGGCCGTTCAACCAGGCCGTTGCCCGCGAGCTGGCCGGACTCGAAAGGATTGTGCTGATCTGCGGCCGCTATGAGGGCGTTGACGAGCGCATCAACCAGCTCTACTGCGACCAGGAGCTGTCGATCGGCGACTACGTGCTGAGCGGAGGCGAGCTGGCCGCGGCGGTGGTGGTGGATGCGGTCATGCGGCTGGTTCCCGGCGTGCTGGGCAACGAAGCTTCCGGCGAATTCGAGAGCTTTGGCGTGGCCGACGCCGAAATCGCCTCCGATGCTGACGGCGTTCCCCGCTCGCAGCACGGCTCAGGCGGCCTGCTGGACTACCCGCACTACACGCGCCCCGCCGAGTTCGCCGGAGTGCGCGCACCGGAGGTGCTGATGAACGGCGACCACCAGCAGATTCGCCGCTGGCGTCGCGAGCAGCAGTTGCGCAAGACCTTGGCCAACCGGCCTGACCTGCTGGAGCGCGCGGCCCTCAGCGGCGAAGACCGCCGGGTGCTGGATGCGATCCGCGGGGAAGGCGTCTAGCGCTACTTGAATGGTTGAACCGGCGCGGGCTGGTCTGCGCCCACCTGGCCAGCGACAATGGCGGCCACGTAGAAGTTCTCTCCGCGCGTGGGGCTGCCGGACAAACGCCGCAGCATGGCCAGTTGACCCACGTGGGTGAGCGCGTCGGCCATCGGACCTTGCAACAATCGCTCGACCGGCGCGTGGAGCGTCCCGTCAGACGCGAGGAACGAGTCAAAGGCCTGGAGGGAGGAAAAGAACCTCTGCCGCTCATCGGCCCAGGCAAGCGGCTGGGAGGGTCGCCAGCGCTCCTGCCCAATGGCTGCGCTCAGCGACCAGTCAAGCAGATCGCCCATGTGGGCCAAGATTTGAACGGGCAGGCGGCCCGCTCCGTCAAAGCCCGCAAAGTGGTCAGGCGCGCCGTCGAGGGCTCGAGCGGCGCGATAGGCAAGGGTGGCCAGCGCATGGCGAAGCAGTTCGCGTTTCTCGTCCATACCCAACAACTATAGCTCCGGCTGCACAGAACAATTCAGCCTGTCTCTCGGCAGTTCAACAACTCGTCCAGGTTGAGGCGCCGGAAGACTCGGTTCGCGCGAACCCGGTCTTCCGGCATTCATTGAGTTTTCAGCGGCGATCCGTTTCGCCCATCAGGTGCGCAATGGTGCGTTCATAGCCACGCCGAAAGCCTTCGCGGTACTCATCTCGTAATTGCGGCGGCACATTCGGATTCCGGTACTCATCGCGGTTGTCGGGGTCGGGCCGGCGACGATTCTCGACATCTCTCCGCGCGCCTTCCATGCCGTCCTGGAAGCCCCGGCGCTGAATCTCACTGAAGCGATCGGGGGCAGCATTCCACTCCCTCTGTTCCACCTCACCCATCCTTTGAGAGACGGTTTCCTCATAGCCGCGCCGGAAGCCTTCGCGATACTCGTCCTTCAGCCCCGGTGGCACAGGCGGATCGCGGTACTCGTCGCGGTTGTTGGGGTCGGGGCGGCGGTGGTTCTCGAAATCCCTGCGCGCGCCCTCTACTCCCTCCTGATAGCCTCGACGCTGAATATCGGTCAGAGCGTCCAGAACGATCCCCCAGCCGTGGTGGGCGGGTTGGTCCATTTGCATCGGCGGCCGGGGCTCGTCTCGCATCTGGGGCTGGGTCAGATGAGCGACCCCAACCGCGTATCCGCGGCGGAAGCCCTCTTGGTACGCCTCCCTGAGATCGAACGGCAGATGCGGATTGCGGTATTCGTCGCGGTTGTCGGGGGTGAAACGGCGGTGGTTCTCAAAATCCTTGCGTGCGCCTTCGATGCCGTCGCGAAAGCCGCGACGCTGGGTGTCGTTCAGCTCGTTTGGAGGCGCATCCCACCCGCGCTCCTGCCCTAAGACCGGAGTTGCCGAACCATTGGGATTTCCATACGCCTTGGGCGAGCCAATCGCTGTGGTCCCAAGCATCATTGCCAATCCAAGTAGTGCAATTCCATTCATCTTCATCGCTCAAACCTCCTTTGGTCGAGAAGCCGCCACAGAATATCACGGCAGCGCAAAAACATGATTTGCGATCTGGCCGACCGACGTCTGAGCTAGACGATACAACTCCACCCCAACTCAGGCATCATCCGAGCCATGGCGGATCGTATGCGTAAACTCTTGAATCCGAGCGGCGGATTAGGCACGAAAGCTCCTTCTCTGATAAACTTGAGGTTCTGAGTCCAACTGTAGGAAAACACAATGTCAATTCATCCCGTAATGCAGCGCTTGGCCGACAAACTCAAGCGCACCGACCTTCCGGAGTTCGTGCCAGGCGATCAGGTTCGCGTCCAGGTGAAGATCAAGGAAGGCGAAAAGGAGCGGCTACAGGCCTTTGAGGGCTTGGTCATCGCCATCAACAAAGGGCCGCAAGGCACCTTCACCGTGCGCAAGATGAGCTTTGGGCAGGGCGTGGAGCGCATCTTCCCCTTCAATTCCAAGGTGATCGATAAGATCGAGAAGATTCGCAGCTACCGGGTGCGCCGCGCCAAGCTCTTTTACCTTCGCGGACTGCGTGGCAAGGCCGCCCGCCTGAAGGAAGTGGACCGCGTCACCGGCAAGGTCCGCGCCTGATTCCCGGAAATCCCTCCCCATCAGACCCCCGGCCCACTCGGCTGGGGGTTTTGCTTTCTATACTCAAAGCATGACGAAAGGCCCGATCTGCGGATTCCAGCTCGAAGAGGCCGCGCGCGAGCGCGGCGCCCTGCGCATTGCCGGTCTGGACGAGGTGGGCCGCGGGCCGCTGTTTGGGCCGGTGGTGGCGGCCGCGGTGATTCTTCCAAGAGGATGCTGTCTGCAAGGCCTGACCGATTCGAAGAAGCTCTCCGAGAAGAAGCGCAACGAACTCGACCTGGAGATTCGCCTGAAGGCCGTGGCCTGGGCGATAGCCGCCGTGGATGCTGAGACCATAGACCGCGTCAACATTCGCCGGGCATCGCTGCTGGCCATGCGCCGGGCCGTGGAGCAGTTGACGCTCAGCCCGGACTTCCTGCTCATTGACGGCCGCGACACCATCGACTGGGATTGCCCTCAGCAGGCCGTCATCCGGGGCGACGCGACCAGTCTATCCATAGCTGCTGCCAGCGTTTTGGCCAAAGTGCATCGCGACCGGCTGCTGGTCGAACTGGACCGCAAGTTCCCCGGCTACGGCCTGGCCCAGCACAAAGGCTACCCGTGCCCGGTCCACAAGGCGGCCCTCGAACTGCTCGGGCCGACCCCGCTGCACCGGAGGAGCTACCGTCCCGTGGCCCAGGCGGCGCTACAATTCCCTCAGTCCTGAATCATCGTGGAGGCTGGCCATGGCGCGGCTGCGCCGGATGTGGATTCTGTCTCTCGCCTGCCTGTTGCTGGCCGGCTGCGAAAACAAGCCCAAGAAGCCCGATCCCACCAAGGGTGCGGTTGCCGGAATTGTCCTGTGCGCGGATACGGGCAAGCCCGCGCGCTTTGCCACGGTGACTCTCTCCGCCGCCCCCAAGGCGAATGCCAAGACGGACAAGAGCAAGGCGGACGAGAGCAGCGATCAGGGTAGCCCACTGCCGGCCACGGAGACCGCGATTACGGACCTGGATGGGCGATTCCGGATCGAGGCCGTCGAACCGGGCCGCTATTATGCATTTGCAACACAGGAAGGATACCTGGACCCTCTGACCAGCCTGGACTTCGCCCGGCTCAATGCATTGGGTACCGACAAGGAGCGCAATCTCGATGCTCTCGATCAGTGGAAGGATCACCTGGTCGAGCTGACGGCAAGCGTGCATAAGACTGCCGAGGTCACTTTGCAAATTGAGCGCGCCGCCGAGATCGGCGGAACGGTGACCTACGACGACGGAAGTCCTGCCATCGGAATGCATTTTCAACTCTTCCGGAAGAGTGAGAAGAGCGGCCTGACAGAGGTCGGTCTGGCACTCTTCGATGGGTGGTCGACGCACGCGGTCAGCGACAGTCACGGACGCTTCAGCCTGACCAATCTACCCGCCGGCGAGTATGCCGTTTGCGCCTTGATGCCCTCCGGTTCGCAAGACTCCGCCCCGCGCGTTTGCCTGGGCAACACCTTCCGCAAAAAGGATGCGTCGACCGTGAAGGTACAGGCGGGAGAGACTGCAAGCGGCGCGGACATCGTGATCCCGCTTTCCGGATTGCATACCGTCGCGGGAACAGTAACAGCCCTTGCCGACGGGCACGCGCTGGGCCGCGGGACTGTGCGTCTGCTCGACGCCAACGACCGTGAGAAGGCGCGGGAGACTTCCATCCTCGACGATGGGAGCTTTTCTTTGCAGTATGTTGCCGAAGGCAAGTACATTCTCGCTGTCTCAGGCGCGCAGGATGCGGAGCGGAAGGCTGCCGAGCCGGGCGCCGATAACTCTCCAGCCGCGGCGGCAAAAGTCCCCGCCGTCGTTAGTTATGCCGATAAGGAGATTCCGCTCGTGGTTCTGAACGACATGGACGATATGCAGATACCGCTTGCCGCGATGCCGCCGGATAAGCTACATAACCAATAGGCGACGCCATTCGATGCTGCGCAGGTAGCGGATTTGCGGCCGAAGTTAGCCGGCTGGCCGAAAAGCAGCGGCTTTCCTGCTCCGGAGCCACTTCTGCTGCAAGGTCCAAGCGGGCCGCGCCAGCAGCAAGATTCCCAGAATAACTGTTATTGTCAGCGGCGTCAGCACCCCCGGCTTCACCTGCCACCAGTAGTGAATCACTCCGCAAACGGCGGCTGCATAGACCAGCTTGTGGAGCCGGTTCCAGCGCTTGCCGCCCAGCTTGCGAATGGCCCAGTTGGTCGAGGTGGCCGCCAGCGGCAGCAGCAGCAGCCACGCGGCAGCGCCGACCGTGATAAAACGGCGCTTGGCTATGTCGGCGGCCATCGCGTTCACATCGAAGCCGGCGTAGAGGGCGACATACGTTGCCAGATGCAGCGATGCGTAGAAGAATGCGAAGAGCCCCAGAAGGCGCCGGAATTTGATGAGCCAGTTGAGGCGCGGCGACAGCCTCCGCAGCGGAGTTATCGCAAGCGAAACCGTCAGCAGCCTCAGCGTAGCGAGCCCGGTGGCGAAGGTAATCGTAGCCGTTGGATCAGCGCCAAGATTGCTGGCCGCCGCGCTCCAAACAAGCCTGGCCAGCGGCCATAGGCAGGCCAGCCAGGTGAGTATTTTGAGCGGGATGAGGGTCGATCTCTTCATGGCTATCCAGTTAGCGGAGTTAGCCCGCTTCAGAAATACTTGCGCAGGTCCATGCCGTTGTATAGCGATGCAACCTGATCGCTGTAGCCGTTGAAGAGCAGCGTGGTGCGCCGCTGCGCGTAAAAGGGCTGCCCGATGCGCCGCTCCGTCTTCTGGCTCCAGCGGGGATGGTCCACATTGGGGTTGACGTTCGAGTAGAAACCGTATTCGCTGGGCGCCTGATCGTTCCAGGTGGTCGGCGGCATCTTGTCAAGGAAGCGCACACCCACAATCGATTTGGCCGACTTGAAACCGTACTTCCATGGCACCACAATCCGCAACGGCGCGCCATTCTGGTTGGGCAGCACCTCACCGTAGAGTCCGAATGTGAGCAGCGCCAGCGGATTCATCGCCTCATCCATGCGCAGTCCCTCGGAGTATGGCCAGGAGATGGCGCTTCCAGAGGCCCACTTCTCGACTCGCTTGTCGTAGTAAGAGAGAAACTGGATATACCTCGCGCTCGAAAGCGGCTCGCACTGCTTGATGAACTCCGAGAGCGAGTAGCCGACCCAGGGGATCACCATGCTCCAGGCCTCGACGCAGCGATGCCGATAGACGCGATCCTCCAGCGGCCGCAGCTTGAGCAAAGCGTCGATGTCGAATGTCTTGGGATTCTTGACCGCCCCATCCACCCGCACCGTCCACGGCCGCGTGGGCAGGCCGCCGGCATTCAGCGATGGCTCGTCCTTTTCCACGCCAAACTCGTAGAAGTTGTTGTAGGTAGTCACGTCCTTGAGGCTGGTCAGCTCCTCGCCGGTGGTGGTCAGCGGGCTCTTCACAGTCTCGAGTTTGGTTCCGGCCAGGGCGCCCGTGCTGGGCGAAACCAATTCGGCCAGACGCTCCGCCCCCAGCGCGGCAGCACCTGCGGCTGCCGCCCCGGTAACGGCTCCGCGCAGAAAGCGGCGGCGGTTCATGTACTGGTCCTTCGGGGTGATGGCGGAAGAGGGAATTTCAGGCGGATTGCCGATGAGCATGGTTGACCTCGCACGGGGAAAGTGCCGACTACTACCAGTTAGACACGACCGAGCGCCGCAACGTTACAAGATTTGTGCTGTGAACTCGCCTTTGAGCATCCACGCCGCAAAAGACAGCCCAGCAGCAAGCCCGGCGTTCCCCACCGCTGCCCGAGCCTCCTCGTCTACCATCGAAGCAGCGTCATGCCCGCCAAACCCAAGCTCGGCCAGAACTTCCTCAACGACACACAAGCCATCGAGCGCATCGCCGCGTCATTGGGCGATCTCTCCGGCCGCACTGTCGTCGAGATCGGCCCAGGCGCCGGCGCCATCGCAGGAGCGCTCGCCGCGCGCGCCGCCCACGTGTTGGCCATCGAGCTGGACCACGGCCTCGCCGCCCATCTTCGCGCCCAATTCCCGCCCGCCCGCGTCACGGTGATCGAGCAGGACGTGCTTACCTTCGACTTTGCCACCGCAGTCTCGCGCGTCGCGCCTGCCGCTGGCCAACGCCTCCCCGTCGTCGGTAACCTGCCCTACGGAATCACCTCGCAGATTCTGCTCAGACTCGCCGCTTGCCATGCCTCCCTCGACCGCGCCGTTCTCATGGTTCAGCGCGAAGTGGCAGATCGCATCGCCGCCCAGCCCCGCTCCCGCGACTACGGCCTTCTCTCGGTCACGGTGCAGATGTATGGCCCCGCGGAATGTCTCTTCACACTTCCGCCTTCGGCATTTTCGCCGCCGCCCGACGTGTACTCCACCGTATTCCGCTGGCGCTTTGTCCCGCGATTCGCAGAACTCGGCGTAGATGAGGCCAGGTTCATTCCCTTCGTCCGCAAAGCCTTCGCCCAGAAGCGCAAGACCATCCTGAACAATCTTCGCGCCGCCGGCATTCCCCCCGCCGCTGCCGCTGCCGCTCTTGCTCGGGCGGACATTGACCCCCGAGCCCGCGCCGAAGCCCTGCCAATCGAGGCCTTGGCGGCTCTCTGGCGATGCCTGCAAGAGAACTGCCCTGATACAGAAAGGGCCGCTCCGCCCAGCGAAGCAGCCCCTCATTATGAATCGTCTTCCGGTTAGCGGTGCGATCCCCCGCCGCTGCTGCTTGATCCGCCACCGCTATGGGAGCCTCCTCCGCCACCACCACCAGCGGTGAATCCGCCACCGCCCGAAGAGTGGCTGGCCGATCCGCCGCCGGAATATCCGCCCCCGCCAGAGGAATGGCTAGCAGACCCGCCGCCAGCGTAGCCGCCTCCGGAAGAACCACGGCCGGGCGCCGAGGAGGCTTGGCTGCTTCCGCCCGCCGGTCTGGCGGCAAAGGAACCGGGCGAACTGCCCAACGATCCTTGACGAGTAACACCAAAACCCGGCCCCGCCGCGCCCAGCGGCCTCGCTCCCGAACTTGCTCCCAGGCTCGCCCCGGGATAAACCGTCCGGTTTACAAACGCCGAGGCCGAGTGGTCGTAAACCGGCCGGGGATTCAGCGGACGAACCGGCTGCACCGTCTGCCCGGCTATCACCACCGCGCCTGTTCTGTTGCGCGGCGGCAGCGCGCCGCTCCCAATAGCCGGACGCCGGTTCACGGCCACCAGCGGAGAAGCCTCAAACTTTCCTCCCGGGCCGCCGATCGGACGAGGCCGCCGATGCGGGGGCAACGGTGGACGATACCCGCCGAAGCCGATGCCGATGTTGGGGCCAATGTAGCCATTTCCCCACCAGGGCATGCAGCCGCCCATCCCCGGCATCCACCCCCATCCAAAGCTGTCGTAGTAGTTCCACATGCCGCATTGGAAAGGCGTGTAGCCCCAGGAGTAGCCCGATACCCAGATGTAGCCAAACCGGGGCGTCCACATCCAGTACCCGCTTCCGTAGGGGTCGAATCCCGGGTCGGCGGCGTCATAAGGCGACCAGATACTTCCCTGCCCCGGCACGTTATACCAGCTCCCATTCGCGTCCAGGGCGTTCCAAGCCGGGTTGCCGCTGTCGGCATAGTCCTTCGCCGCACCAGTCTTCGACGCGGCCTCGGCCGTCAGCATCTGGTCGCGGTCGGAGTTCCATGAGTCCCACGAGTCCGGTTCGATCGACTCGGTCAGCTCGTAGCGGGCGGCATCGGAGCCGCTCAGCGTCACGCTCTCGCCCCCATGCAGGTCCACTGCCAGGGCGGATCCCCGTTCCAGGTGGGCATTGCCTGAGAAAACGGCCAACTCGCCCGGTGGGTTGTCCAGGTTGACGCGCAGCACCGTGTAGCCGCTGGCCGTCACCATGCTGTCGCCAAATCGAATCTTGATGGTTCCGGCCTGCCCCCCGCCCTGGACCTCGAAGTAACCGAGTCCGCTCTCCAGCACGATCTCCGCTTCGCCGCTCCCGCCCTGCCCGCGCAGCACCGCCAGCGTCAGCGCGCTGTTCGGCGAAAGCCGCGCCACGCTCCCGTCTTCCAGCTGAATCTCGGCGCGGCCGTCGTCCTCCGTTGCCACTCGCATCCCCTCAAAGAGCGGCGTATTCGCAACCGCCTGATCGGCAAGCGCCTCAGCGCCCTGGGCAACTCGCGCGTGCCCCTGTACGGTGCTTAGCCGCGCCGCGCGCGCCGGCCCCGCGGCATCGCCGGCCACTGCCGCTTGAGAAAGCAGCACTGTTCCCAGCGCAAGCGCGGCCAGCCCCAACACACCCGAGCTCAACCTGCGTCCAACCAGCTCCAAGGGATTCGCAATGCGATTCATGGCGTTAGTCCTCTCCTCTGCCCCTGCCTCCAAGCGTAAGCTCCCTTGCCCGGCAGGCCGGCACTCATAAGACACCTTGGCAGTATAAAAGTCTCGACAGAATTCCGCCTGGCGGGAATATGTTCCTGCCAGCCAGATCTCTAATCCATCGTTCCCAGTCCCTGCTCCCTGATTCCCGCTCTTTCCAGCAGAGCCCGGGCTCTCTTCCTCACCCGTTCCATCACCCCAGGATCATCCGCCAGCCGTTCCAGAATCTCCTGGATGGCGCCCAATTGCTGCACGCGCCCATCCTTCGCGGCCTCTGTCAGGTACTCCGTTTCGCTGTCAAGCGCCAGCCGGTCGTGGCGCAGCAGCATCTCCAGCCGCGCTCCCTCCAGAATGGTCCCCGCCACTGCCACAAGCGAGTCGCCAAGCTCTTGAATCTTCTTATCTTGCGAATAGTTGAATGCGCAAACCCACGTGCCGTCCGGCCCGCTCAAACTCAGCTTCTTCATTCCTTGAAAGGCCACCTTCAAGTGGCTCTCGCACTCCGAATTCGAGAGCTTCTTCCGCTGCGCCGTTTGGAAGACGTGAGCCGCAAACTCCACGCTCACCCGGATATCCCGATCTACTTCTGGCGCCAAGATCGCTTGCGAAGCTGCGCCGGCCCTGCCGCCCCGCTCCGAACGGAAATGCCCGCTCCCATCCGGCCGAAGCGTCATCGTCCATTGCGACGGAGAAAGTCCCGGATGAGAGAAGTCCACCTGAAACACCGGCCCCGCCGCATTGCCTACCTCGCCGCGCGCAGGGAGCGCCAGCGCGACTAGGGCCAGGGCGACCCAAACACTCTTCATTGCCCCACCCCATGCAGCCCAAGCGTCTCTGCCGTATGAATGTGGCAAATCGCAATCGCCAGCGCATCGGCCGCATCCGCCGGCTGCGGCACTTCGGTCAGCTCCAGCAGCCGCGCCACCATGAACTGCACCTGCTCCTTCCGCGCCAGCCCGTAGCCCACCACGCTCGACTTGATCTTCAGCGGGGCATACTCTGCCACCGGCAGCCCCTGCATCGCCGCCGCCAGCAGAGCCACCCCCCGCACCTGTCCCAGTTTCAGCGCCGACTTGGCATTCACTGAGTAGAAAACCTCCTCGATCGCCACCGCGTCCGGCCTCCAGCGCTCCAACTCCGCGGTCAGCTCCCGAAAGACCTGTTCCAGCCGAGCCGGGGTTGTCAGCGTCTTCTTGAGCCGGATGGCCCCCATCGCCTTGCAGGCCAGACGAGGCTGGCGCCCGCCGTCGCAAGACTCCACAACGCCGAAGCCGGTAATCTCGGTGCCGCAGTCGATGCCAAACACTCGCATTGGCTGCAAGTTTACCGCAGCCGCAGCCTCATGGTTATTTGCTGTTCCCCGTTTCTCCGCCTTTGCCAACAGCTTCTTTAGGAATTGGCCTGCACGCGCAGTTCCTTGCGTGTTCCAGATGCCACTCGATCCGCTCTTTCTCGGTCGCCCCGGCCGGCATCTTGTGCTCTTTGTGCCATTCACGGTTCATCGTCCCTCGCCGCGCTCCACGGTGCAAAAGAACTTCCTGCATTGAAATGGTACGGCCTCAACCACGCTGTGTGAGAACTACGTGCTGGAGAGTCGAACTCGGGCAATCGCTCTTTGGTATGCGGCAGGCGACTCGTTGGGTGACTGCTACACGCAGACCAATACTCCGCCGGACGGAGGTCGCGCTGGCTGTTTGCACGGCTGGAAGCTATCTCAATCGCTGGGGACTTGCGGAGAAGATACCATTGAAGAAGGCTGATGAACAGTTGCCGGCTGCGCGAGAGGACTTGCACCTCCAAACCGTCAATGATGCGCGGCGCAGCAAGCAAAAGGCCCCCAGCCGAAGCTGGAGGCCCATTTGGCTGCTTCAGTGACTGAACCCGTGGAGTCCGAACTGGGGCCAGGCTCTTACTGACCCCTGATCCCTGATCCCTGACCCCTGACCCCTGTCCTTAGTACATGCCGTCCATGCCGCCGCCGTGGCCGCCGCCTGCCGGAGCGGACTTGGGCTCCGGAATCTCGACAACCAGGGCTTCGGTGGTGAGCAGCAGAGCGGCGATCGAGGCCGCGTTCTGGAGCGCCGTGCGAGTGACCTTGGTGGGGTCGATGACGCCGGCCTTGACCAGATCCTCGAAGGTGCCGGTCAGGGCGTTGTAGCCGAAGTGCGAGTCTGCGGACTCCATCACCTTGGCCACTACCACCGCGCCCTCTTCGCCGGCATTGGCGACGATCTGGCG
Organism: uncultured Acidobacteriaceae bacterium; assembly: GCA_963799145.1. GTDB lineage: Bacteria > Acidobacteriota > Terriglobia > Terriglobales > Acidobacteriaceae > Telmatobacter. The sequence goes on along the minus strand of CAWCWQ010000102.1, from coordinate 18,012 downwards.
CAGTGGCTCTTCGAGTGAGCGGCGAACGATCTGCGCGCCGATCTTCTCGTCGCCTTCCAGGGTCTTGATGAGCTCGTCGACGGCCGGAATGGCGCGAACCAGAGCTACGCCGCCGCCGGGGACGATGCCTTCCTCGACCGCCGCGCGGGTGGCGTGCAGCGCATCCTCGACGCGAGCCTTCTTCTCCTTCAGCTCGGTCTCGGTGGCCGCGCCCACCTTGATGATGGCGACGCCGCCGACCAGCTTGGCCAGCCGCTCCTGGAGCTTCTCCTTGTCGTAGTCCGAGGTCGTCTTCTCGATTTGCGAACGAATCTCCTTGACGCGGCCTTCGATGTCGCTTCCCTTGCCGGCGCCGTCCACGATGGTGGTGTTGTCCTTGTCGATGGTGATGCGCTTGGCCTTGCCCAGATCCTCGATCTTCACGCCTTCCAGCTTGATTCCAAGGTCCTCGGTGATGGCCTTGCCGCCGGTGAGGATGGCAATGTCGCCCAGGATGGCCTTGCGGCGGTCGCCGAAGCCGGGAGCCTTGACGGCAGCCACGTTCAGCGTGCCGCGCAGCTTGTTTACGACGAGAGTGGCGAGGGCTTCGCCTTCCACGTCTTCCGCGATGATCAGGAGGGGCTTGCCGCCACGGGCAACCTGCTCCAGCAGGGGCAGAAGATCCTTCATGGCGCTGATCTTCTTTTCGTAGATGAGAATGTAGGGGTCTTCGAGGACCACTTCAAGGCGCTCGGCGTCGGTGACGAAGTAGGGGCTGAGGTAGCCGCGATCGAACTGCATTCCCTCCACCGTCTCCAGGCCGGTATGCATGGTTTTGGACTCCTCGATGGTGATGACGCCATCCTTGCCCACAACTTTGACCGCAGCAGCGATGATGTCGCCGATCTCCTGGTCGCCGTTGGCCGAGATGGCGCCCACCTGGGCCACCGAACCCTCGTTGACGGGCATGGATAGCTTGCCGAGAGCGCCGCCCTCGGTCCATTTGCCGTCCTTGTCGCGGGTGCCGATGATCACGGTGACTGCTTTCTCAATGCCGCGCTTGAGAGCGGTCGGGTTGGCGCCGGCGGCCACGGTCTTCACGCCTTCGCGGAAGATGGACTGGGCCAATACTGTCGCCGTGGTCGTGCCGTCGCCGGCCACGTCGCTGGTCTTGGAGGCAACTTCGCGGACAAGTTGCGCGCCCACGTTCTCCATCGGGTCCTTCAAGTCGATCTCTTTGGCCACCGTCACGCCGTCCTTGGTGATGGTGGGCGATCCGAACTTCTTCTCGATCACAACGTTGCGGCCCTTGGGGCCGAGCGTCGCCTTGACGGCGTCCGCGAGCGTGTTCACGCCGCGCAGGATCGCCTGACGGGATTCTTCACCGTGCAGAATCTGCTTTGCCATGTTTGTAACTCTCCTTGAAACAGTTGTCAGTTGTCAGTGGTCAGTTGTCAGTAATCCGTCTTCAGTTCCGAGGGGGCGCGATGGTGCGAGGAGCGGCCTTTACTGAGAACTGAAAACTGATAACTGATTACTTCTTCACGATGCCGAGGACTTCTTCTTCGCGCATGATGAGGAACTCTTCGCCGTCGATCTTGATCTCGGTGCCGGAGTACTTGCCGAAGAGAATCTTGTCGCCCGCCTTCACATCGAGGGGGAAGACCTTGCCTTCGTCGTTTGACTTGCCCTTGCCGACGGCGATCACTTCGCCTTCCTGGGGCTTTTCCTTGGCGCTGTCGGGGATGATGATGCCACCACGGACGGTTTCGCCCTCTTCCAAACGGCGGACGAGGATGCGGTCATGAAGCGGGGTGAATGTGGTCGCTACGGATGTCGATGCCATTGCTTTGCTTCTCCTTCACGCGCGGGCAAGGTTGAGCCTCGACCGCGGGATTTGAGTGGTATTGAGGAAAAACCTGCGAATAGGCCGAGGTGCGGCCCCCAAGAAACTGGAACAGCGGACCCGGTTCAGCAGTTCCGCCAGCTGCGTGCTAGCACTCTCGCCTTCCAATTGCTAACGATAGGCAAGTCGAGCGCATTTTGTCAAGGGGCTGCGATGACAATGTGAGTGAAATACGCTCATAAATGATGACTGCGAGGGGGAAGGATGCAAGACCCTGCCTTTTGGAGGCTTGACACTCAGGCGTCTACTGTCGCTCACTGATCGGTGTGCCACTATGAGCGACCATGCACGCCCTCCGCGCACCCTATGGCTCAGCTTCCCGCTGGCCCTCCTGCTGGCCGGCGCCAGCCTCGGTGGATCGTTGCTTTCGTCCGCCTATCACGCGGAAACCAGCCTCCATGCGGTCCAGGCCGTCGGAAACGACGCCGGCAACCTGTTCCTCATAGTGCCCATTCTCGTCCTCGGCTCTGTATTTGCATTACGCGGCTCTCTCGCGGCGCTGCTGCTGTGGATGGGTACCCTTCTCTACCTTGTCTACGATTTCCTCGGTTACGCATTTGGCCTGCACTTCAACGCCATGTTCTTGGCTTACTGCGCCATTCTGGGCCTCAGCTTCTACGCCCTGGCAGGAAGTCTTCCGGCTCTGCCGATAGCAGAGATTGCCCGCCGGTTCGGCGCGCGGGCTCCGGTGAAAGTGACTGCCGCTCTTCTGCTGATGATGGCCCTGGCCACTGCTTACCATTGGCTGGCCGAGGCCGTTCCCGCGCTGTTCGCGGGCCAGATGCCACAGGCTGTTCGCGACGCCGGCCAGTTCACAGACCCAGTCGCGGTCGTGGATTTGGCCTTTGGGGTGCCGGCATGCATGATTGTTGCGGTCCTGCTGCTGCGGCGCAAACCGCTTGGTTTCGTCCTCGGACCGGTACTGCTGACCTTTCTCATCCTTAGCAGTCTCGCACTGGTTCCCATTGGAATCGCCATGGATCTGCGCGGTTTCAAGGAGGGTTGCGCCCTCTATGCAATCGCTCTGGGAATTGCGGCCGGGAGCGCCGTTCTGCTAGCGCTCTCGTTGCGAGAGGGGCGCGCGCCGAAGCAATAGACGCCAGTTCGATTCCCTTCCGCATCGCCGCTGGGCTTAGCCATTCCGGCTTCATGCATTTCGCGCGGGAAATGAATTCCCTTCGATTCCAACCTGCCGATTACAATTGAATCCACCCATGGCGCCGACTGGATTCCCGTCCCGAACCCGCAGAAGATTCCTGGCCAACGCCGCCACGGTGGCGGGGGCGGCGCTGGCTGCGCCCGTGCTGCAATCGCTGGCGCAGATTCGGGCGCCGCAACCGGAGCAATTCAACGATGCAGCCTGGAAGAGCACCTGGGATGCGGCCCTGGCCGCGCTTGGCGGCAATATCCGCACCGTGCCGCGGTACGCGCGCCCGCTTCTCTTCGAGGGCAGCACTTACCAGGGCATCTGGCAGGAGTGCGGGCCGCATGAAGGCCTCGTCTACGCCACTCTGGCCAGGCGCATTCCCGCAGGCCAGGCCATTGCGACGCCGCTTGAAGCCGCGCGCAACAACCACATGGCCTTTTTCGAGTTGCAGCGGCCCGACGGCCAGCTTCCCGCCAGCGTGAAGATGACCGAGACCGGCTTCGGCCAGATTCAGATGGTGGTCCCCATCGCCGCCACGGCGTGGGAGCTTGCGCAACTCACCGGCGATGAGGCGTTTTTGTCGACGGCTTACAGCGCGTGCGGCCGCTGGGATGCCTGGCTGCGGCAGTACCGCGACACGCGCAAGACCGGGCTGGTGGAGGGCTTTTGCACCTATGATACCGGGCACGACAACAGTCCGCGCTGGAGCGGGATTCCCAATCGCTGTCCCGATGCCGATGCGCGCAAGGCGCCGCTGATCCCGTCCATGCCGCGGCTTTGCCCGGACCTTTCGGCCACCGTCTACGGCGGCCGGGTGGCGCTCGCCGGCATGGCCAAGGCGCTGGGAAAGGCCGCCGAGGCGGCCCGCTGGCAGAGCGATGCGGAGAGCATTCGGCAGTTGATTCTGAGTAAGCTCTACTGCCCGGAAGACGCCGCCTTTTACGATCTGGACGCGCAGGGCAAGTTTGTTCGTGTGCGCTCGGACGTGATCGGCCGCGTTCTGGGCGAGCATGTTCTCGATTTGGCCGAGGCGCGCGACCGGGAGATCTTTGAGGCGGTCTGGAGCCGACAGCTTCACAATCCCAAGGCCTTCTGGGCGCCGTTCCCGTTCTCCAGCATCGCGATGGACGACCCCACCTTCGTCCGTCCCATTCCGCGCAACTCCTGGGGCGGGGCTTCGCAGGCGCTGACCGCCCTGCGCGCGCCCCGCTGGATGGCGCGCTACGGAAAGCAGGCGGAACTCGATCGCCTGATGCGGCAATGGTGCCAGGCCATTTTGCGCCACGCGGAGTTTCGCCAGCAGATGGACCCGCTGACCGGCGAATTCACGCAGCCGGACCCCGGCGGCTACTCTCCCGCCGCATTGGTCTTCCTCTCGTTTGCAGTCGCCCTGGGCCAAAGTTCGTAGCAGGGGTGGGAGCATTTACAATGGTTCCCATGCAACACCGTTCTCTCTTTCGTCTCAGCGTCTTCGTGGCCGCTTGCGGTCTGGCCGTCGGCACCCTGGCTGCCGGCGCCCAGCAGGACACCGCCAAGCGCGGCCGCAAGTACAAGGCTCCGCCAACCTTTGCGCGCATCGAGGTCACCGTACTGCGCGAAGTGAACGGCAAGCCCATCGAGAATGCCGCCGTCATCTTTCACGCCATGCAGGGCGAGAGAGACAAGGGCAACATGGAGTTGAAGACCAACGAAGACGGCAAGGCGGTGATCGACGTGCTGCCCATCGGCGACACGGCGCGCCTGCAGATCATCGCCAAGGGCTTTCAGACCTTCGGCCAGGACTACAAGATCGACAAGCCCGAGTTGGCCATCGAGATCAAGATGAAGCGGCCGGGCGAACAGTACTCGATCTACAAGAAGCATGACGGAACCGCGGACGCGGGCAAGGGCTCCGATGCGGATAAGACGGCTCCTCCCGCGAAGGATGCGCCCCCGGCGGACAACAAGCCTGCTGACGCAGCCAAGCCGCCGGACGCGCAGCCAAGCCAACCGCAATCGAAGTGAGGTGCGCCATGCGTTTTCGTGGCCGAGCAACTTTGATCCCTTACATGCGGATGGGAGGAGGCGGTAGATTGAACGCTGCTCTGGAAGGTCGCCCGAATCGCCTCGGCATTTACTTCACGGCCGCTTACCTCGTTATCGTGGGAAGCGTCTACGCCGTGACTGCGTACAACACAAAGCCAGGCAACGTTGGCTACGACTGGATTCCCTTTGAAATGCTAGCGATGCCGTGGGTCGCGATTGGCATCAAGTTCCTCTTCCCAGGGTTCATCCTCAATGCCGGCATCTCTTACCTTGCCGGCACGCTCTTCGAGAAGCTTCGGCGACGGCTTTTCTGGAAGTGAGATGACGAGTTTCCGTCTACGAGTTCATCGTCGGGTAGAGCCAGATTGATGCCAACCCAGCCCCTCAATGGCAAATCCGCACTGGTAACCGGCGGCGCGCGGCGCATCGGCCGGGCAATTGCGTTGGCCCTGGCCCAGGCCGGCGCTGACGTGGCATTTACCTATCGCGCATCCAGCGCCGAGGCTGCGCAGACTGCCCGCGAAATCCAGGCTCTAGGCTGCCGCGCCCTGGCGGTGGAATGCGATGTGCGTTCGGAAGCCTCGGTGCGCGGGGCGATAGCCGCCGCGACCAGCCAATTTGGACGGCTGGACGTGGTGGTGAACAACGCCGCCATTTTTGCTTCCAGCCCGCTGGAAAGCATTAGCTTGGACGCTTGGGACATGGTCTTCGAGACCAATTCGCGTGGGCCGTTTCTGGTGGCGCGGGAGGCGCTGCCGCACCTGCGCTCAGCTCGCGGAAGGATCGTGAACATAGGCTCGCTTGGCGGTATTCATGCTTGGGCCGGTCATGCGCACTATTGCGCGTCGAAGGCCGCGCTGCACATGCTTACGCTGGCCATGGCCAAGGCCTTTGCTCCCGAGGTGAGCGTGAACTGCGTCGCCCCCGGTTGGATCGAGTCGGAAGGGAGCGATGCCGCCCAGGCCGAGCATTTTGCGCGCATGGCGCCGATGCGGCGCAACGGGACGGCTGACGATGTCGCCCGGGCAGTGCTGTTCTTTGCTACGGGTCCAAACTTCATCACTGGCCAGACTCTGGCCGTTGATGGCGGCTTGGGGCTTGTATGAGGTCTCCTCTTGCGGATTACCGCGCGAACAGGCGACCCCAAAAGCCTCTTGTGCCCGTCCTGGGGGCGTCTTCGCCGCTCCCGCCGTCAAGAGGCCCGGTGTCTACCGCGTAACGCCGGGGATCGATCTTCAGCGGTATGCGCTCCCACAGGCCTTTCGGTTCGGGCTGCGCGGGCCACATCGCGCCCTCGACCGCAGCTTGCGGATTGGTGACACAAAGCCGCCGCGCAGTTTCCTCGCCGCAGCGCTTGGCCACATAGTCATACCCCTTCTTCAGATGCGGCGGACGCCATTCGGGATTGTGGGCGTCGGTGGCCAGAAAGTGAATCCAGTTGCGGTCCAGCAACTCATTGGCAATGGCTTGCGCCATGGGGCCAAAGCGCCCATACAACGCGCTCGCAGTCACCTGAACCAGGCAGCCCTTGCGCATCCACTCGGCCAGCATCTCTGGCTGGCGCTGCACGGCCGGATAGCGCTCCGGGTGGGTGACGATCAGGGTATAGCCGGCCGATTGCAGCCGGAAGAGGGCATCGTTCAACTGGGGAGGGATGGTCATGCCGGGAAACTCGACCAGCAGATAACCTTTGCCATCCATCGAGTAGCGCAACGGGTTGGCCACAGCCTCGAAGACGTTTTCCGCGCTCATGTGGAAGTCGCAGCCAAGGCTCAACTCGATCACGCCGCTCAGCAGCGCGCGCAACTCTGCCAGCCGCTCTTCGACCAGCGCTGCCTGGTAGGGATACCCGTCGCTGGCGTGAGGGGTGCAGACGATGCGGGTGACGCCCTCCGCAGCCGCCTCGTGCGCCATGGCCAGGGACATCTCCAGATCGGGTGCCCCGTCGTCGACTCCGTAGATCAGATGATGATGAATGTCGATCATGGCGATCCGATCTTCAGCTCCGGCGCCAAGAGGCTCAATGCGCTGCCAAGGCCTCGACCATCGAGGCAAAGATCTTCCAGCCGTCCGCCGAGCCCAGCAGTTGCTCACTCGACCGGTCCGGGTGCGGCATCATTCCCAGAACGTTTCCTTGTTCGTTCAGAATCCCCGCAATGTTGCTCAGCGACCCGTTGGGATTCGCCTCCGGAGTGATCTCGCCGGCGGGAGTGGCGTAGCGGAATGCAATGCGGTCCTCGGCCTCAAGCCGCTGCAGCTCCTCCGGCGTGCAGAAGTAATTCCCTTCCATGTGCCCGATGGGCATCTGCAGCACATCGCCCTTGGCCATCCCGCTTGTGAATGGACTATCGGCGGTTTCCACGCGGAGATGAACCTGCTTGCAGATGTACTTGAGCCCGGCGTTGCGCATCAGCGCGCCGGGAAGCAGACCGGCTTCGGTCAGAATCTGGAAGCCGTTGCAGATGCCCAGCACCAGGCCCGCCGCCGGCGGCAAACCGCTGCACCGCCTGCATGACTGGAGAAAAGCGCGCAATGGCGCCGGTGCGCAGGTAGTCGCCGTAGGCAAATCCGCCCGGAACCAAAACCGCGTCCACGCCTTCCAAGTCCTCGGAATCGTGCCAGAGAAAGGTGACAGGCTGGTGGGCCACTTCGGCAATCACGTTGAACGTATCGTGGTCGCAGTTGGAACCGGGAAAGACCAAAACCCCGAATTTCATGCTTTTAGGGTATCAGTTCTCCGACAACGCGAGGAGGAGGTTCTTGACTTCCGGCCTACCACAGGCGCGAGACCTTAAGATCGTCAAAGACCGTGTCAAGGCTGACGAGAGTCAAACCCTCCAACAGCGCCTGCGCCGCCAGCATTCGGTCAAAAGGATCTTTGTTCTTATCGACAAGCGATCCCGCCAAGCGCGCGTGCTCCAGCGAGATGGCCAAATCTTCCAGGTCCAATGACTCAAGGACCTTTCGGGGACGATCCACGAGTACCGCGGCTTCAGGGAACTTGCCGATCCGAAACTTGATGGATGCTTCCCAGACGGAAGCGGCAGATACGAAGGCGCGGTTTGCGGGCGACGCAATCGCAGCCCGTGCCGCTCGTCCCAGGCGCGGGTTGCTGTTCATCACCCAGATGAGGGTATGCGTGTCGAGCAGCAGCTTCATTGCGCACTCAACAGTGTGGAATCCTTCTCGTTGCCCTCCCACAGAGCAAGTTCCTCTTCGGGCAGGGGTTCGAAGAATTCCGGCCCGATGTCGATCTGGCCCTTATAGAGCCCGATTGGACGCTCCCGCTTTGAAACAGGGCCAACAGCAACGAGTTTCACCGCCGGAGTCCGCTTCCGTCCGCGCGTCAAAATCACCTCTTCGCCGGCAATTGCGCGCTCCACGAGCCTTGAAAGCTGTGTTTTTGCCTCGTGCATCGTTGCTTCCATGGCAAGTCCTCCACTTCTTAGCTAAACATATATTAGCTAAGAAGTGGAGGGGCCCGCAAGAGCTTCATGTCGAATACTCCGGCAGGATTAGCGCTCATTCCGGTCCCGTAGGAAGCGCTGCCTACTGTGCAACCGGGCACCAGGCGAGCCGCGTTTTGCCGTTCGCCACCGGTGATATACTCACAAGGTCAGGCGCGGGTCCGCGCCGGCATTCTCTTTCGATCGCTGAGGTTCCCATGTCCGGCCATTCAAAATGGGCGACAATCAAGCACAAGAAGGGCGCGCTGGATGCCAAGCGCGGCAAGATATTCACCCGCCTGCTCAAGGAGATCGCAGTGGCCGCCAAGGGGGGCGGTAACCCTGACAGCAATGCCCGGCTGCGCACCGCCGTCCTGGCGGCCAAAGCGGAGAACATGCCCCAGGAGAATATCAAGCGCGCCATCCTGCGCGGCACTGGCGAACTGGAAGGTGTCAACTACGAGGAGATCGCCTTTGAAGGCTACGGTCCTGGCGGCGTGGCCATCATCGTCGATGTCATGACGGACAACCGCAACCGCGCGGTGAGCGAGATCCGCCACGCCTTCTCAAAGAACGGCGGCAACCTGGGCGAGTCCGGATCGGTCCGATTCCTGTTCTCGAAGAAGGGGCTTATTGCCGTCGAGAAATCCGCGGCCACTGAAGAGCAGTTGATGGACATCGTGCTCGAACACGGCGGCGAAGACCTGAGGGACGAGGGCGACACCTGGGAGATCCTCACCGACCCCGCGTCGTACGAGGCCGTACTTGCTGTGGTGAAGGCCGCCGGCATTCCCACTGTGATGAACGAAGTCACCATGGTCGCCTCCACTTATACCAAGCTCGAAGGCGCGCCGGCCAATCAGATGATGCGTTTGCTGGAGGTTCTGGAAGACCTCGACGACACCCAGAACGTTTACTCGAACTTCGACATGGACGCCGCGCAATTGGAAGAAGCGGCCGGGTGATCCGGCTTCAGGCAGGCACTCTAGAGGCCGCCCGGTTGTGGCGGCCTTTTTGCGGAAACTGTTGTTTTGAATGAGGGAAAGGAAGAGCTTTGATCCGGAATGCAAGGTTTCTCATTTTTGTCTTGGCGGTGGGGATAATCACGGCGGGAGCGAGCGCTGCTACAGCTCAGGCTTCAGGCGGCTCTGCGACCGACGCGGGCATTAGGTCCACCTTGAATGGCCCTGGGATTGCCAATTTGCCCGTCAACTCCGTGGCCGAGGTTCGTAACGCCAGGAGTTGGGAGTATGGGCCGTTCGTCAACTATGGGAACGGAGTGGGCGACCGCTCCGATTTCCATTTTCTGTCGGCCGGTATCCAGGCGGGCAAGCCGCTGACCCCGGTGGCGAAAGCGGGCGTCTTCAGCGGCCAGTTCGAGTTGGGCGCAAACATCATGCCGCTATGGCAGGCCTATACTCCGGCACCGCACGTGCAAGCGTTCACCTATCCAGGGGGATACTTTCTGGGACCTGATGGGGGCGGAACCTATACGGGCGTTAGTCTTACGCCGGTAATCCTGCGGTGGAACTTTGCCACTCCGTCCCGGCGCTTTCAGCCCTGGTTTCAGGGTGCCGGGGGCCTCATCTATACCACGCACAAGTTTCCCCCGGATTTGCTGGTTCCGCACGGCACACCGGGCGGAACTTCGGTTTTCAACTTCGCGCCTCAGGGCGGACTTGGCTTCCACTTCTTCACGCGGGACAAGCGGTCGCTGGATGTGGGTGTCAACGGTGTTCACATCTCTTCGGCGTCGCTGGGAGACAAGAACCCTGGGGTGAACGCCAGCATTCAGATCCAGGTGGGTTACACCTTTTGGAAGTGATCCGGGGCCCCCAGCGACAGGTCTTCGCCGCTGGAACCTCTTGCAAGACCCTGTTGAGACTGCAAAGAGTGTCAGGGCACGACTCTTAGTCGTGCCGATGGAACAACAGAATCAGGTTGGGCTTTAGCACCTGCGGTTTTGTTTTCAGTAATTTGCAATTCCACAGCGGCTAAAGCCGGAATCTAAATTGGCTGTTTGCGGCACGACTGAAGTCGTGCACTGACACACTACAACTTAATGGCTATTTTGCAAGAAGCTCGCTGAGGCGCTAGATCGGGGCACCAAAAGGCGGGTGTTCGTCAAGGCGCTGAAAGGAATCATGAACGAGCCGGTTGTGGAGTGCGTTCCGAACTTCTCAGAGGGTATCGATGCCCGGCGGGTCGAGGCGATTGTGGCCGCGATGCGCGTTGAAGGAGTCCGCCTGCTCGACTGGTCGATGGACGCCGACCACAACCGCTCCGTGGTGACGATTGCCGGAGCGCCTTCCGCGGTGGTCGAGGCCGCGGTGCGCGGCGTTGGCAAGGCTGTCGAGCTGATCGACTTGACCCGCCAGCAGGGAGTTCACCCGCGTATCGGCGCAGCGGATGTGATTCCCTTCGTGCCCATATCGGGCATCAAGCTGGAGCAGTGCGCCCTGCTTGCGCGCCAGGCCGGATTAGAGATCTGGCGGCGCTTCGGCGTGCCGGTCTTCTTCTATGAGGCGGCGGCGGCTCGGCCCGATCGGGCCAATCTGGAAGAGGTGCGCCGGGGACAGTTCGAGGGGCTCAGGGACGCGGTTCGCAAGGATACGGCCCGGCGTCCCGACCTGGGCGGACCCGGCCTGCATCCCACCGCCGGCGCCTGCGCCGTTGGAGCGCGCAGGTTTCTGGTGGCCTACAACATTTACTTCGATTCCGCCGACGTTGCCATGGTAAGGGCTATTGCCCGCGAGATTCGCGCTGCTTCCGGCGGCCTTAAGGGCGTAAAGGCCTTGGGGGTTCTCGCCCACGGGCGGGCACAGCTCTCCATGAACATTACCGACTTCCAGGCGACGCCGGTCTCGCAGGTCTATCGCACCGTTTCCAACCTTGCGCTGCGGCACAAAGCTGTGCCGGTGGAGGGAGAGGTGATTGGCCTGATTCCCGAAGCTGCCTGTGAGCGGGAAAGCGAATGGATGCGTCAATTGAATGGGTTCGATCCGCAGACCAAGATCCTGGAGCGCCGGTTGGGAACGCCGCTGTCGTGGCCTGGAGACGCGCTTGGAACGGCATGACCGTTCGGGCCGGGGATCCTCTCAGGGAGTGGGATCGGATTGGTCAAGACCTTCGCCGGCTGCAATGGCAAAGCAGGAAGGAGTGCGAGTGTCTTGAAAGTTCTCCGGACGGAGTACGATATTCAATTGCAAGCGATCCGCAGTTGCTCGATCGGCAGAGCAAGCGGATCTTGGAGGATGGAATTGTTCAAGTCTTTTTTCAAGGTTTCGATTGTCCCCATGATGCTGGCGGCCGCTGGTTGGGCTCCGGCGGCGCAATTGTCCACCGAAGCCCGCACAGCGATTCCGCATGAGGTGCAACAGTTGGTCGTGGTCGACTATCGCGCCATGCAGAACTCGACCTCTGCCATGAATCTGCGCGACCGCGTGATGCCGCCCGAGCTCAAGCAGTTCGACGAGGCGCTGCGCAAGTCCGGATTGAACGACAACCACGACGTGGACGAGCTGGCTTTTGCGCTCTTCCGCCCTAGCGCCTCGAGCGACTCGCTGGTCACCGTCGGAATCGCTCAGGGTCAGTTCGCCACGCAGGACATTCTGGCCAACTTCCGCAAACAGAAGATCAAGCCCACGCTGGTCCGCGCCAACAGGGTCTATCCACTGGCCAAGACGGGCATGGTGCTGTGCTTTGTCGATCCCTCCACCATGGTCTTCGGCAGCAAGGATGCTGTTGAGAAGGCTCTCGATGCCCGCGATGGAGCGGCACCGAGCCTGCTGACCAACGGAACGATGATGGATGCCATGAAGACCGTGGACTCCGAGCCGCTGTGGAGCATTCTGGACGAGAAGGGCACGCAGACCATGATGCGCCAGGTGCTGGGGGAGGCGGGCGCCGTCGCCGACTTCGATACCGTGCGCAAGCGGCTACTGGCCTCCTGGTACGGGATGGACTTTCAGCACGGCGTCAAGTTCGACCTCACCATCTCCACCGGCGATTCCTTTGCCGCGGCCACCATCTCATCTCTTTTGTCGGCCGCGGTGACCCTGCGGAAGATGAGCGGGTCGGACGTTGAGAAGCAGGCCTTGAGCGCCACATCGATCGGCTCCGATTCTGGGCGGCTTTCGATTCACTTCGCTACCTCCGACGGGGACTTCGAGAGCTTGCTGCAATCGCCGCTCTTCACCAGCATGGTGCGCTGAAGAGGAACTTCAAAGTAGGTCAGCGTTTTGAAGGGGAGCCGATTGAGCCTCTTTTCTTAGCGCGGCTCAAGGGGCTGGCGTCAACTCGGGATGAAACTCGGCCTTGCCTCCGGGCAGCAGCAGAATCTGAAGGCGGCCCTCCTGAGGCTCTGTGAGCAAAGGGCCTTCAATCTGCACTGAGCGTTGCGTGTGGCCTGCATCGCTCACCGTGTAGAGCACCTTGACGGCCCCGCTGCCGCGCAACTGGATGCGATAGTGGAAGACTCCGTCCGCAGCCAGGCTGCCGGCTCCAAAGCTGGCGCTTGGGTAGTCGACCTCCAGCAGTTGAATCGGCGCTCCGGTGCGGTTTTCGACCGCGGTATCGATGTGATAGGAGTGACATCCGGCCAGGGCCGCCAGCGCCGGCAGCGCGACTGCGGCCAAAACCCGGCCGCGACTTCCGATTCGGCTCTTCATTCCCGGTTCCCGCTTTCGTCCGGCCCGGCTTCCGGCGAGGCTTGCGCAGCAACCTTCTTTTCCAGGCGGTCCAGGCGCTTGAGCAGTTCCGGCAGCCGCTGAAAGATGGTAACGGCGCGCAGCCAGACGCGATTATCGAATCCCGGCGAGCCGGAGATCGTCTTCCCCGGCGGTACGTCGTGCGAGACAGCCGATTGCGCGGTCAGGATCGCTCCGTCGCCCACGGAGCAGTGCCCGGCAATGCCCGTCTGCCCGGCGAGAATCACGTTGTTGCCGACGACCGAGGAGCCCGCCAGGCCGGTTTGCGCGCAGAGCAGCGTGTTCTGGCCCACGCGCGAGCCGTGGCCCACCTGGACCAGGTTGTCCACCTTGGTCCCGTCGCCGATCTCGGTTGCTCCCACCGTCGCCCGGTCGATGCAGGCGTTGGCCTGAATATCCACGCGGCTGCCCAGCCGCACCGGTCCCGACTGCGGGATCTTTTCCCAGTGCCCGGCCTCGTTCTTGGCAAAGCCGAAGCCGTCGGCGCCCACAATTGCGCCGTTTTCGAGGGTCACGTTGTCGCCCAGGACGCAGTTCTCGCGCACCACCGCGTGGGCGTGGGCGAAGAGGTGGCTGCCCGCCCGCACTCCGGGGTAGACGACCACGTGGGGCAGCAGCGTGGCGTGGGGGCCAATCCGAACGTGAGGGCCTACAACGACATACGCCCCGATATGCGCCCCTTCGCCGATCTCTGCCGAGGGGTCGATGACCGCCGTGGGGTGAATCCCGGGCGAGTAAATTGGCGGCTGATAGAAAAAACCGAGCGCGCGCGAGAAGGCCAGATAGGGATTCTGGATGCGGAGCGTCGCGGCTGAAATCTCCTGAAACCCGGGCTCGACCAGCACCGCGGCGGCCTGCGTCTTGCGCGCCAGGCCTGCGTAGCGGGGATTGGCCACAAAGGTGATCTCCGTCGGGCCGGCCTCCTCAATCCCTTTCACACCTGTTACTTCCAGCTCCGCGTCCCCGCGCAGTTCAGCGCCCAGCCGGGTTGCCAATTCGCCTAGCTTCATCGAATGAGATTGTACCGGAATGGAAGCCGTGCTTGCTCAATGCAATGTAGACGGCGCAGATTTGCACGGTCCTGTTCATGATCCGATTGAAGAAATCGCTTTTGAATGCAGAATAGTGGTGTATTTAAGGAACAGTGCGAGAAAAATGGAAGGGCAAAGATTGCCATTAAAGAACATGTTTTTTAGTTTGCAACCAACTTGTTGGTTGCAAACTTTGCGCTTTCTTTGCTATTCTGCCTACATAGTGTCAATGTGGCACTATGGCTTTTGATGGAATGATCAGCCAAAACGCTTGATTTGCAACCAGACAGTGAAGCGTTTGTTCGAAGATTTTGTGGATGGGGCGATTGAAGGAGGGGCTCCGGCAGGACTCGAACCTGCGACCTCCGCCTCAGATGGTCTGCCCAAGGGTCCTGCACGACACTAGGTTGGCCGACGGTGCTCTATCCGTCTGAACTACGGAGCCTTTCAACAGCATACCCGCAGATGCGTGTGTAAGCAAGTGTGCCTTGGAACTCGGAGGGTGCGATGAGTCCAAAAGAGTTGAAGAAACTCAAGGAAGCCGCTGAGAAGCTTCGGCGCCAACTCGATACCCCTGAGAAGCGCAAGGCGTTACTCGTCGAGATTGGCTACCTGAGCCCGAATGGTCAGGTAGCGGAGAGATACCGGTAGGCTGCGCGAATTGTCTTTGGTCCTTGCCTATCACGGATGCAGTCTTGGAACCGCCCAGAAGCTTCTGGGCGGTTCGCCGTTTCAGCCCAGTACGGAGGACTACGACTGGCTGGGCTCCGGAAGCTACTTCTGGGAAAACGATGTGCTCCGTGCCTATCGGTGGGCAACCGAACCCCGCCGAAAGTTCGGCTACCCCTCGGTCGTAGGCGCCGTGATCGAACTGGGTAATTGTCTCGACCTGACGACGCAGACCGGAATTACGGCAGTCAAGCTTGCGTATGACGACTTCATTTCGACGGCTGAAGAGGACGGGACACCGGTCCCCGAAAACGTGAATCCAGCCAAGGAGTCCGGCGGCGACAAAATCATCAGGCGCTTGGACTGCGCCGTGATGAATTATCTCTATAAGATTGTGAAGACGGCCCAAGAATCGGACCCCAAGAGCCAATCCTACACGACCGTGCGGGCGCTATTTCCGGAGGGCTCTGAGCTCTACCCCGGCGCGGGTTTCCGGGACAAGACCCATATTCAGATTTGCGTTCGAGAGCCTGAGCAGATTTTCGGCGTCTTTCGAATCCCGGAGTGGCAGCGCACAGAACTCGAATTACCCAGCCTGTACGAACACTTCTGAGCGCATCCTCGCGGCTGAGGGCAAAAGGGCATTGCAGGGCAAGGCCCGAATGCAATGAAACGGCCGGTCTACGATATCTCCTGCGTGCCGGGAAAAAGCTCCGGTTGCTCCGTCCGCACCGCCGGTTGAGTCCGCCTGCGCCCCCCAACGCCGATCAAGCCCACTACCTCCAGAGTCTGGACGGCCTGGCGCGGGACGTAGATCCTCTGCGTATTGGAGCGCGTGTCGGGCGGGGTGAGCAGTAGGCCCGCCCCCTCGATCAGGGAACGGTCGTTAACGGCCAGACCCTCCAGCTCTTCCCCGTCGGTCAGGGTCATCCGCAGCCACAGTCCCGCGTTGCGGGGCCGTATGGAGAAGCGCTTATGCAGGAGGCGCTCCGGATTGGCCTGATCGCTCCAGGGGGCCGGGAGGTCGCGCACGTAACAGACCCACTTGACCTGCTCCCAGCCGATGCGCAGCACCTTGCCTGCGAGGTCCAGTATCTCCAGTTCCGGCGCATCGGGAGCGAGGCTGGCGGCTGCATAGCCGGCGCACCAATCGCGTGAGAACTTGCGGACAATCACAGGTTTGCGGGCGGAGGCCATCGCTCTGGATTGTCGCACGGAGGAGGGGAAGCCCGCGAGAAGGAAAGGTACTGAATCGGATACGCGCACCGACGGGCGCGGAGGTTTACAATGACTGGCGGGTTTGCGATCGGATCTCGTCATGTCTCAAATTGGCCGTGTCCGTTAGGCAAGCGCATGGAGGCGTCATGGTTTCGTTTAGCCGAATGCGCATGATTCGTGCTGTGGCATCCGCCGCGGCGGGTTGCCTGGTGGCACTTGCTGGGGCTGCGGAGGCGGCGGCTCCACTACGACAGTCACGAAGGTGATTCCCGTTGCGCCGGTGATTACCTGGCCAACGCCCGCGGCGGTCTCGCAGGGAACGGCGCTGAGCGCAACGCAGTTGGACGCGACGGCCAATGTGGCGGGGACGTTTGCTTACACGCCCGCCTCGGGGACCGTGCTGGCCGCGGGCAATCAGGCACTTTCGGTCGCATTCACCCCCTCCGACACCGTCGACTACACCACGGCCAGCGCCAGTGTGACGCTCCAGGTGGTGCCGGCCTGCACGAACGCAAAGTACAACTGGCTGTCGGTGAGGATCGTGGATGGTGGCGTGATGACCGGCATCGTTCTGCACCCCACCCAGAAGGGGCTGATGTACACGCGCGGCAATGTGGGCGGAGCCTATCTTCGCGACACGGCGAACCCCACCTGGCTTCCTCTGACGGATTGGATCAGCGGCCTTGCTCCGGAGTGGAACCTGATGTACATCGAGAGCATCGCTATCGATCCGACGGACGTGAACCGGCTCTACCTGGCTGCCGGGTCGTACCTCTGGCCGGGAAATCCCAACGGCGCCATTCTGGTTTCCGACGACCAGGGAAGCAGCTTCCAGACTGTCAATATGCCGTTTCAGATGGGCGGCAACGACGATCATGGGCAGCAGGCAGGCGAGCGGCTGGCGGTCAATCCCTTCAATCCCGCTCAGGTTTTTCTCGGCACGCACCAGAACGGGCTCTGGGTGAGCAACGATCACGGGGCCACCTGGAACCAGAGCGCGACTTTCCCGGTTACCTCGACCCCGGATCTGGCGGGCGTACTCTTTGTGCGCTTCGATCCCGCGCACAACGGCGTGGTCTATGTGGGAGTCTACACGGGGGGAATATACCGCTCGACCGACAACGGCGTGACGTGGGCTCAGATTCCCGGCCAGCCCGCCACGCTGCCGGACGGCGAGACAATTCGGCCCATGCGCAGCGCGCTGGGACCGGACGGCGTGCTCTACGTCGCCTACGCGAATGCAGCAGGACTTAACGCCATCGGCAACGGAGCGGTATACAAGTTCAACACGGCGAGCGGCGTGTGGACCAACATTACGCCGCCGGATTCTCCGGCCCAGCTTTGGTACGGCTACTGCGCCATCGCCGTGGACCCGGAGCGCGCCGGAACCGTGATGGCGGGCACGTGGAACCGCTGGTATCCCGGAGACGACATCTTCCGCTCGACCGACGGCGGAGCCACCTGGAGAAGCCTGCGCCAGTATTCGACTCGCGACGCGTCCTTATCCCCGTATCTAAACGATGTTGGCGGAGCGACCTTCGGGGTGTGGAACAGCGCCATGGAGATCGATCCCTTCGATTCCAATCACGCGCTTTACGTGAGCGGCGACACCATCTGGGAGACGCACAACCTGACCGCCATGGATTCGCTGCAAACCACGCAATGGACGGTGGGCGCCCTGGGGGTGGAAGAGACGGTGATTCACAATGTGGTGAGCCCGCCCGCCGGCGCGCACCTGTTGAGCGCCATAGCCGACGTGAGCGGCTTCAAGCATGACGACTTTACCGTTTCGCCATTGCCTTATCTGAATCCTTTCATGATTGAGGTAGCGTCGCTTGACTTTGCCGAGTCGAAGCCGTCTTTCGTGGCCAGAGTGGGTGAG
>CAWCWQ010000101.1:0-7891 GCA_963799145.1 uncultured Acidobacteriaceae bacterium | reverse complement strand
TCCGTCTGCCGCAGGCCGTCGTAGACGAAGGACTTGTAAGGCTCGTCGCTGATGACGATGATCGGCTGGCCGGCGCGCGCCAGCAACTCATCCAGATCGCGCAGGACACTTTCCGGGTAGACTCGGCCGGTTGGGTTGTTGGGCGTGTTGATGATGATGGCGCGGGTTCGCGGCGTGATGGCCGCGCCGATGCGCTCCACGTCGGGCAAAAACGTGGCATCGGTATCCACAACGACCATGCGGCCGCCGTGGTTGGAGATATAGAACTGGTATTCGGCGAAGTAGGGCGCGAGCACGATCACTTCGTCGCCGGGATCGAGAATCGACTTCAGGATCACATTGCAGGCGCCCGCGGAGCCGACGGTCATGAAGACATCTTCGGCGGCAAAGTCCAGCCCAGTCTCACTCTGTAGCTTCCTGGCGACGGTCTCGCGAACCTGCGGATAGCCCGGATTCGGCATATACCCGTGCGAGCCGGGACGGCTGCCGGCGGCAACGCGGCGTAGCGCATCGAGCACCGCCGGCGGCGGCTCCATATCCGGATTGCCGAGCGAAAAATCGAAGACCGCGTCGGCCCCGCGCTCGCGCTTCAGCCGCACGCCCTCCTCGAACATGCGCCGTATCCACGAGGCGTTCTCGATTTGCGCGGCGATGGTCTTTGAAACCGGCATGGTCGTTTGCCCGCTATTTCTTCAGCAGTTCTTCGCTGGCGCGCAGGTTGATGCCCGCCGCCTGCAAATGCGCAATCGCCGCATCCGGATCGGCGAAGCGGAAGATGAGGATCGCCTCGTCGCCGATGGGATAAGGAAAGCCATACATGTACTCGATGTTGATGCCGGTTCCCTCGAGCGCCCCCAGAACGTCGGCCAGTCCACCCGGCCGGTCGGGCACCTCGACGGCCAGAACCTCCGTCACCTTGGCGACGAATCCTTGCTCTTCGAGAACCCGCGCGGCCTTCTGCCAATCCGATACGATCATGCGCAGAATGCCGTATTGCTGCGTATCCGCCAGGTACATTGAGCGGATGTCGATGCCTTCCTGCGCCAGCAGGCGCGCAGGGGCGGCGATGTGTCCCGGCTTGTTTTCGGCGAATAGCGATATCTGATGAATCTTCATTGTGTCCGCCTGTCGATGACGCGTTTTGCCTTGCCCTGGCTGCGCTCGATGGTATGCGCCTCGACCAGTGCAACCTTCACCCTGATTCCCAGCACGCGATCGAGCGCGCCCTGAAGCTGATCGTGCAGCCCCTGCAATGCTCCGATCTTATCGTTGAACATATGCGGAGTTACCTCGACCTGCACCTCCATCTGGTCCAATCCATGCTCGCGAGTCAGCATGATCTGGTAGTGCGGCAGGGTGCCCTCGATCTCCAGCAGCGCCGTCTCCACCTGCGACGGAAATACATTCACGCCGCGGATGATCAGCATATCGTCGCTGCGGCGGCCGATGCGGCCGATCCGGCGGAGCGTGCGCCCGCACTCACACTCGCCCGGCAGAATCATGGTGATGTCGCGCGTGCGGTAGCGGATCATGGGCATCGCCTGCTTGCTTAGCGTGGTCAACACCAGCTCGCCCTCCGCGCCGTCCTGCAGCGGCGCGCCGGTTTCGGGATCGACGATCTCCGGATAGAAGAGATCCTCGAAGATGTGCAGGCCGTCGTGCCGGCGGCACTCACAGCCTACGCCCGGCCCGATGATCTCAGAGAGCCCGTAAATATCGAAGGCTTCGACGTTGGTCGTGCTCTCGATGTGCCTGCGCATGGATTCGGTCCAAGGCTCGGCGCCGAAAACCCCAGCCCGCAGCGGCAGTTTCTTCATGTCCACGCCGAGTTCGCCGGCGCGTTCGATCAGGTGCAGAAAGTACGTGGGCGTGCAGCAGATTGCCGTCACCCCAAAGTCCCTCATCAGCATGATCTGCCGATCGGCCTGGCCGCCGGAGGTCGGCACCACCGTCGCGCCCAGCGCCTCCGCCCCGTAGTGAGCGCCCAGCCCTCCGGTGAAGAGGCCGTAGCCGTAGGCGTTCTGAATAATGTCTCCGCGATGCAGCCCGCAGCCGGCGAAGCAGCGAACGATCACCGAGGTCCATACATCCAGATCCTCCTGCGTGTAAGCCACCACGATGGGCTTGCCCGTGGTGCCACTCGAAACGTGGAGGCGGACGACCTCCTTCATGGGGCTGGCAAAAAGCCCAAATGGATAGGTATCGCGCAGATCGCTCTTCACGGTAAACGGCAGCCTTGAAATGTCTTCCAGCGAGCGGAAATCCTCGGGCGCAAGCCCGCGCTCATCCATGCGCGAACGGAAGAGCTCCACGTGCTGCCAGGCGCGCGCCACCACGGCCTGCAATCGCTTCAATTGCAACTCGCGGAGCTGCTCTGTGGGCGCGTAGTCCGGCACGCTGGCAGGGTGACAGTCGGCTATACCGCTCTCCATAACTGCATTCATCTTTCTTGCTCCTTGCCCCGTCCGATGGAAAACGACAGGAGATTCGCCTCGTGCAGCCTCTCCGGCAGGTTATGCTTGAGAGCCGCGGTCCACAGCTCGACGGAAAACGGAAGATGGCGGCTCAACGCGCCCAGCAGCGCCACGTTGACGCTCTTCTTGTTAGGCAGGCTGGATTCGTCGATCTGCGAAGGCTCGATGAGAACGCCGCCTTGCCTGAGCGCCGCCTGATTCACCGGAATCTGGTCCGGCGCGATGACCACCAGGAAGTCCGCATCTCCCTCCGGCGCCATGGGACTGAAGACGCGCTCGCCGAAGCGCACATCGCTGGAAACCGATCCGCCGCGCTGGCTCATCCCATGCAATTCGCTCTTCTTCACGTCCAGGCCGGAGCTGAAGGCCGCGTCGGCAAGGATGTCGCTGGCCTTCAGCACGCCCTGCCCGCCCAGTCCCGCAATCACCACGCTAGTCGGTCTGCTGCTCATTGCACCTCTCGTACTCGCGAATCGACCGGGTCGCCAACAGGCAGTCGCGGCGCGCAATCACCACGGAAAGCTCCGGCGTATCCAGGCAGCTCTGAATCAGTTCCTCAAACTTCGCAGGGGCCGTTGTGGGGTCGATTACGTGAACGCTGCGGATGCCCAGCGAGCGCGCCAGATCCTCGAAGACCACCTTGCCGGTCCTGGCATGGGCCAGCGTGCGCCCAGTTCCAGGATGCTCCTGCATGCCCGTCATGGCCGTGGTTCCGTTATCCATGATCAGCACAACATGGCCGCTCTCCGGCGGATTGTAGACCATCTCGACCAGGCCGGTGATTCCGCTATGCACAAATGTGCTGTCGCCGATGACGCTCACCACTCGTCTTGCTTCTTCGGGCGGCAGCGAGTGGCGCAAGCCCAGCCCCACGCCAATGGCCGCGCCCATGCACACCAGCGAGTCCATCGCCTCGAAGGGCGGCAGCACGCCCAGCGAATAGCAGCCGATGTCGCCGGGGACAATGCAGTTCAGATTCTTCAGCGCCGTGTAGACGCTGCGATGCGGGCAGCCGGGGCACAACGCCGGCGGCTTGCCGGGAATGCGCTTCGGCTCCGGCGAATTGTCGCCGGCCAGAATGCGGCGCACGCGGGCGGTGTTCAATTCGCCGAAGCGGAAGCTCTCCGGCTTGCCTTCGACCGCGATGCCCGCCGTTCGCGCGCCCTCAACCAGGTACGGATCGCCCTCTTCGATGACGACGCAGCGCTCGACCCCGGCGGCGAAGGCGCGCATCCGCTCCACGGGCAGCGGATAGGTCATTCCCAGCTTCAGCACGCTGGCCTCGGGCGCAACCTCGCGTACATATTGGAATGCCACGCCCGAGGTAATCATGCCGAGCGACTTCGAGCCGACGATTGTTTCGTTCGGCCCCTCCGCTTCGTTCCAGGCGGCGATCTCGGCAAGCTTCTTGCGCAGCCGCAAATACGCCGGGCGCGCGTAGGCCGGAATCATCACGCGGGAGGGAAGATCGTGCTCGAAGTGGGCCGGGCGCGGCGGTGCAATCGCAACCGTTCCGCGCCGGACGATGGTTTTGGAGTGGCAGACGCGCGTGGTCATGCGCAACAGAACCGGCACTTGCCATCGCTCTGAGATCTCGATGGCGCGCAGAGTGAACTCGTACGCCTCCTGCGAGTCCGATGGCTCCAGCATGGGTACGCCCGCGGCCAGGGCATAGCGCCGGTTGTCCTGCTCGTTCTGGCTCGATGCCATCCCCGGATCGTCGGCCGATACCACCACCAGCGCCCCGTCCAGCCGGATCAACGCCACGGTGAACAGGGGGTCGGCGGCCACATTCAGCCCCACATGCTTCATGGTCACCAGGGCGCGGGCGCCGGCAAATGCCACGCCGATCCCAACCTCCAGCGCCACCTTCTCGTTGGGCGACCACTGCGCCCTGCCACCCAGGCTCTCGAAGGTTTCCAATATCTCCGTCGAGGGAGTGCCCGGATACCCCGTGCCCAGTCTCACCCCGGCGTCAATGGCGGCCATGGCAACCGCCTCGTCACCGCTCACCAGCGACGGCGCACGATCTTGCTGAATAGAATTCAAGCTGAATCCCTGTAGTTTTCGAGTCTTGAATTCAGTGTACACGATTGCGGATTTGGGTCTGTCCGCGCTCGAATTCTCGCTCTCTGAGCTCGCAAGCGCCCTTCAGCGAATTGACCACCAATCGCGATCAACCTGCGCCCTAGTCGGTTACCGTCCGCTTCAACTGCCCACAGGCCGCGTAGATATCCCGGCCGCGAGGCTTGCGCACGTAGGTTGGAATTCCCTCGGCTGCTAGCGTTCCGCGAAACACCTCCACGGCCTCGGGCTGCGGCGTCGCATACTCGATGCCGGGACCGGGGTTCCAGGCGATCAGGTTGACCTTGACGGGCAATCCGGTGCGGCGCGCGAGGCGTGCCACTTCCACGGCGTGTTCCGGGCGGTCCGTCACCCCGCCCAGCAGAACGTATTCAAAGGTGATCCGCTCACGGGGGCGAAGCTGGACCTTGCGTACCGCGTCCATCACCGCCGCGATGGGCCACTTGCGGTTGATGGGCATGATCTCGGCCCGGATGCGGTCGTTGGGCGCGTTCAGGCTGATGGCCAGCTTGGGCCGCAACTCCGCCGGTTCCAAGGCAAAGCGCTCGATGCCGGGCACGATGCCGGAGGTTGACACGGTCATCCGCCGCGAGCTAAGGCCCACCTCGCGAACCAGCAGCCGCACCGCTGCCACGAAGCTGTCGTAATTGAGGAACGGCTCGCCCATCCCCATGAAGACCAGGTTGACGCGGTCGCGTCCCACCTCCACGCTGTGCCGCTCGAAGACCGCCAGCACCTGGCCCGCAATCTCGCCGGCGCTCAGGTTGCGCTGCGAGCCGAGTTTGGCCGTATGGCAAAACTGGCAGTTGACGGCGCAGCCCACCTGGCTTGAGACGCAAATGGTTGCCCGGCGCGCTTCGGGCCAGGGCTGATAGATCGAGATTCTACCGGCTTCAGGATCACGCCGGATTGTGTCAGTGCACGACTTTAGTCGTGCCGTAGATGCTGCAAAATCAACGCGGGCTTTAGCCCCTGAGGCTTGCTTTTTAGGAGAGTCATCCTCGTCACTTTCCTCGCCGCTTTCTCCATCGTCGCCCTCAGGCATCCAGACCGTCTCCACAGTCTGCTTGTCGGCCTGGCCCTCCACCAGATAGCGCTCCGTCCCATCCGCCGACCGGAAGACCTGCGCGATGCGCGGCAGGCCCACCTCCCAGCCCTCAACGGCCAGCTTTAGGCGCAGTTGCTTGGGCAGCGTGGTGATCTCATTCAGATCCGCAAGCCGCTGCCGGTACAGCGCTTCTGCCAACTGCCGGCCGCGCCAGGCGGGCTCGCCCACCTCCACCATCACCGCCGCCAGAGCCTCCATATCCAAACCGCAAAGCGGCTTGCGGCTCCCGCTAGCCGGTCGGTTGGCGTCAAATGTTGCAAGCTGGGGAGAATTTTCCTGCATGGCTTGATTCAGCATAGTGCAATAATTAGTTTGGCGAATCAAATGGGGATGGCGGGATTTGGCAGGAGGTGAGTAGATGTCGCGGGATGCAGGCAGGTTTCTTGGTCTTCTTGCGCAGTTGATGCCTGATGGGCCGCTCTTCCTTCGGGAATGCTCCTTTGGGAATCCCGAGTACTTTACGGAACGCCCAGACAAGGCGTTCCGTCGGCGCATCACCTTGGCGTTCTGAAATCGATAATTTGATCTTCACGCTCTAATACGGCGACAAATGTTGACCGCATAAACAAGGCAGCTTGCACGTAAATGGCGTGAAATCATCGGTATGAGCCATTTTTCTAACAATCCACACTTGCGCGTTGCGTAAACCAAAGCCGTAATCAATAAGAACGATCTTGGAGGCTCGCGATTACCATTTCACAGGACCAGCTTCCGACCGTGCTGGATGCTTTTGCAGGAGCTGGGGGATTTAGCTTGGGATTCAATCTTGCTGGAACGACCATCATTGGTGGTATTGAACGTGATGCCTGGGCCGCCGAGACGTTCCTCTTTAATCATCCCGAAGCACGAATGCTCGTAAACGATATCGAAACGATGCCTGATGCGCAGATATTGGCCGCGTTTGGACAAGCACGACCATCGATAATCGTCGGTGGACCGCCGTGCCAAGGGTTTTCAGTTTGTTCAACAGAAAGATGCGGGTGATCCTTCCGATCCACGCAATTCTCTTTTTGAGGAATTCGTTCGGTTAGGACGGCTTTTTTCTCCTCAGTTGATGGTAATGGAGAACGTTCCAAATCTCTTGAAGGCCGTAACGGCAACGAACGAACCTGTGGTTGAGATCATTTGTAGGGAACTGCAAGGAATTGGCTTTCACACATATTTCGACGTGCTCCAAGCAATTGACTTCGGCGTACCCCAGATCAGAAAGCGGCTGTTTGTAGTTGCATCCAGAACGCCGATTCGAAAGCCATTTCCTGATCCAACTCATTCATGCGCCAGAAAGCAACAATTTCTCTTCTCGCAATTAAAGCAGACTCCGACGCTGTGGGAGGCTATCTCAGATTTGCCGCCTATTGAAGCCGGAGAAGGCACATACGAAATGAATTATACGAAAGATCCCGAAAACGAGTTCCAGGTTAATATGCGCCGAGGCTCATTGAAGGTTTTCAATCACACTGCCATGAAACACTCAAAACGGATGGTCGAGCGCTTTGCTTCGATGAAATGCGGTGAATCGGCAAGCGATGTTCCAGATCACCTGAAGCCGTTCGCCAGAAATAGCAATGGCACGATCTCAGCAAAAGCATACGATCAAAACAACAGGCGTATGCACCCGGATCGTCCATGTCATACCATTCCAGCGGCGTTCTATGCGAATTTCGTTCATCCCTTCTACAATAGAAACTTCACTCCAAGAGAAGGTGCTCGTTTACAATCGTTTCCCGATTGGTATGTGTTTAAGGGAAAGCCGACAGTTGTTAGCCAAAAACTGTTAGCGAGGGAAGAGCGTTGGAGCGAGAAGTTTCTTTGCCAATATAATCAAATCGGTAACGCAGTGCCTCCGCTTCTGGCGAAGGCACTTGCTATACACTTATTGGAGGCATTGGGATACTTGCGCGGCAGTGAAACAGAACTCCAGCGGCGGAGGGCGTAGTCATGTTTGTACATGGGCAAAACCTCATTCAGAAGGAAACACATCTGGAAAAATACCTCGACGCAACCTCCAAGCAATATCTTGGCGAAATTAGGACCGTGTACGAGAAATGGAAGCAGGCGAATGCTGATCTGAAAGGTCCGACAGCAAAAAAGGAAGCTCAGGACAACGCTATTATCAAAAGGCGCGTGAGACTCTTTTCCGAATACAAAGAGTTTATCGATCAACAAAAGTATGCAGAAGCTTTTGATTCTAGGTCCAACCTCACTAGCAATACGATGAGTCGCG
>CAWCWQ010000100.1:0-7580 GCA_963799145.1 uncultured Acidobacteriaceae bacterium | reverse complement strand
GGTGCCTGATGACAAATCATGTTCATTTGGTTGCAGTTGCGGAGCACAACGATTCGCTTTCGGTGCTGCTACGGCGGGTCCACGGGCGGTATGCGCAGATGGTGAACGCGCGCCAGTTGCGTTCGGGGCACCTGTGGCAGAACCGGTTTTATTGTTGCCCGCTCTCGCCGAGCCACCTGTGGCGGGCGCTGGCCTATGTCGAGTGCAACCCGGTCAGGGCGGCGCTGGTGGAACGGCCGGAACAATACAGATGGTCGAGCGCGGCGGCACACCTGGGCCTGGCCAAGGACCGTTACTCATTGCTGGACAAGGAGTTTTGGAAGGAACAGGGAGGAGCGAAGGGCTGGGCGGAGATGCTGGCGACGCCGGAACAAGCGCTCGAGATGCGACTTCTGCGACGTTGCACGTATGCGGGCCGGCCGTTCGGCGAGAATGAGTACTTGGGGCTGTTCGAAGAGCGTTTTCAGCGGATTTGGCGGAAATGGGGCTTCGAGAAAGACGATCAGGTGCAGTCATTCGCGTGTTGAAAGGCCGGCCCCGGCGGAGAAGGATAGAAATCAGGAGTAGAACGGGAATCGAGCGAAAGTGGCAGAGCCGACTGGTGCTTTGGCCAGAATCGCCAACCGCTCGTGTCAGGCTGACCCGCTCACCGCTCACGGACCGCTCACCCTCCGCGTGGAATGGTAGCGCGCCGGCCAGGCGTCGCAACGCAGACGATTCTGGACTCTCACCACCCGTACCCCGTTGGCTGGCCGGCGCCGTGACCCGCACTGAGCGCGAGCTGAGCGGACACCGGCCCGCATCTGACCCCCATTCAACACAATTCAACACTGCTCTCAATTCTCCCCCAGGTCCCGCTCCGGCCTGCCCCGCCCGCCCTCGCCCGCACCCCCGGTGACACCCCTCTCGCCTCCTGTATCTAGTTGAATCCATGAGTAATCTCCCTCGCCACCCGCCTGAATCTCTTGCTCTCCCGTGCTACTGTTCGAACGGAAGGAGACCCCCGCGATGGCCACTCTGCCCACCGCTCCGCTGCCCGCCGATTCATCGGATCCGTTGAAATTGGCTTTGTTCCTTCAAAATTCCGCGGAGCCCCTCTCGCCCCTCCAACTCCGCGTCGCCACGGCCCTCGCCCGCGGCCTCAGTGTCACCTCCGCCGCCGCCGAAGCCGGCGTCCACCGCACCACGATCCACCACTGGCTGCGCTGCTCGGAGGAGTTCGAGGCCGCCGTCCGCGCCGCCCGCGCCGAAGCCTCGGCTCGCTGTCGCGCCGAGCTCCACGAACTCGCGGCCCTCGCTTTGAAAACCCTCCGCTCGCTCCTCGAATCGCCCGCCATCCCGCCTGCGGTCCGCCTCCGCGCCGCCCTGGCCGCCCTCCGCGGCGATCTCCTCCCCAACCCGGCCGTCATCGAAGACTGGCCCCTGCCCGGTCCCCCCGCCCGCCAGCCGATCGCACAAGATCCGCTTCCCGGACCCCCGTCACTCCCGCAACCCGCTGAATCCACTCCTCCTTCTCAATGCCACGTCCCCACCCCGCCCGTTCCTGTTGGGCCCGCGCCTCCGCCCCCTTCTCACCGCCCGGTGCCCGAGCCCTCGCCCGCAGCTTCCCACGCCGCGTCGGCACCTCACACTCCCCGCAGCGCCCCCTGCCTTTGCGGCTCTGGACGCAAGTTCAAGCGCTGCTGCGGCTCCGACGCTCCGCCTGTGCTCACGTCTCGATAGGCGCAGCAATAGCGCGCAGTGGGCTGTTGGTGATTGATCGGCATTAGGAGACACTCGCCGCGTATCGCTGCCTGCGGCGCGCCATTGCAAAGTGGCGGAACGACCCATTTGAGTGATGATTGGTCAATACGTTAGAAGAGGATGGCCGCTACTTGTAGCGGTCGCGCCTCGATCAGCTTGGCACCGACCCCGGACCAAGACAAGAACCCACCCCTTGTTTGCGGGTAGCTCCTGCACGCAGAATTGATAGGCATTAAGTGTCACCGACTCAGGAGCCATGATCTCTCACTCCTGACTCTGAGGTACCCCTGTGCACCGCCACCCTGCATGACCTTGGGCTTGCCTGAGCGGCCGTGAGCGCGGAAGGGCACTGTAGTCAGTTTTGTAGCTGTCGGGTGCCACCTGGCTCAACCGGGTTTCACAGGTTTCAACCTAATGCCCGTATCTGCTTGAAACGTAAGCAATTGGAAATAGGGTATTTCGACGCAGACTGAAAACCGCCTTGGGCTCAGTGGATCCCCTTGATTGTTGATCTTTGTTTTCAATAATTTGCAAAACAGCCCTGTTGGACCTTGTGGATTCTTCAGCTACAATTCTGCACAAGTCCGCCGGAGGGCCCGAGATCGACCTGCTCAAGTTATTGATTCCATGGGGAAGCGCCCGGAGTAGCGCACCTGCACGTGCGACAGGTGCTCCTGGATCGAGCGCCACAACTATGCGACCCCGAGGATCCATCCTTCTATCATCGCGGTCTTCATATCCGTGCCGTCCAGATGAGGATTCAAGAAGTCCGCGAGATCACCTCTTCGGTCAGCGTGAAGCCGAAGCGGTGTTTACCACTCCGAATACGGCGTGCCATCCGGCGCTTTCTCCGTCGTCTTTGAAAAGACGTCAAAGACGTTCTGCCCGCCGGAGCCCTGCGACGTCGGGTCGTCCTGATTACTCCTCACACCCCAATCGGTCGAATGGGTGAAGGGGTCGCGGGGGATTCTGCGCAAGAAGCGGATCTTGTTGCCCTTGGGGTCGTTGGCGATCTTGACGCCTTCCACGAGCGATTCCAGACTGTCGGGATAACAAAAAGTATCGACCTTGGTCGTCGCGATCTTCCCTCCATCGCAAGCGTCCTTGTATTTGTCGATGGCGGTCCTCAACTCATGAAGCGCGAGCCGCAGGTCGCGTTCGTGCTCACGCCGGACGCGGAAGCGCGCCAAGGGCATGGCCATCATGGTCAGCACCATGAGGATGGTGAACGCCACGATCAGCTCAATTAGCGTCAGCCCGCGCTGGGACTTGCGTTTTGCTATCCCTGTTCCCGCTGCGTGAAGCATCGAGTATCTCGGTGAGGCGCCGGGGAATCAACTGATTCTTGACAAGGTATGCAGTTATGCCGACGTCTCGGACTGTCTGCAGTATAGCCCGAAAACGAATGATAGTGATATCGGAATTGTGATCTCTTTGTAAATCTTGAAGTTAAGGTCTGTGATGACTTGTGCGAGGCTTCCTGCTTCCACCTCAGCTCGGTGCATCTCATTGCCGCACTTTACTTTCCGTGCGGCACGCCATGCCTGGAAGTCATAGAAGAGGTGCGCTGTCTGGGCAAGGGCTGCGATAACTCTGTGCGCATTCTGGTGGCCAACATCGCAGTAGCCCAGACAACAGAGTGAACAGGAGGGGACTTACCCTTTCACACGGCCTCGGTGGCCGACTGCTCAAACAACCACAACCAGTCTGTTTTCTTTATCGGTCCAATGTAAAGGCTTTTGAATCCGTTGCTTCCCATTGGGACCAGTTTGTTTGCCTGCTCCGTGCAACAGACGACCCCTCCCCCGTCACTATAGACCTTATAGTACTCCTAGCTCGTGGTTTTTGATTAGTGTACGCATATGTTCCTGTCCGCGTTATCTTCCGTGCCATGCACTGCACTTCATTTGATTACATTTGTATGGCGCGGACCGAGCGCCTCCCGAAAAGTTTTTGGGTGATTGATTTTTGGCTTGACATCGTAGAAAAACAGGTGCATAGGTTTTTTAGCAGATTATTTTGGTATCGCAAAGCATTAATTTACTCAAGTGTAGTGAAAGTATTAATCAATTCGCTTGCGGAGGGAAAGATTACAGTTATGTACTTAACACGCCTGTTTAGCGCAGTGCTTCTCTTGTGGATTGCACCTGCATTCAGTGATTTGCATGCTCAGACCCAGAGCACCCAGTCTGACTCCCCAGCTTGTGCTTCAGTCATCGCTGCGGGTTCTCGGCGGAGGTGTGCCCATCACCGACACGAAGCTGCTTGCGGCGGTGAATTACACTGCCGGCTCCGATGCCGAAACGGGCACGGCCGTGCTGGAGGCGAGCGGCTTTGACGAGTTCTCGTCGGTCTTGACCCTGCCCAGCGGCACGCAGACGCAGGTGCGGCAAGGCACGATCGAAGCCATAACGGGCGCGGACGGCCAGCAACACGTAGCCGCGATTCACAACTCGTTGTATCCGGCGCCCTGGTTTATGCCCGCGCTGCTGGTGCAAGCGTGGCTCCTGCCTGCGAATAACGTCACCCTCGTCTCTGCGACAAACGAGGTCCGAAACGGGCAGAATGTGATCCACATCAACGCCTATCGGCTTCCGAGTGGGCAGTTTGATGCCCTGACAGGCAGCTATTTGGTCCAAGCGAGCACGGCTGACCTGTACCTCGACGCGAACACGCTGCTGCCTCTCTACCTGGATTTCATGGCACATCCAGACAACAATGAACTGATCAATTTCCCGGTGACCATCGCCTTCCAGGCTTACCGTTCCGTGAACGGCGTGCAAATACCCTTCCACATCCAGAGGTTTCTGCAGCGCAGTCTGCTCCTTGATTTGACTTTGAGCAGTGTCGCGATCAACGTGGGCGTTCCGCAATCGGATTTTGCCATCCAGCGGCCGACCATCCAGTAAGGGGAAGTCATGCGATCTATACGAGCACTTCTATTCGTTGGAGTGTGGGTGATGGCCCATACCATGCAGGCGCAGCCCGCAACCGGGCTGCCGCCGTTCGGAAGCTTCAGCAAGAGCGCGTTCGATACGGTGAACAACGCCAATCTGAACGTGCACTTCGAAATCCCGATCATACAAAGAGCGGGCAGAGGCACACCGTTTAGCTACACTTTGGCTTACGATAGCAGCGTCTGGTATCCCAATTCCAACGTCTGGACGCCAGCGAGCGCGGGCTCGGGATGGACCGCCATCACGCAAGCGGCAACCGGCTACTTGTCATACAGCACAACTCAAGCTTGGTGTTATATTTCCCCCAACAATTACTATATGACGATCTGGATGAATTGGGAATACGTTGACAACCTGGGCGTGATGCACTACCTTTCGGGCGAGGTTTCGGACGTCAACACAACGCCTTGCAACCCGAACAATTATCCACCCGAACAGATGCAAGCTACGGCCACCGATGGATCCGGGTTCTCGGTTGCCCTAGCCGTCACGGGCACAAGCCTCACCAATCACACACTGACTTCGCGCGCGGGAGTCGTGATCAATGCCCCGCTGGTGCGGCAGGGCACGGGGAGCAGCGGAACCATCACCGACACCAACGGCAACGAGATCACGGCCACTTACAACAGCGGCACAACCACGTTCAACGACACCCTGAGCGCCTCGAACGCGGCCCTGACTGTCACCGGAGCCGGGACCCCATCCAGCCCGACAGTCTTCACTTACACGAATCCGCAAGGCACATCGAGTACCTTTCAGATGAAATACACGGCGTATACGGTGCAGACGAACTTCGGCTGCAGCGGCATCACCGAATACGGCGCGCAAGCACAAAACCTCGTCTCGAGCATCGTGCTACCGGACGGGACCTCGTACACAATCACCTACGAAACCACCCCAAATCACTCGCCCAACGTGACTGGGCGCATCGCCTCCATCACCCTGCCAACCGGCGGCACGATTCAATATGCCTATTCGGGTGGGAGCAACGGGATCACGTGCGCCGACGGCACAGCGGCCACGCTGACGCGGACGACTCCCGACGGCGCCTGGACCTACGCGCATTCGATCACGAGCGGCACGCAATGGGCGACGAACATCACTGACCCGCAGAGCAACCTGACGGCAATGAGTTTTCAGACGAACACCGCGATAAGCCCACCGGCTACCTTTGAGACTCAGCGGAAGGTGAACCAGGGCAGTTCGACGCTGCTCAAGCAGGTGGATACCTGCTATTCCTCCACTTCAACACCACCATCACCTCCGTGCACTGGGAACACGGTGTCATTGCCGATCGGCAGCGTGGGCGTCACGACCACTCTGCCAGGCTCCACGAATCTGCTGTCTGAGACGATTAGCACCTACAATTCAACCTACGGGCTGCTGCAGGAGGTGGACGAGTACGATTGGGGTCAAGGGGCGGTCGGAGCGCTGACGAGGAAGACAATCACCGCATACGCTTCACTCGGGAACGGCATTATGAACCGGCCGTCGAGCGTAACGGTGGAAACGGGCACTGGAACGACTGTGGCGCAAACCACCTACTCCTATGACGGTTCCTCGGTCGTCGGCACAACCGGCACGCCACAGCACGTGAACCCCACCGGTTCGCGCGGGAACGCTACGACGATCAGCCAGATGACCAGCGGGTCGAGCACCATCAGCCAGACTTTCACGTATTTCGATACCGGCAATGTGCAGACGGTGACGGACACTAACAACGCTCAGACTACGTACACGTATTCCAGCGCCACCGCCAGTTGCGGCAACTCCTTCCCCACAGGCGTGACCGAGCCACTCTCGCTGACACGCTCCTTCGTTTGGAACTGCAGCGGCGCCGTGCAGACCTCCATGACGGACGAGAACAGCAAGAATTGGACGACGACTTACAACGATGCCAACTTCTGGCGGCCGACGGCGAAAAGCGATCCGACCTCAGCGAGTACGAGCATCACCTATGGGATCCCCGCTTCAGCCTGGTGGACCGAAAGCACGCTGAACTTCAACGGAACCACTTCGACAGCCGACACCCGGATCACAGTCGACAGCCAAGGCCGCCCTCACGTGACGCAGCGAAAACAGAGCCAAAGTTCCAGCAACTACGACTCGGTGGAAACTGACTACGATTCGCTCGGCCGGACTGCGAAAACCACCATTCCCTACACCGGGACCGCGGGTCAGACCTCCAGCGGCAACGGGACAACCACGGTCTATGACGCTCTCAGCCGCCCCACGCAAGTGACGGACGCGGGGAACGGGTGGACGAAGTACACCTACGCCCAAAACGATGTCTTGATTGAGACCGGACCACTGGGCACAGGGGACTCAAATACGAAGAAGCGGCAGCTCCAATACGATGGCCTGGGGCGGTTGACCTCGGTGTGCGAGGTGAGCAGCGCCAGCGGGAGCGGAACTTGTGGACAAACCACGAGCCAGACAGGCTTCTGGACCAAGTACACGTATGACCTCTTGAACAACCTGGCGGGCGTGACACAGAATGCGCAATCGGGCAGCACCCAAACGCGGACGTATCAGTACGACGGCCTGAGCCGCATGACCTCTGAGGCCAACCCCGAGACGGTGGGCTCCGCCTACACCTATGTCTACGATACCGGCTCCCCCTGCAGCACTTCCAACGGTGACATGGTGAAGCGCACCGACCCGGTGGGCAATGTTACCTGCTACGCCTACGACGCGCTGCACCGGGTCACGTCTGTGCAGCTCCAGACCGGCAGTCCATACCTCAGCGTGACGCCCGACAAGCATTTCGTTTACGATTCTGCTACGGTGAACAGCGTCGTCATGAGCAACGCCAAAGGGAGGTTGGCCGAAGCCTATACCGGACCCTCGAAGACCACCGACTTAGGCTTCAGCTACTCC
>CAWCWQ010000099.1:0-16670 GCA_963799145.1 uncultured Acidobacteriaceae bacterium | reverse complement strand
TCGCTTCCGGCGAGAGCACGGTTGAGACCGTGAACTCCCCACGCCACGCTTGCGACCCTTGGCGCCGCGGTCAAGGCCCTGCGCTCCCGCTCTCCTTATTCGTATTTCCGTAGGGCGGCCGGACATCGACAGGCGAACCCGTCCCTTCCAGTCCGGGGCGGTGTATCTGGCCCCTCGCGCCCAGGTTCCCGCTGTGCCGCTTGGGGTTCACTCGGCGTATTCGATCTGCTCCCGGTTGACACGCGGCATTTGTGTCCCGGAGAGCCGACGGTCACCGTGGGTGAGCCGATCGAGACCAGGGGATGACCGCGCGCCACACCGCCGAGTTCACCGGCGACTCCGCGACGCCATTGAACATCTTAGGCAGTCGCAGAGTGCAACAGATCAGGACTCCCAAGAGGAAGCTGCGTTTCGAGCTGAAAACTCGATTCCGTTCCGTCGGCGAGACCGGAACGAGATAAGAGCGAGACGGGGTGACCCATCCTTTTCGCAGCTTCTTTGCGAAAAGTGTGGGAGACTGAGAGTCCCTTTCGATGAGTTCGCATCTGTGATTACACTGGTGGTTCGATGGCCATACTGATTGCCATTCCCGAGCCGGCAAGCAGCGACCCGGCTTACAATCAGCGGTCGTCTGCCGCCGGATCTGGCCGCTCTGCGCGCAGCGGGCGCGCAGCCTGTCGTTGTTCCCCTGCACGAGCGCCAGGATCGCGTGGCCCAGCTGCTGGCAGGCGTTCAGGGAATACTGCGCTTCCCGGAAGCCGGTACGACGTTGACCCGGAAGATATGGCGAGGAT
This sequence comes from uncultured Acidobacteriaceae bacterium, assembly GCA_963799145.1. GTDB lineage: Bacteria > Acidobacteriota > Terriglobia > Terriglobales > Acidobacteriaceae > Telmatobacter. The sequence continues at coordinate 15,876 of CAWCWQ010000099.1, read as the reverse complement.
CCCAGTTCCAGCGTGCGCCGAGGCAGATCCATCCCGCACGGCCGTCGATGAGTTGCTATCGCAAGAGGCCTTCAGCTTGCATAAGCCGATCCTGGCCATTTGCCACGGCGCGCCGAGCTTGAACGTCTGCTGCAACGGCTTGCTCTGTCGACGATCTCAAGACTGCGGGAATCACCGGCCCGGCCGGGAGGTGCTCGAGGCGCACCCGGTGCGGATTGCCGAGAGATCAAGGCTGTCCGGTCTGTTGCAGCCCGACGAGGGGATGGATCCTCAGGTCAACTCGAGCCACCACCAGGCTATCCGCGTGCCCGGCGACAATCTGGCGGTCACCGCAGTTTCACCGGGGGATGGGGTCATTGAGGCGGTCGAGCTGGATGCCCCGACCATTCGTTTTGGCGGTGCAATGGCATCCGGAGCGAACATAGACCCAGAGGCCTTTTCCCGCGCTATCCTCGCGGCCCTTGTGCAAGCGGCGGTCGCCTGGATACCGCGGAGCATCGACGAATCGGTCGCGCCTGCCTGAGTTTGCGGAACGAGTTCCGAAGATGAGTGAAGGCTCCGACGCGATCGAACTGCGGCTCGATGCCCTCTCGACCCAGGCGGCTTGACGCCGCTGACTCCGCGCAAGCCGGTCTCTTCGGAGATTATCGTTCGCTTATTATCCGCTGGAATGCTCGTATGAATCTGACCGCCACTCGAAACGAAGACGGCATTCTCTCACGTCACTCCGTCGAGTCGATCGCCTGCGCCCGCGCTCTTCCTCCCGGCATTGCCACGCTGCTTGACTTCGGCTCCGGCGCAGGATTCCCGGGACTTCCGATCGCTCTCTGCCGGCCCGAGATCGCCGTGACCTTGGCCGAGTCGCAGGGCAAGAAGGCAGCCTTTCTGCATGAAGCTCTCCGAGTCCTTGGGATTCCAGCGAACATCCACTCTGGCCGCGCGGAAACGCTGACCCCCAGGTTCGATTGCGTTGCGATGCGCGCCGTGGAGTGGAGGAAATGGCTGTCAATATGGTGTCACGGATCGTTTCGTCCGGAGGGTGGCTAGCGCTGATGACTACCAACAGTGAGCTGGAACGGCTTAAGACCGCAGCGGGATCCGAGTTTTCCTGGAGCAGGCGATTCCCCTTCCCAGTAGCGATGAACGAGTGCTGGCTCTCGGGCAGGGACAGTCAGTTTGCCAGCTTGATGAGGGCGAGCTGCGAATGTCAGCCAGATCTTCGCTTGCGTTCACCATGAGCCCAACCGCTTCCCTCCGCAAACGCCGGCCTCGTCGAGTAGTTCACTACTCCTTGAAGATCGCCTGGTTCGGCGACAGCCACCGCCCTGTCGCCGAAGAGAAAGGAAAACCGGAAGCAGCCGTCGCAGCGACCGAGATATACGATCGTCCGCTTCTTGAGTTTCATGCGCAAAGCCCAGCCATATTTGGGCGAACACGGACTTCCACTCCTGGTCGGCAATTCCCTGCCGGGGCGAGCCAGCAGCAATTGGTTCCTATTTCGGCAGTCGAGGCCAATGCCGCGGCAACTTCTTGCGGCTTCGGCTGCGTCGTTCTGCCGATGAAGGCATTCGGTATTTCCATGGTTCCTCTTCTTCTCGCGGGCAATGGGTCAGAGCGAAAGTTGGCCGATACCCGGCGCGGATATCGTGGACTGCTCCGACGGCTCATATAAGGGATGCCCGCGGTAGACGCTTGTTCCCATTTCCATGTAAGCATCGTTTAGTTCGGCAGCGCGCCGAGTGGCAACATCGCGAACCTTGCGGGTAATGCGCCTGCCTGAACTCGAACTTTGCCGGTTAACAAAGCCAGCCTGGATGAACGCTCTGGTCTTCGGGCGCACTTGCAGTCATTCTGCGCATTCACGAGACTGCAGTTATCGCGCAGGTATTCGTACAGGTCGCGGCGCGCGCGCGATAGGATTTGGCGGAAACGTTAACTGGAGTCACCTCGGCGATCTCGGCTCCAACCTCATCGCTGACCCCGAAGACTTCGCCCAGAATGAAGACGAGGCGCTGCCTGCCATCCAGGCAAGCAAAGTACCAATCATGCAGTTATTGCCCGTCTCTTCAATCAGTATCTCGACGGGAACCGTACCGGTTCCCATAGAGATACTGATTGAAGAGACGGGCAATAACTGCATGATTGGTACTTTGCTTTGCCTGGATGGCAGGCAGCGCCTCGTCTTCATTCTCGGCGAAGTCTTCGGGGTCAGCGATGAGGTTGGAGCCGAGATCGCCGAGGTGACTCCAGTTAACTTTCGCCAAATCCTATCGCGCGCGCGCCGCGACCTGTACGAATACCTGCGCGATAACTGCAGTCTCGTGAATGCGCAGAATGACTGCAAGTGCGCCCGAAAGACCCGCGCGTTCATCCAGGCTGGCTTTGTTGACCCGGCAAAGCTCGAGTTCACGCAGGCGCATACCCGCAAGGTTCGAGATGTTGCCGCTCGGCGCGCTTCCGAACTAAACGATGCTTACATGGAAATGGGAGCAAGCGTCTACCGCGGGCATCCCTTCTATGAGCCGTCGGAGCAGTCCGCGATACTGCGCCGGGTCCTCGGCCAACTTTCGCTCTGACCCATTGCCCGCAAGAAGAAGGAGAACCATGGAAATCCCGAATGCCTTCATCGGCAAGACGACGCAGCCCAAGCCGCAAGAAGTTGCCGCGGCCTTGGCCTCGACTGCCGAAATATGGAACCAATTACTGGATTGGCTCGCCCAGCAGGGAGTTGCCGACCAGGAGTGGAAGTCCGTGTCGCCCAAATATGGCTGGGCTTTGCGCATGAAACTCAAGAAGCGGACGATCGTCTATCTCGGTCCCTGCGACGGCTGTTTCCGGGTTTCCTTTGTCCTCGGCGACAGGGCGGTGGCTGTCGCCAAAACAGGCGATCTTTCAAGGAGTACGCTTGAACTCCTCGACGAGGCCAAGCGCTATGCGGAGGGAACCGGCTTGCGGCTCATGGTGAACGCAAGCGAAGATCTGGCTGACATTCGCAAACTCGCCCTCATCAAGCTGGCAAACTGACTGTCCCCTGCCCGAGAGCCAGCACTCGTTCATGGCTACTGGGAAGGGGAATCGCCTGTTGCCAGGAAAACTCAGATTCCGCTGCGGTCTTAAGCCCTTCCAGCTCACTGTTGGTAGTCATCAGCGCTAGCCACCCTCCGGACGAAACGATCCGTGACGCCGTCTTGACGGCCATTTCCATCCGCTCCACGGCGCGCAGCGCAACGCAATCGAACCTGGCGGTCAGCGTTTCCGCGCGGCCAGAGTGGATGTTCGCTGGAATCCCGAGGACTCGGAGGGCTTCGTGCAGAAAGGCTGCCTTCTTGCCCTGCGACTCGGCCAAGGTAACGGCGATCTCGGGGCGGCAGAGAGCGATGGGAATTCCCGGGAATCCTGCGCCGGAGCCGAAGTCAAGCAGCGTGGCAATGCCGGGAGGAAGAGCGCGGGCGCAGGCTATCGACTCGACAAAGTGACGTGAGAGAATGCCGTCTTCGTTTCGAGTGGCGGTCAAATTCATGCGAGCATTCCAGCGAATAATAAGCGAACAATAATCTCCGAAGAGACCGGCTTGCGCGGAGTTCAGCGGCGTCAAGCCTGCCTGGGTCAAGAGGGCATTCAGCCGCGGTTCAATAGCATCGGAGCCTTCACTCATCTTCGGAACTCATTCCGCGAACTCGGCCGGCGCAACCGATTCATCGATCCTCCGCGGTATCCAGGCGACCGCCGCTTGCACAAGGGCCGCGAAGATAGCGCGGGAAAAGGCCTCATGGGTGTATGTTCGCTCCGGATGCCATTGCACCGCCAAAACGAAATGGTCAGGCGCATCCAGCTCGACCGCCTCAATGACCCCATCCCCCGGTGAAACTGCGGTGACCACCAGATTGTCTCCGGGCACGCGGATCGCCTGGTGGTGGCTTGAGTTGACCTGAGGATCCATCGCCTCGTCGGGCTGCAACAACGCGGACAGCCTCGATCTCTCGGCAATCCGCACCGGGTGCGCCTCGACCACCTCCCGGCCGGGCCGGTGATTCACCGGTGTCTTCAGATCCTGGACAAGCGAGCCATTGCACCAGACGTTCAAGCTTTGCGCACCGTGGCAAATGGCCAGGATCGGCTTATGCAAGCTGAAGGCGTCTTGCAATAGCAACTCATCGACGGCCGTGCGGGATGGGTCTGCCTCAGCGCACTCTGGAATTGGATCCTCGCCATATCTTTGCGGGTCAACGTCGTACCGGCTACCGGGAAGCAGTATTCCCTGAACTCCTGCCAGCAGCTTGGCCACGCGATCCTGGCGCTCGTGCAGGGGAACAACGACAGGCTGCGCGCCCGCTGCGCGCAGAGCGGCAAGATACGGCGGCAGCGACCGCTGGTTGTATGCCGGGTCGCTGCTGGCGGGCTCGGGAATGGCGATGCGTATGGGCATGGAACCACCAGTGTAATCACAGATGCGAACTCATCGAAAGGGACTCTCAGTCTCCCACACTTTTCGCAAAGAACGCGAAAAGGATGGGGCACCCATCTCGCTCTTATCTCGCTCCCGTCTCGCCGACGGAACGGAATCAAGTTTCAGCTCGAAACGCAGCTTCCTCTTTGGAATCCTGATCTGTTGCGCTCTGCGACTGCCTAAGATGTTCAATGGCATCGCGGAGTCGCGCGGTCAACTCGGCGGTCTGGCGCGCGGTCATGCCCTTGGTCTCGATCGGCTCACCCACGGTGACCGTGAGCTCTCCGGGACACAAATGCCGCGTATGAATCGGGAGCAGATCGAATACGCCGTGAAGCGCGAGCGGCACCAGCGGAACCTGGGCGCGAATGGCCAGATACGCCGCCCCGGACTGGAAGGGACGAAGTTCGCCTGTCGATGTGCGGCCGCCCTCCGGAAATACAAATAAGGGCATTCCGGAGCGCAGGGCCTTGACCGCGGCGCCCAGGGTGGAAAGCGTGGCGTGGGAGTTCGCGGTATCGACCGGTATCTGGCCGGAACGATCTAAGTACCATCCTATGAATACGATAGGCCATAGTCCCTTTTTGGCGAGAATGCGAAACTGGAAGGGAAGCGCGGCAAAGATGACGGGGGTATCCATGTAGGAGGTGTGGTTTGAGGCGTAGACGGCAACTGGATGCTTGCGCAAATTTGCGGACCCGCGAACGGTAAGCGAACAGCCGGCGAGAGTTACCAGCGCTCGCGCCCAGAATCGCGCAATACGGTGCTGGGCGCGGCCGTGCTTGTCAACGAAGGAGACGAGGAGCGAGATCGATGCGCAAACGACCGTTACCACGGTCATCACCGGCATGTGGAAGAGATTGGTTCGCCAGCGGTAGAGCCGCGGCAAGGGATTTGGCCGCGGGCTCACGGTTGAACCCCCTCATCAGCCAGCAGCAAGCCGCGCGCCTCGCCCACCAAGTACACCGATCCCGAGACGACGATCACGCCCGGCTGCACGCGCTGCCCAGCTTCTTCGAGAGCCAGTTGCATTGCCTGGCCGACCGATTCGCTGGCTAGCGCGCGAATTCCCGCAGCCTCGGCCGCCGCCAAGAGGGCGTCAGCGGCAGCAGCGCGAGCGGTATGGATGGGCGCGAGGATCACCCGGTCAAAAAGCGGAAAGAGGATCTGCGCCATCTCGGCGATCGGCTTGTCGCGCAGGCAACTGAAGATGAGCGTCCTCGACCTCCGACCTTCCGCAGCGCCCGCCAAAATTGGACTGAGGCTGGCTGCTAACGCCCAAGCTCCGGCGGTATTGTGCGCCACATCGAGAATCCACTGTGCGCCATATCTCTCGATGCGCTCCAACCGGCCCGGCCAGCGCGTCTTGCGAATGCCTTCCGCGATGGCCCTCGGCCCGACAGGAAACCTGTGGTTGCAAGCCAGCTCAACGGCAGCGGCGACGGCCAGCGCCAAGTTCCGATGCTGATGGGCGCCGGCAAGGGGAGAATCGACGCGAATGGCGCCCCCCATGGCATTAATGCAATACGGACCAACTGTAGCGACGTTTGCCTGAGGCAAATAAGGCTCCGCCTCCACCAAGCGAACGGCCAGTTCAACCCGCACCTCCTCCAGAACCTGGGCGGCTTCTGGGTGTTGCGGCAGGGTAATCAGGGTCCCGCGATGGCGGAGGATGCCGGCCTTTTCTCGCGCAATCGCCCCAATCGTCGAACCCAGCCACTCGGTGTGGTCGATGGAGATGTCGGTGATTACGGAGAGCAGCGGATCGACGATATTGGTTGCATCCAGCCGGCCGCCCAGGCCCACCTCAAGCACCGCAATCTCCACACTCGCCTCTGCGAAGAACAAGAGAGCCTGCGCGGTGAGAATCTCAAAGTAGCTGGGCAATTGCGACAGGCTCCCATCCAGCACCAACTGCCGCGCGGCATCCAAAACACGAAAGAAGAGCTCCGCAAAGGCATCGTCCGTTATCTCGGCCTGGCCGATTTGAATGCGTTCGTTGGGGCGCGCCAGGTGCGGCGAGGTGTAGAGCCCGGCACGCGCTCCCGAAGCGGTGAGGATAGAGGCCAGCGTGGCAGCCGTCGAGCCCTTCCCGTTGGTTCCGGCAATCAACACCGAGGGAAAACGCCGATGTGGATTGCCCAGCGCGCCCAGCAAGATTCCAATTTCGTCGAGCGAGAACTTGCGCCGCGGCTGACCGGAGGCTGCGTAGAGCTCCGGCGCCATGGCGTTCAATTGTTCAATGGCGGCTGCATAAGACATGCAAGATTCAGTATAGAAGTCCAGGCTCGATCGATCTCGGACCCCGCGCTTGGCCACTCATTGACCTTGACAGGTGCAACCGGTTTAGCGCTTGCTCTTCGGCCTTGGCATCTCGGTGACATTATTCTGCGAGAGATCGTCTGGTGGGACGGCTGGCAGCATCGCACGGATCCGATCCTTGGTTTTGCCCTCAGTCTTTTCTATGAAATACCAGAGCGCGTCGATGAGAATGTCGTTGGTGGTCGTACGCTTGTTCCTCTTGGTTCTGCGGACCTCACTGACGCAGCGTATGGCTGCTCTGTCTTCGGCGGTGAGGGAAACTGAAGTCCGCTGGGCATCATCCGGGATGTGTTTCTCTCTGGGGCTCATGGTTCAGATCGCACCTGACAGCATTATCGCATTGTTGCATAATTATGTTATAGTGCAATAACACGGTAATGCCAATTCAACTCTGCCGATCGGCGGTAATTCGTATTGAGATGAGGGGCATTGAGATGAGGGGCATTGAGATGACCACTGTCCTGTTCTCGGTCGAGCTTGAGGTGTTCCAAAAGCACCGGGAGGAGTGGTTGCGCTCTCACCCCGGCGAGTTCGTCGCGATCCAGGAAGACGTCATTGCCGAAGGCTTCTTCGAAACCTATGGCGAGGCTTTCAAGGCAGGTCTACAGAGGTTCGGCGTCCGTAAAGGCTTTCTTGTGAAGCAGGTGTGGATGACCGAGCCCGTGTACTGCATCTCCTAACATGGGACGGGTCGACCTCCACTGGGATCCTTTCGACCAAGCCGATCCCGGACCGTGCATTAACGTCGTAATACTGAACTCCTCTGACGTTATTGAGGCCGGGCGTTCTATCGGCCTCGAATATCCCGGGCCGCTCCAATGAGAGCGCTTCTGGACACCGGCGCATCCGTCACCGTAATAAGTAAGATATATGCCAACTATTGCAAGCTCTTTCAAACCAATGAGGGGAGTGAGATCACGGCGATTGGCGCCACGCACCGCTGCGGAGAGCATGCCCGCGCTATCAGTTTTCCTGGCACGAATCTGCGAACTGTGGACCCCACTCGCATCCTCTCAGTCGATTTCCCGAAGGAACGACACTATGCAATCCTGATCGGGAGAGACATTCTCCGAAACTGGATCATCACCTTCGACGGGCGTTCCAAGCGTGTAACGATTGCGGATTGACCAGGGCCCGCCGACTCTCAACCTGAAATTGAAACGGACCAAGCGCTTCGAGCTAGGCTCACTGTCGCAAGAGCAGTTGGAGAGCCTGGCGCGCGTCTTCCAGGCATGAACGCGCCTCACCTTCCGAGAGCAGACCTTGGTGCACAGCCTTCCGGCCCAAATCGTTCACCTTGTTGGCAACGCGCGGAAAGTCCCCGTCGATACCGGTCTGAATCAGGTTGTTGTTCACTTCGTGGAGCAGATTGCCGAGCGTGGCCCCGTTTCGATAGCGGCTTCCGATGACACGGCCGAGCGCCGCCGGCAACTTCTGTTTGATGGCCTCTTCAAGCACCGAACGGCACATGACGGCGCAGGCCGTGAACAAGCCAAAAAAGTAGCAGCGCGTCGCCTCGTCCAGGTACCGGTCAGCCTCCTCTGAGCTGGGTGCGGCCACAACGCATTCGCGCAGGTGGGTAGCTCGCAACACTGCCGGCTCGACCAACTCGAGAAGTTCGAGAACAAATGCCGCCCTCAGCAGTTCGTTTTGCTGCCCATCCAAGGCGCGCTGAATCTCTTGCCACGCCGGCGCTTCCGTGCCACTCTCAGTGAACTGCAATCGCCTGAGGCAAGTGAGCCGCTGACGAGCATGCTTGATGAAGCCCTTCTGCATCTCCTGACCCAACATGCGCCAATCGCCCACAAAAGCCGCTGGATCCCGCTGGTAGCGCACCAAGAGTTCGTCGTACACCCTGCCTGGCAGCGCGCCGCGCAACTGACCGAAGCGCCCGGTTCTCGCCAGTTCCGAGATTGCCTCGCAAAACTTCTGCCCCGGCGCACCTTCCGCTGCCATCTTCAGAACTCGATCTTCCAGCCACCCAACATCAATGCTCATTCGTCAACAGCATCCCGTATCGAAGTCTAGGCGCACACACTATCCAGCGCCGCGGTCGTCCCAAAGTCCGGCTGAAACAATCGACTGGAACGGGAAACCGCTGAATCGCCCTCCGGGGATGGGAATCATCGCACAGCACTAAAACCTCCCTCCTCTTTCTCCTACGCTGTACAAGCCGCAGAAGGCAGGTCCGCTGTGGAGCACTGGCCGTCCGCAACCCCTTGTTCCACGCGGTCATGGACGCCCTTTTCACATAACCCACCCGCTTTGCACAGGCATCTTGAGCACGCTTGTGGGAGACGTGGGAAACAAGGGCACTCAAGCCTCACGCTGAACCTATTTTTCCAAGAGGGCAGATTTGCACTGCCTGGATTTGGAAAACACGCCGCCTAGTTAAGTCATTTATTTACAGCAATTTCAGCAGTATGTCCACTTTTCCTCGTAGAACTACGGCTATTACTTTCTTTTCTTTTCTTCTTAAGCTACTTTCCTCACCTTCCGTCACGTCGTGCCTGCTCATGCTCAAGACCGGCGATCCGCTGCTCGCGATTTCCAGGCAAAACCAAAGGAGGCGCCGCAAAGGAGCGGGCGCTGGAATCCAGAGAACAATCCCTGTTTTCCACGTACACAAGAGCGCCCGGATGAATACAATCAAGAAGAAGAAAAGAAAGCCACTTCCACGGGAGCGCATTGTGTTGTAGAGTGTGGCCAGCGTGGAATCTCTTCAAATCGGTTTCTTGCGCAGCAGCGAGGCGAAGATATTTCGATGTCGATGGTGGAAACCGAACCGGAGAAGTTGGCCGTGCAGGGGGCAGCGATGGAGATTACAGTAAGCCGCCAGGATCTGGTGAAGGAGCTTACCGCGACGCAGAGCGTGGTAGAACGCAAGACCACTATTCCGATTCTGTCCAACTTTCTCATCGAAGTCGAGGGTGACCGGTTGAGCATCACCGCCACCGACCTCGATCAAGCGATCCGCACCAGCACCGAAGTAAAAGTGAAAAAGCCAGGAGCCTGCACTATCCCGGCGCGAAAGCTCTACGACTACGTCAAGCTGTTGCCGGATGGCGACATCTCGATCAAGCTGCTTGAGAATCATTGGGTGCAAATCCGGTCTGGCCGCTCGAACACCAAGATGGTTGGCATGGCGCGGGCGAATTATCCTCAGGTGCCGGAGTTCCCGAGTATTGCCTCCACGGGAATATCCGCCCAAGCTTTGAAGACGCTAATTACACGCACAATTTTCGCTATTTCGAACGAGGAATCACGGTACACACTGAACGGCGCATTACTGGTGATCAAGGCAGAGTCGCTGGCCATGGTTGCCACCGACGGCCATCGGCTCGCCTATGTGGAGAAACCCAATGAGATACTCGAGGGCATCAGCGGCGAGAAGCGCGTACTTATTCCTCGCAAGGCACTGCAAGAGCTACTGCAACTGCTGTCGGCTTCAGAGGCCGAAAAAGTAGAATTTGCCGACGATGAGCACACACTCTTTTTCCGTCTTGGCTATCGCACGCTGAGCACGCGCAAGCTATCGGGACAATTCCCCAACTTCGAGGCAGTGATGCCGCGCGACAACACCCGTTTTGCGGTGGTGCGGTCGAGTGAATTGTCGGCGGCCATCCAGCGTGTGGCGCAGTTCGCCGACGAGCGGTCGGGGGCCATCCGGCTTCGGCTGGAGGGGAATGAACTGAAGATCAGCTCCAGTTCGACCGAATCCGGCGAGAGCGAGGATACCATCGATACGCCATATTCCGGCGAGCCTATCATGGTCGGCTTCAACTCCGGTTATATCCTGGACTTCTTGAAGGCGCTAGGCAACGAGGGCGAGGTGCGGCTGGAGTTCAAGGATTCGCAGTCGGCAGGCCAGATGCGGCCAGAGGACCCGGATGCGGAGTACAAGTATCGGTATGTGCTTATGCCCATGCGGATCTGAACAGCGCAACGGAGTCAGCCGAGCTCAATCGATGCACGGCAGGAGGGCAGCATCAAGGGAAAGCGCATCGCGTCCGCAAGCGGCTTTCCGGATTGCCGCGGTACGGCGCAAACCGCACTTCACAGCCCGTTGCAGCGCCCCCAAACCTGCTCGATATAGCTGTCGGTCATGCCGGCGATGTAGTCGGCCGCAGCGCGAGCCAGCCCCTGGCTTGGAATATGCAAGCGGTGGTCCTCTGGCAACAGGCCCGGATCGGCAATCAGCGCGTCAAAGAGTCCCCGCACCACGGTGACGGCATGCAGGTGCGGCCCCTCCATATCGGCGGAGTTGTAGAGGTTGGCGTAAAGGAAGCGCTGGGCCTCGGCGCGGGCTGCCTCCATCTGTGGGCTTAAGGCTACTAATCGCTGGGACGCCTGGCGGATATCGGCCAAGGTCGTAGCGCCGCTCGCCGCAACCTGCGCCCGCACCTCGTTCAGCAGGTCGGTTACCAGCGCATTCAGGAGGCTCTTGAGCGCTTCGTTCACGGTCAACTTGGGCGCGGCGGCGGGGTACCGCCTGAGCGCGGCATCGTGACAGCCGCGAAAGAGCGGCACGCCCTCGCGAACCTGTTCCAGCATGAGGATGCCGGAGTCCAATCCGTCGTCCAGATCGGCGGTCGTGTAGGCGATTTCGTCGGCCAGGTCGATGAGTTGAGCCTCAAGCGGCGCCTTCCGGTCCAAGAAGTATTCGGCCAGCTCTGGGTACTCCGCCGCAGAGTATTCGCGGGAGTGTTTTACGATGCCTTCTCGCACACCGAGGGTGAGGTTGAGGCCGCGAAACGCCGCGTAGCGCTCCTCAAACCAGGTAACGATGCGCAGGGCATGAAGGTTGTGGTCGAAGCTGAGCGAGTGGGCACGCAGACAGTCGTCGAGCGCCTTCTCGCCGGCGTGGCCAAAAGGCGGGTGGCCGATGTCGTGAACGAGCGCCAGAGCCTCGGTCAGTTCCGCATTCAGCTCCAGAGCGACGGCCAGCGTCCGCGCGATCTGGGTCACCTCCAGCGTGTGCGTCAGACGGCTGCGAAAGTGGTCGGCGGGCGGGTCGCCAGGAAGGCGCGTGAAGACCTGTGTCTTGCCGGCCAGCCGGCGAAAGGCCCGTGTGTGCAGGATGCGCGCGCCGTCCCTGGAAAACGGCGTGCGGTAGGGATGAGAGGCTTCAGGATAGACGCGCCGGGTCAGTTCGCCGCCCACATCCCCGCGGACGGCAATCTCAGGGGGCAGTTTGCCCGGCAACCCCGCTTCCTCGCCTATCATCGCTGAGCAACCTCCGCTTCACCTCTGGTTATACCGCAAACGAGGCAGGAGGTAAGCGCATCCCTGTAAAACAGCCGTCTTACGGCCCGGATTGGTACGCGATGCGACCTTCGCCGATTGTCCAGCGGACTTTGCCCTGCATGGTCCATCCGTCGAAGGGTGTGTTGCGGGACTTTGATTTGCCTTCACGGGAGCGATAGGTCCACTCGGCCTTGGGATCGAAGACGACGACGTCGGCAAAGCTGCCTACAGCCAGGGTGCCGCGGCCCTTCAGGTTCAACAGCGCCGCGGGCTGGGCGCTCAGCAGGCTCAAGACGCGCCCCAGCGGCATCCTCCACTCCTTGTGGAGCCAGCGCAGGCAAAGGCCAAACGCGGTCTCAAGGCCGATGATGCCGTTTGGCGCGTTGTCGAACTCCACTTCCTTCTCGTGGACGGCGTGGGGCGCATGGTCGGTGGCGATCACGTCCACCACGCCGTCGAGGATGGCCTCGATCATGGCGTCGCGGTCGGCTGCCGAGCGCAACGGCGGATTCATCTTGGCGTTGGTGTTGTACAGGCCCACGTGCTCCTCGGTGAGCAGGAAGTGGTGCGGCGCAACCTCGCAGGTGACGCGCAGCCCATTGCGTCGGGCCTGGCGCACGGCGTTCAGCGCGGCGGCCGTGGAGGTGTGGGCCACGTGCAGGTGGGCGCGGAGTTCGCGCAGCTCGGTGACCAGGCGAATGTCGCGCTCCACCATGCCGGATTCAGCCTCCGGCGGCATTCCGCGCAGCCCCAGCTTGAAGGAGACCGGCCCCAGATTCATGCTGGCGCCTTGCGTCAGCCGCGTGTCTTCGGCGTGCTGGATCACGGTCAACCCCACGCGCGCCGCGGCGGCCAGGGTCTCGCGCATCACGCTGTCTTTGAGGATGGGATGGCCGTCGTCGCTCACGGCCACTGCGCCGGCGGACTTCATGGCCGCATAGTCATTGATAGACTCGCCCTTCGATCCGCGTGTGGCGGCGGCTACGGGAAAGACGCGAATGGCCGCGCCGCGCTCCGGTGCCTGCATCCAGCGGGTGATTTCCGGCGAGTCGTTCACCGGGACGGTGTTGGGCATGGCCGCAATCGAGGTAAAGCCGCCCGCCGCGGCCGCCGCCGTGCCCGTGGCGATAGTCTCCTTGTATCCCTGGCCGGGTTCGCGCAGGTGAACGTGCATGTCGATGAGGCCGGGCGCCACGGTCAGGCCGGCTGCGTCCAGAACTTCAGCGCCGTTGGCCGACTTCAGCTTGCCCGGACCGGCGATCTCGGCCACACGGCCGTCCTTGAGCAAGACGTCCTTGAGGGCGTCCATGCCGACCGCCGGGTCGATGAGATGGCCGCCGAGAATTGCGAGTGCCGTCATGCGCGGCCTCCAGTTTCATTTGTGCTTTCGATAGTAGGATTGCCCGTGGTCTTTGTTCTTTTGCTTTTAGCAATGTTGTAAATAAGCATGGACACATTCCAGAGTGCGAGGATAAAAAGGAAATTTGCATATCGAGGAAACACAAACCCGTTCGATACCCAAACAACCCCTCCGAAAAACCCATAAACTATAAGCGCCAAAGAATGTCTTTTAATAGGGCTTAAACTATTCGCTTCGGCCCTATACTCGCTAAGATTTGCCTCTTGCTGATCAACTTCTACAGGGAGAAGCAATCTTCGCAGTAATATCATCGCGAAGAATATGGTAGCACCTGCGAAAACAATGCTCAGGATGTTATATCCTTGGCGCCAAAAGTTCAGCGCTATTACGCCACCGCCAATTACCACACACACTTCAAAATTGCTAACCCCGCGCCGAACCAGCCAGCCAATCCAATAAATCGTGGCCATGAGAGTAAGGACGATAGAGGAAATGATTAGAAAAAACTCGAGATTCCGGTACAGGCAGAAATCGTATACGAGACTTGCTTGCATGATTGCGAGACCTACAAGAAGCACGATGCGGCCATTGATTCTCTCCAACAGCTTCATCCTTCTCATGCCTCCGATACGGGCTTGGCCTGTGCCGCCTGCACAGAATAGCAACTCCGCGCCACAGCGCACAATTCCCGGCTGAGACGGAAACGACTCGGAGCGGCTACGATTCCGTAAAACGACAGGGAAGCCGCCGATGCCGCTTTGCGAGAGCGCCTTTAGTCGGATACGGGCAAACTTCGAGCGGATTGCGCAGGGAAGCAAGCCGTCAGGCGTCGTTATTGGCACTCTCACCGCGGAGCAGTTGGACGCGCTCAACCGAATGCGAGCCGCTCACCTGCCGCCACTGCCCCCGGTAACGGGCGAAGTGCTCTTCTACGGGCGGCATCTCTATCAAAGCCGCGTGGTCCGCGATGGTTATACGGTCGAGGATGTTCTCGAACAAATCGCAAGCGCAATGGACGCGGCATCGGTGCTTGCTCAGAATCCCCGAATGACGGTTTTCCAGAATCCGCGCAGCCGTGCCGATCGTTACGGAAACGCTGTGAGGGACTTGGCGGTTCTCGAATGCACCGCCCGCCATCCACGCCCGGAGCTGTTCTCGGTAATGCCCAAAGGCGACAGGAACAAGCCCAAAACGAAAGGGACCGCCTAAGCGGTCCCTTTCGTCGAGATCAAGCGGTTCGCCCGGGTAACAGGTTCAGTCCGGCAGCACCAATCGCTCGTTCATAGTATCGGCCAAATGCTGGAAATTCGTCAACGGAAATCTTTATCCCTTCGCCGTCAAAGCCCGCTCCACCACCGCCATGCGGATGGCGACCCCGTTGCGCACCTGTTCCAGAATCACCGATTGCGGGCCGTCGGCGACGCCGGCCGTGATCTCCATGCCGCGGATGATGGGACCGGGATGCAAAACAATCGCCTCCGGCGCGTGCGCGGCCAGGCGCGGCCCGGTGAGCTGGTAGTTGGCCTTGTACTGCTCGAGGTCCAGTTGCAAACCGGCCAGCCGCTCGGCCTGAATGCGCAGCATCATCACCGCCTGCGACTGGCGCAGCGCCACATCGAAGTCGCGCTCGATGGCGATGCCAGGGCCGGCCTGAGCGGCCAGATCCGGCAGCAGCTCCCGTGGTCCGCAAAGCAGCACGCGCGCGCCCAGCCGGGGCAGCAGCAGCATGTTGGAGCGAGCCACGCGGCTGTGCAGAATGTCGCCAACGATGCTGACCGTGACGCCGGCCAGGGTTTCGGCTGCGATCTCGACCCGAACCGGAGGTCCTTCGACTCCCTTCGCTGTGCTACGGTCGCTCAAGATGACAGAGTTTGATCTGCGCTCAGGATGACAGGTTTTTGTGACAGGGTCGAAATGCGCCAGGATGGTGCGCAGGTCGAGCAGCGCCTGTGTGGGATGCTCGTGCATGCCGTCGCCGCCGTTGAGCACCGGCAAGCGGGTCTCGGCCTCCAGCAGCCACGGGGCGCCGGCAGAGTTGTGCCGCAGAATGATGGCTTCGGCTCCCAGGGCGCGCAGCGTGAGGCCGGTGTCCTTCAGGCTCTCGCCCTTCTCGATGCTCGAAGAAAGGCTGGAAACGAGTGTGGTGTCGGCTCCCAGGCCCTTGGCGGCCAGCTCGAAGCTGGTGCGGGTTCGCGTGGAGGACTCGTAGAAGAGCAGCGCCACGCGGCGCTTGGCCAGAATGCGGCTGCGCACCAGCGGGTCTTCGTTCTCCAGAGCCGTCGCGCGAGCGAGAATATGGCTCAATCTCTCCAGAGTAAGATCCTGGGCGGAGAGCAGCGATCCGGGATGGTAGGGAAACGGCGAAGCGGGAACCGGCGGCGGATGAAGCGGGCGGCGGGTCGGCGTTGCGGTTGGGCTCATACGTTTTCAGTTTCTAGCTCCTAGCCTCTAGCTAAAAGCTAGGAGCAACTCATCGTTCTTTGAAAACTCGTTCCGCCCC
>CAWCWQ010000098.1:0-12890 GCA_963799145.1 uncultured Acidobacteriaceae bacterium | reverse complement strand
CGGCGCACGGCATGGGGAAATCTATCGATGGGATGAAGGGCAAGGAAATAGGGTGCCGGATCGATCCAGCACCCCACCTCATCCTATCGATGAGTCTCCAGCTGGCTATTCCTTGGCGGGTTGGTCTCCACCAGAGCCCGCTTCCGCTTCACCAGCCATGGATTATTCTGAAGGAGCAAAGTCGGATTGAGCAGAATAATCCAGCGAACGGCAAGTGGGGCACTCGCAAACTGTCTCAACCAAGGGGTTCACCCCAGTTGCTGGGTGCCCCACCCTTGGCGCACATCTGTTTTTGCACCTAGGTTGGGAGCCTCAGTACCCAATCGCCAAGTACGAAATCATACGTTCAGAGACCTGGAGCGTATTCTCAAATATCCTAGAAACTAACCGTGACCGCGATTGGAAAGTCCGGGTAATTGCGGTCGTAGAGGTAGTACCCGTCGCCGGTGTTGTCCAGATACACATCGTCGGTTTCGTACCAGTTCGGTCCCCACGATTCCGGCCAGGGATCGACGATCGTCACCCAGTATCCGTCGTACTGAAAGCGCGGCATCCCACCTACGAAGACCAGCGGCAGACCGTAGATGCGGAAGAAGTGATCGCGGCCGAAGTAGAGTCTGAAGCGGGGCTCGGGAATCCGGTAGCCGTTATAGCCGCCGCGCTGAGCCCAGCTTTGGTGCTCGTTTTTCCACGATCCGGCGCGGGACTGTACAAAGCCATCGCGCACCTGCCCCTGGTGTTGCGGAACGCCGCTGTGGTGGACGCCGCCGTACGTGGGGCCGTTGTACTGCACGCCGCCGTGAAAGGCGCCGCCATAAGTCTGATGCGTTGGCGCCGGCCGCTGCGCCGGTGCGGGAGCCCCTTGGGGATGGGCTTGCGGCGCGGGCCGCGCCTGTTGCGGTTGCTGTGCTTGTCTCCCTTGGCCTCGGTCGTTCCCCTTCTCATCGTGCTGGGCCATGGCGATAGTCGCGGCTGCAAAGAGCAAGGACAGAATCGTTGCACCGATTACGCTGATTCGCTTCATATTGCGCTTCTCCTTCTGTGTGTGGTTGCTGTGTGCGGTTGGCGCTTTGACGCGCAGGCTCTTTGTTTCCGGGTCCATCATAAACCCCCGAGTACGAACAGTGAAGGCCAAGCCCCGTTCGTCCTCCCGGCGCCCGGGGAAGTGCAGAATGGCGGCATCAATCGTTCGATGCGAATCTCACGCCCAGTGCCCCCAGATTCATGGAAGAGCTTGCCACGCCGGCTGGCCGGCCGCGGGTCCGCGATAAACTGTGGTTTGGACACCCCAATGCCAACGCGCCCTTGCTGGGTTGAGATTCGCACCCGCTCCCTTGAGGAGAATTACCGGTTGCTCATGAGCCTTGCCGCGGGTCAGGCGGAGCTGCTGGCCATCGTCAAGGCCGATGCCTACGGGCACTCGCTGGAGATTTGCGCTCCGGCGGTAGTGCGCGCTGGGGCCCGGTGGCTGGGCGTTACCAGCGTGGAAGAGGGTGTGGCGGCGCGCAGGCTGTGCTCCGAGGCGCAGGTGCTGGTAATTGGCGGGATATTTGCCGGCCAGGGCGCGGCGGTGGTCGAGCACAGACTGACGGCGGTGGTTTGGGAGCAGGGTCAACTCGACGAGCTGGAGGGCGCCGCGCGCCGCGCTGGAGCGGAAGCCGGGTCCGTCCCTGTGCATCTGGAAATCGATACCGGAATGAGCCGGCAGGGGACGAGCGCGAATAGCCTTGCTCCGCTGCTGGCCCGGCTTGGTCCGGGGTCAGCGTTGAGGCTTGAGGGCGTGATGACGCACCTCTTTGCCGCCGACGAGGCCGACGGCCGTGTAACCGGGGAGCAGCTTGACCGCCTGGACCAGGCGCTGGAGCGGATTGAGGTTCTTGGGCAGTTCCCGGACTGGCTGAACGTGGGCAACTCCGCGGCATTGCTTTCGGGCCAGGCGGGCAGGATTGCGGCCTTGGCCGCCCGCCACGGGATGAAGGCAATGCTCAGGCCGGGTCTCGCGCTCTACGGTTTGGCGCCACGGTTTGACCCATCCTTCGAACCGGGAACGGAGCCGGAGGGCATGGCCGCGGCGCTCGCTGCCCTACAGCCGGTGCTGAGCTGGAAGACGGAAGTCGTGAGCGTTCGCGAGGTTCCAGCCGGCGCCGTGGTGGGCTATAACGGCACCTTTGTGGCCACCGAGCCGATGCGGCTGGCGCTGGTGGCGGCGGGCTACGCCGACGGGCTCGACCGGCGGCTGGGCAACCGCTTCAGCCTGCTGGTTCGCGGTCAGCGAGCACCCCTCGTGGGCCGCATCAGCATGGACCAGGCGGTGCTGGACGTGACGGAGATAGCCGCGGTCGAGGCCGGGGAAGAAGTTGTGATCCTGGGAAGCCGGGGCGGCGAGACAATTACTGCCTTCGACCACGCCGAGGCCGCGGGGACGATCCCGTGGGAGGTCTTCACGCGGATCGGCGCGCGGGTGCGGCGCATCGCAGTTTAGAGCCTTCCTACAACCCACTGCCCTGTAGTGGTGCGGTTCCCGAGCAGCCAACCTCCGGGCGCAACCGCAAGATCGGGCCTGTTCGAATATGGAAGCGCGCACCGGCCTACAGTCGCCAATCCACAATAACTTCGGTACAGATCAGCGAAGACCTGCCAGCCCTAATTACGCGGCGAGCAGTGGATCTTTTTGGCTAGCCAGAACATACACTGCGACGAGGGCAGCGGTGAACCCCGCCGCAGCGCCAATACCGAGCGACCAGCGCGGGCCGAAGTGATTGGCAACCCATCCGACGATTGGTGCGCCAATCGGTGTTCCTCCGAATGCAATGGCAACTCGCAGGGCCATCACCCTGCCCCGCATCGCTGGTTCTGTAGAGAGTTGCATGATGCCGTTCGTGCCGTTGGCGAAGGTCAGGCCAGCCGCGCCGATGATCATCAGAGTGGCTGCGAACCACCAGTACCCAGGCGCCAGTGCGGCCAGGGTGCAGCCGAGCCCGAAGACACCGGCTCCCGCCATAAGAGAGGCTAAGTTTTGTCTTTGCCGGCTGGCAGCGAACAAGGCTCCCGAGACGGTGCCCACGGCCATGATGGAGGAGAGCAGGCCGAATGCGCGTGCATCGGAGTGGAAGACATTCACGGCCATCGTAGAGATGAAGATGGGAAAATTTAAACCAAAGGTGCCGATCAGAAACAGCATGATCAGGATCGCCCTGAGGTCCGGTCTTCTCCACACGTAGTGAAGCCCTTCTAGAAACCCGGATGCGGTGCGATGCGCCCTCGCGCTTGCATGCAGTTCCGAGAGACGAAAGAAAGACATCGAGATCAGAACTGCCGCAAAGGAGAGCCCATTCAGAAGAAAGGCCCATCCGATGCCAACGCTTGCGATGAGCAAACCGGCGACGGCGGGACCTATCATCTGCGCTGCATTGAATGAGGTTGAGTTCAATGCCACGGCATTCGTGAGGTCCGCATCGCCCACCATCTCTGCCACGAAGGTCTGTCTCACTGGGGCATCCAGCGCAGCGGCTGAACCAGACAGAAAGGCGAGCACATACACGTGCCAGAGCTGGATAACTCCTGCGATCGTGAGAACTCCCAGAATAAGCGCAAGCACGCCCATCGTTGCCTGAGTGAGTATCAGGAGTTTGCGCTGATTGAGGCGGTCCGCAGCCAATCCAGTCCAGGGCAGAAGCAGAAGTTGCGGGGCGAACTGCAGACCCATCACAATACCCAGCGCCGATGCATCGCGATTGGTCAGTTGCGTCAGCACAAGCCAGTCTTGAGCGACGCGCTGCATCCACGTACCAACGTTGGAAACCAGAGCGCCAGCCGTCCACAAACGGAAGTTGAAGCTTCTCAGGGAGCGAAAGGTGCCGGACACTGGGTTCTTCATGTGCGCGGCGGCGTGTTGCCACCGTGGAACTGGCCGAAGTGACGCGCCGACAAGATGCTGATCAGCAGCGCGCCCAAGCCGAACGCGACGATATGGCTTGTCGCCCGCGAATCGAAAGCCCCGACGCGCTCGGCGAGCAAATACCCAACCGCCGCGTTGAAGAATCCCCAGACAACGTTGACCGTTGAGGAGGAGAGCCCTTCTCCGGACGGTTTGGCAAAGGGACTTTGAAAGGAACGTCCCATCGTGCCCGCGACAAAATGAGGAACGGCATTTGCAGCAAAAGCTCCCGCAAAGAAGTACGACACAAGCCACAGCCAATTCATGATTCAGATCTCCCTTTTTTCCCGATTACAAAATGGACATTGCTAAAAGCGGGACGCAGTGGGTTCAATCGTCAATAAGCCGCGTAAGCAGTGCGATTGCTGCTCGAAGCTTCTCCTGGTCGCGAGCGGAGAGCTTCTGCGCGATGGTCGCGGTGAGCCAGTCCTGTCTCGCGGCCCTGCCCCCCTGAAGCCTCTTCAGGCATTTGGGGGTGAGAGACATCAGAGTTTTCCGCCCGTCGCTCGGGTCAGGAGAACCACGAACCAGGCCCGCTTCCTGCAGTGACGTTACTAAAGCGCTCATGGATTGCGGTCGAATGCCTTCCGCTCGCGCCAGACTGGATACCGTAACCGAACCGTCCTTCTCGAGTCGAAGAAGAACAGAGATCTGTGACGGCGTCAGGTCGTCGTGACCCCCATGCTCGCGTAAGCGCCGCTTGAGCTTGCCGCCGGCCGTTCGGATCTCGGCAGCAAGCATCGAGGCGAGCCCGGTTTGAATAAAAGACTTTCGATCGCTCACCCAATCAGTATCTCATTTATACAGATAAACTGTACAGATTGACTGTACACATATTCAGCCGCCAGCGTGTGGAACCCTCACCGGCATGGCCGGTTTGGGACGCTGTGGTTTTAGGGGGCGGTGCCGCTGGGAGGGATTCTCGCTTCAGGCAAGATCGCCGTGGCGCGAATCCAGCGTTCGGAAGGCGCCCTGGTCGGGCGCTGTCCTGCTCGTGGCCCACCTCGCCTTACACCTGCGCAATGAGGAGCACGTCCTGCGCGAACGACTATCGGGCTGCTTCGAGTATCGCCAGCGTTCGTGCTTCCGGTCTAATCCCTGCGTCTGGTAAATGCCGCGCCAACTGCGCCGCGAAGAGAATCTGCGCGATACCTTGACGGTCTACACTACTTTGTTGTAGATAATCTAGGTATGGGAAAACCAAACGATCTGGTACAGGGCACGCTCGACCTGCTCATCCTGAGGACTCTTTCGCCCCAGCCCATGCATGGCTGGGCGATTGCCAAGCGCATTCAACAGCTTTCGAGCGAGGTGTTGCAGGTGCAACAGGGCTCGCTCTATCCCGCGCTTCACCGGCTGGAACAGCAGGGATGGATCGAAGCCGAATGGGCGGAGAGCGAGACCGGCCGCCAGGCGAAGTTCTACTCGCTCACCGCCGCGGGCCGCGGGCAGTTGGAGAAGGAGACAGCCAACTGGAACCGGCTTTCGGCGGCCATCGACCTGATCGTGACCGAGGCCTGAGGAGGAAGCCATGCGCTGGCTGATGCAATTGCGGATGCGGATGCAAATGCTCTTTCAACGCGGCCGCGCCGGAGCGCGCCTGGACGAAGAATTGCGCTTTCACCTGGAGCAACAGATCGCCGAGAACATCGCCGCCGGGATGAGCGCGGAGGAGGCGCGCTTCGCGGCGCTGCGGGCCTTCGGCAATCCGGCGTTGCTGCGCGAGCAGGCGCGCGCTGCCTGGAGCTGGACCTGGCTTGAACTGCTGGGTCGCGACGTGCGCTATGGCGCGCGGACCCTCAAGCGCTCGCCCGGCTTTGCGGCCATTGCGGTTTTCGTCATGGCGCTGGGCATCGGCGCAAATGTGGCAATGTTCACGGTTGTCCGCTCCGTGCTGCTTAAGCCGCTGCCGTTTGAAGACCCGGACAGGCTGGTCCGGGTCTTTGAACATACCAACGATGAGTTCTCGTTCAATATCGTCGCCGGCGGAGTTTATTCGGAGTGGAAGAAGCAAAGCCGCGGTTTCACCGATTTGGCGCTTCTCGGCGAGGCGGAGTTCAACCTCTCCGGCGCGGGCGGCCAGCTTCCGGAGTTCGCGCACGGCGCCAATTGCACCTGGAATCTGTTCTCGACGCTGGGAGTGAAGCCCGCGCTGGGACGCGACTTCACCGCGGCCGACGACCAGCTCTCTGCAAACGGAACCGTCGTGCTGAGTTGGGGGCTATGGAAGCGGCGTTTCGGGGGCGACCCCGCAATCCTGAATCGGACCATCCACCTGAACAGGCAAAGCTACACCGTTATCGGGATCATGCCGGCATGGTTTGCGTATCCCGACGCTTCAACGCAACTGTGGACGCCCGCATATCACGACAAGCCCGCCAGCGTGATGAGTTCCCTACAGGATCATGAGTTTCCGGTCATTGGACGATTGGGTCCCGGCGTCACCCCGGAGCAAGGAAGAGCGGAGCTGTCGGTGATTGTGCGCAGGCTTCACGATCAGCATCGAGATCTGGCTCTGGTCGGCACGGCTGCGGAGGTCCGCCCGCTGCTTGAAGACATCGTGGGCGGCATCGAGCATCCGCTCTACATGCTGCTGGCGGCCACCGGCTGCGTGCTGCTGATTGCCTGCCTCAACGTAGCCAATCTGCTGGTGGCGCGGGCCGCGGCGCGGCGCAAGGAGTTGGCCATTCGCGCCGCGCTGGGCGGCGGGCGGCTGCGCCTGCTGCGCGAGCGGCTGATGGAGAGCTTTCTGCTCTCGGCGGCGGGCGGGGCGCTGGGTTTGCTGCTCGCCTATGGGGCCGTCCAGTGGCTGGTGCATACGCGCCAATATCTGAGCCGGGTGGAGGCCATTCATGTTGACGGCATTGTGGCCCTCTTTACCGTGGGACTCATCGTGCTGTGCGCTCTGTTTGCCGGCCTGATTGCTTCGTGGACGGCAAGAGACAAGCGGCTGTTTGCCTCGCTACAGGATTCGGCGCGCGGCTCAAGCGGCGGTCAAGCGCACACCGGGCTGCGCAGGGCGCTGCTGGCTGCGGAGGTGGGCTTGACGGTGGTGCTGCTGGTGGCCGCCGGGCTGCTGCTCAAGAGCTACGCGCGTCTCCGCTCCTCGGATATGGGCTGCGCCACGCAGAATGTACTTACCATGCGGCTTGCTCTCTTCGGCGGGCGCTATGGCGAGCCGGCGCATTTGGTCAACTTCTACACGGCGCTGCTGGCGCGAGTGCGCGCGCTGCCGGGAGTCGAGGCCGCGGGCTTTGTTCAGGCCGTTCCGGGGCAAGGCTATTGGGGAGACAATGGCTTCATCATCGCCGAGCATCCGCCCTTGCCCCAAGGGCAGGCGCAATATGCTATCTTCCGCTTTGCCGATCCGGGTTACTTCGCGGCCATGCGGATTCCAGTTTTGCGCGGACGTAGCTTCGACCCCGCCCTGAAACTCGGCCTGGCCCGCGAAGCGGTCGTGAGCAAGTCGTTTGCCGATGCATATTTCCCCGGCGAAGACCCGCTGGGAAAGCACCTGCGTAGCGGAGTGACGGAGGTCTATACCATTGTGGGCGTGGTGGGAGACACCCGCTATGCCGTCTCTGAAGACCCCAAGCCCATGCAGTATTACCCGCTGCTGGAGGGCGCGGGAGTGGAGAACAACGGAACTCTGGTTATCCGCTCCAGCCACGATGTGGAGCAACTCGCTCTGCCGGTACAGCGCACCGTGCAGGAACTGGACCGCGACCTGCCTGTCTCAGATGTGCTGACGATGGATCAGCTGCTCGGCAAGTCCACGATGGACACGAGCTTCGACGCGACCTTGCTCACGGTCTTTGCGGCGCTTTCCCTGCTGCTTGCCGGCGTGGGACTTTTTGGCGTGCTCTCTTACATCGTGGCCCAGCGGACCAGCGAGATCGGCATTCGCATGGCGCTGGGCGCGCAGCGGGAACAGGTTCTGCGCTCGGTTCTGCTCGACGGCATGCGGCCCGCACTCTTCGGGCTTGCGTTTGGTCTAGTCGCAAGCGCGGTTGTGGCGCAGCTTATCCGCTCCATGCTCTATGGAACGCGGCCCCTCGATCCGGCCGTCTTTGCGGCGGTCGCCGCCACGCTGCTGCTGGTGGCGGCGCTGGCCTGCATGATTCCGGCCTGGCGCGCCTCGCGGTTCGATCCCATGAAGGCGCTGAGAACGGAATAGGCGCGGAAGGGGAAGCCTTCCGCGCCTATTTGCTGCTGGCATCGGTTTGTTCAGAGCCTTATTGCGTGACCGGCGCCGCGGGCGAAACCTTGGGCGCCTTCAGGTGAGGCGCGTTGGGCGCTGCGGGAGCCTTGGGCGCGGCTTCAATGGTTGGAGTGGGCGGCGTAGGAGGAGGAGAGGCGGAGCCTTTCTTGATGCGCAGGTCGCCGTTGTCGGTGCTCAGGACGATTCTCGATCCCCCGGAGCCGATCTTGCCGCTGACCGTCTTGTTCTCGTCTCCGCTGGTGGCAAGCCCAAACTCCGTAAAGATATCGCCGTTGCGCGTGCGCCCGTCCACGGTGGCCGAGGCGCTGGGCGGCAAGGTCACCTCGACGTCGCCCTTGCTGTTCTTGGCATCCACGCTGAAGTTCCCCGCCGGCTCGATGGAGATGCGGCCGTCGCGGTCTTCAACGGAGGTGTCTCCGTAGATCTGGCTCAGGTCTACGTCCTTGGAGTGCGTTTGCACGCGGACTTGCCCCTTGGCTTCGTTGACGCGCAGGTCGTCGGAGTTGAGGGTCAAGTCGCCGGGCAGCTCGGCCACCTGTAGGTCGGTTACCGAGGTGTGCAGATGCACCGGCCCGGAGACGTTCTCCAGATGCACATCGCCCTGGATTTCACCGCTTTGGCTGACTTTACCCTTGATCTCGGAGAGGGTGAAGTCGTTCAAGTCGCCGTCGATGGTGAGGTCGCCGACTACCTGGTGGGCTGAGAAGTCGTGCTTGCCATTGGAAAGGTGTGCCTGTACCGAGCCGGCGATAGCGC
Source organism: uncultured Acidobacteriaceae bacterium (assembly GCA_963799145.1). Lineage (GTDB taxonomy): Bacteria > Acidobacteriota > Terriglobia > Terriglobales > Acidobacteriaceae > Telmatobacter. The sequence goes on along the minus strand of CAWCWQ010000098.1, from coordinate 3,975 downwards.
TCAGATGCACGTCTCCGTGCTCGGCGGTGACGCCGATGCCCGCGCCCAGTCCGCCGGCAATCACATCGCCCTTGCCGGAGCTGACCGTCACCCTTGCGGATTTGGGAACGGTCACGGTGAGATTGATGCGCCCATTCGCGTTGCTCTCGGACTTGACCAGCACCGCGCTGCCGCTGACGGTTACGTGCGCCGCCTCGGAGTCGAAGATCTTTTTGGCGTCCGCATCCGAGTTGGCGAAGGCCACTTCGTGGGCCTGCACCTCGACAATGGACCCATCGCCCGCAGTTATGCTCACGTCTCCGCGGGGATTCTGGATCTCGACGGCGGAGTTGGCCGGAATCTGCGAAGTCAGAACCTGCTGGTCGCTGTCGTGCTCGGGCAAGCCGAAGGAGTTGAAGAAGTTATCGTCGAACCCGTCTCCATGGTGATCGCCCCAATGTTGAAACCAAGGCTGCGCATGATCCCATCCGGTGGCGCAGAAGCCCAGGATTGCCAGGAAGACGATAATTCCAATAAAGCCGCTGCTTCGCCTCACCGGAGTCTTGCGCTGAAGGTCGATCGCCCACTCGCCCAGCAGGGCCAAGCCGGCGACGATCAGCAGGAGCGGCCACCAGTGGCCATACCAGGCCCAGAAGTCGCCTGCCCCGATCCTTCCGGCCATCACCAGCAGGGCTACTACGCCGATGGCGATGAGGATGATGGGGCCGACCACGGAGGGAACGCGGGGGCCATAAGCGCCGATATAGCTGGCCTTGGCCGCATCTCGCTGAGCCCTCCAGGCATCGCGCTGGGCCTTCCAGGCGGCCCGCTGCTGTTCGCGGTAGACGCGCCATTGGGTCTTTGAGTCGTAAGGGGGATACGGGGGCGGCGCGCCGCCGCCCGCCGGCGGAATTGGAGGTACGCTGCTCATGATTGGCCTCCATTGGAGTACTTTTCAAAGTCATGCAACTCAGTAGGATCGGCCGCCGGAGCTTCCGGCGCAGGCTCTTGCGGAGCGCCCGCAACCGCGTTGGGATCGACAGCGCTTGCATACGGAGCGCCAGCAAACGGCTGGCCTCCCGGATACGGATTTGAGTAAGGCGCGCCGGGATAAGGCATGGGCGGATAGCCCCCCTCGGCGGCCAGCGTCGCGCGCTCGGCGAGCATGAACACCCCGAGCATAATCAGCAGCAGCGGCCAGAATAGATGCCAGAAGTGCTCAATCAGGCCCATCGTGTGCAGCAGTGCCAGGACGCCTATGAGCAGAAGGAATACCGGGCCGCGCAAGCGGCGAATCATGATGTAACGGCTCATTTGGAGCCCCCTTTCGATTCTTCGATACGCCGGACCAGCAGCCATGAGCCCAGCGCGATCAGTCCAAGCGGCCAGATAAAATCCTTCAGGCGGCCGTTGAAGATATCCAACTGGTCAAGCAGGAACAGCAACCCCAGGCCAATCAGGATGATGGCGCCTATGGGCTCCCCGCGCCGCCAGAAGAGTGGTTGCCAATATTGGGGTGGACCTGGCGGAATCGCCGGATCGACAAAGCCCCCCGGCGGAGGAGTGAACGGCGCCTGGTACGGAACCTGTTGATACGGCGGCTGATAGCCCCCCGCCGCCGGAGCCTGCCACGCCGCGCCGGGGGAATACTGACCGGGATTCATTCCCGCCGGACCGGGTTGCCCTGGGTAGCGCGGCCGGCCGCCCAGATTCAGCCAGTTGCCCAGTTCGTTCAACCCCAGCGGATCGGGTAGCGGCTGGCCGTCGCGCAACGCTCTGGCAGTGTGGTAGGCCTCGAAGGACTGGTAGAGAATCCAGGCGGCGATGAACAGGCCAAAGATGTGGAAGTGGCCGGCCATGCTGATGAGCACCGCGAAGATCACCACGTGGATCAGGCCCTTGAAGAACTGGCCGTTGTACATGGCGCCCACGCCGGGGATCAGCCCCAGCACGGCCGCTGTAGAGGGATTTGGCCCGCTCGGCGGCGGGGCGACAAAAGGCTGCTGGAAGTTCTGCCACGCGCCGATGCAGGATTCGCATAGAATCATCCCTCCAGCCGCGTTGCGCACGCATTCGGCGCAGAGCGCCTTGCCGCAGTTCTGGCAATAGGCGTTTGCGGTTACACCGCTGTGATTTACGCAGTCCATACTGTGCTCCTTTCCCGTATTGCTCTTGCGGAGCCGCCGGAAAGCGCGGGCCGTGCCTGAATCGCCGGGGAAATCGACGCCAGGGTGGTTTCATAAACATCGTTGAAATCGTCGAGAGCTGGGCCGGCAACGGGATCGTCCGACTCCTGGGGAACCATTATCCGGGAGCCTCCGTCCTTGTGCCCCGGAACCTGCTGCGACTCACCCGGCGCGGCGTCGTTCGGCTTCTGCCGGTTGTCCAACTCTCTGTCCTCGCCCTGTCCCTCACTCTCCGTGGCCAGGCGCAGCAGCCGGACCGTCGACTTAACCTCATGCACAAAATGCGAGTGGTCGTAGTAACGGATGATCGGCGTCGAGGCCATGGTCAGCCGCCGCTCCATCAGCGAGCGCATCGCCTCCGGCCGCAGATCGGCCAGGCGCAGGGTGCCCAAACGCACGTGGGCCACCGAAATCGTGACGGAGATGGAGAAGAAGGCCATGGCGGCCGTCATCAGCAACCGCGGCTCGGCAAAACGCCGAACGGCTGCCATAAACCCCGGACGCTGCCACACGGGTATCGAAACCGGCACGGAGCGAGAGGCCATCGGCAGCACATCGCCGCCCGCCGTCGCCAGTTCCAGCACCTCCGCCTGCCCTGGCCCCGTACGCGCAAGGATCTTGTCAAGCATGCCCTCGGGAACCTCCGGCTCGGCCGCAAGAAACCCCAGCCACTCGCGCCCGAGCCGGGCATCCTCAAACAGCGCCGCGCAGGCTGGGCAGACAGCCATGTGCGCGGTGAATGCCGCCTCGTCGCCGGGCTTCAACTGCCCGTCAAGCGCGTCGGCCAAAAGCGTCTCCCACTGCCCGCAGGCTGGAGAACTCGAAATGTTCTTGCGCTCTGCCATTTACATCACCTCCCGTTTATTACGTTCCAGCAGCCGCGCCAGTTCCGCGCGCCCTCTGCTGATGCGGGACTTCACCGTCCCCTCGGGTATGCCCAGCACCTGGGCGATCTCCTTGTAATCCATATCTTGCAAATCCCTCAGAATGACCGCCTCGCGCAGATCCACGGAGACGCGCGCCAGCGCATCCTGCACCATCTTCGCCAATTCTTTTTGAGCCGCCGACTCATGCGGCGACGGACCCTTGGCCGTTAGCCGATCCACGGGCTTCAGCTCCTCGATCGACTCCCAGCCCTCATCCAGCGAACCGGTGGCGCGCTGGTTCCGCGTCCGCCTGAAGTTGTCCACCAGCAGGTTGCGGGTCATGGTTGTGATCCACACCTGCAGGCTGCCGCGCACCGTATCGAACCTGCTCAGGTTCGAATACACCTTCAGGAAGACCTCCTGCGTAAGGTCCTCGGCGTCGGCCCCGTTGCCGGTAAAGCGGTAGCAGAGCCCGTAGACACGCCGATGGTGCGCGCGGACCAGTTCGGCCCATGCGCCGGAATCCCCGTCCATGCAGCGGCGGACGATCTGTAACCACTCGGTCTCCAGCGGATTCACCTCCAAGCGCGCCAGCCGGGCCGCCGGCGGAATGGGCTGGCTGCCTGGCATATTGCCGGTAGCGGGCGGGCTTAGGGCGCCAATCTCCGGCGCTTCCATAGTAAGCTGCGAAGGCTGGACTAGAGCCCCGGACGACGGGTTTTTGTCGATGGGGCGGTCAATCGGGGTTCCCTGCGACAGGCTTTTGTCGCGGGGGCGCCAAGCCGGCATCGCCAGCCCTGTCGCGCTCCAGCTCATTGTTCCCGCGCATTGCATAGTTTGCTAATACGCGAGACTTGCGCATTTGGTTCCGCGGGCGGAGGAAGAAGGGCGGAGCCCCCCGTCCAGCAATACGTAACTGAACTCGAGCAACAGGGAAAAACAAC
>CAWCWQ010000097.1:0-6277 GCA_963799145.1 uncultured Acidobacteriaceae bacterium | reverse complement strand
CGAAGTCAGAGGCTAACCAGAGAACAAAGCCACGTATTGCTACGCCTTTCGGCGCCAGCCCCGCAACGACGAGATCTTCGGGCAGCTGTCGGAAGGGTTACTGCGCCGCGATGACCCTTGCTCGTTCCAACTCCTCGGCATCCTGACTGGCCCGGAATCGTGCTCGTCGGCAATCTCACGACCGCGGCCGTCCTGCTCTACGGCGGCTCCAGGGTGATCGACCACCAGATGCAAGTGGGTGTGCTGGCCGCTTTCGTGCTCTATCTCCGCCGCTTCTTCGAGCCGCTGGCCGAGGTGAGCCAGTTCTACGACTCCTTTCAGGCCGCCGCCGCAGGTCTCGAGAAGCTAGCCGGCGCGCTCGACGAGACACCCGGCGTGGCGATCCCCGAGCGCGGAGCCGTCGTTCCCGACGAGGGCCTGCAAGGAGCGGTCGTCGCGCCGCCAAAGCTCCCCTAGGCGGCGGAAATGCCGTATCCTCATAGATACGTCGGGAGAGACCAATGGCCAAGGAAGCAATGAGCGCCGCCAAGCTGAAAAAGGTTCTGGCGGCCCTTGAGGGCAACTGGCAGGCCGAGATGGAGGGCTACCACACCTATCAGGCTCTGGCCGAACGCGACAGCGACCCGGTGCGCGCCCAGGTGTTGCGCCACCTTGCCGGCGCCGAGTGGGAGCACGCCGCGCTGTGGCACGGCCGCATCATTGAACTGAACGGCCCCGAGCCCGTCTACCGCGGCAAGCCCGGCGGCGATGCCGACACGCTGGCCAGCCGCGCCGGCGGCATCCGCATGGCGCTGCGACGCCTTGAGATCGAGGAGAGCCGCGCCATCGCCAGCTACGGCGAGCAGCTCAAGGCTCTCGGCGACGAGGAATCGAACGCCATCCTCGAGCACGTCATCGAGGACGAAAAGGACCACTACCGCGAACTGGGATCGCTCTTGCGCGGCCACTATCACGCCCCGGCCGGCACGCATACGATCGACGCCCAGGCTGTTCTCAACGAGATGCTGGCCAAGCGCAACCAGGGCCGCAAGCAGCCCGGCAGTTGGATCGGCGACGCCATCTACGGCGTCAACGACGGCCTGGGCGCTATCTTCGGCATTGTCAGCGGCGTCAGTGGCGCCACCGCCGGCGACAGCAAGTACGTGCTCCTCGCCGGCCTCTCCGGCATGATCGCCTCCGCCCTCAGCATGGGCTCCGGCGCGTACCTGGCCGCCAAGAGCGAGCGCGAAATCTACCACGCCGAGGTCATCCGCGAGCGCGAAGCAATCCAGATGAACGGCCCCGAGGCCCGCGAACTCCTGGCCCTCTACTACCAGGTGAAGGGCTTGCCCGAGGAAGACGCGCAGCACATGGTCAACCACATCGCCAACGACCCAGAGCAGTTGCTGCGCGCCCTGGCCAGCGAGCGGCTCGGCACCTCCGAGGAGGCGCTCGCCAACCCCCTGGTCTCAGCCGGCTCCGGCGCGCTCTCCACGGCCATCGGCGCGGCCATTCCCATCATTCCCTTCTTCTTTCTCAGCGGGATTGACGCGGTGATCGCCGCCGCCATCATCTCGCTAGCCGCCCACTTCGCCGTCGGCGCGGCCAAGTCGCTCATCACCGTCCGCTCCTGGTGGTCTTCCGGCTTTGAAATGACCGTCGTAGGCGCGCTCGAAGGCGCGGTGACCTACGGCATCGGCATTTTGCTGGGCAAAGGCGGGATGTAAGTTGACACTTTGGAGGGTGCAAAACCGATGATCAAGTACAGATGGTTCACGTTTTTCGCCGTTTGCTCGATTGTCGGGCTCGTTCTCTCATGTCACAGTAAAACCGCCAATACCCAAGCTAAGCTGACCAACGGGCCGGATCAATTTGAACAGGTCTTGTCATGGCTCCCGGCCGACACAGAGAGTATTTCTGTAGCGCGGGGTCCATTCGCGCTCACAATGCCGCCTAACGAGAACTGGACACCACAAACATGGGATCCAAACCGCGCTGTATCTGACGAACGGCTAAGCGTAGAGTTTGAATCGGTTCCGTTGATGCTCTTTAGTTTCGACAAGGGCTCGTTTTTGAAGCGGTTTGAGGGTAAACGAGTTGCACTGGCTGTACATTCATCTCGCCATTTTCGCGCCCCGGCTGGATTGGGGATGGGTCCATTCGAGGGTTGCGAAATAGTGGTACTCGCTGACGACTTAGACGAGAACAACGCGATCATAGGTCAAACGCGCAAGTCGGCATTGCAGGCAGATGAGATTGAAGGACAGCAGGTCTCGATATTCAAGGAGAAGTTGGAAGAGGACGTCTGGACGTCATATGTTGCCTTTCCAAATCGTCGCGTCGTTCTAGTCGCAAGCGATCGAGCTTTTCTGGCAGAGGTGCTAAGGAGGATGCGCGATGGCACAGGGAAGCGCGCATTACCCGCTGACCTTCCGGAGTGGAAGTTCATCGACACAAGCTCGCGGTTCTGGGGATTGAGGCACTATGACCGAACCCAGGGAAAGTTTGACCCAACGTCTCCTATCGGTGGGCGCAAGTCCGCGAGTCAACGCGACGACCAAGCGATAGGAGTTACATTCAGTTTTGACCCAAACGCCTCAAGATTGGCCACAATAACCTACCTTTCGGGGGACAGGGGAACTCCTGGAACGGGCCACAAGATACTGGCCATGAGCGACGCCAATGAAGCAAAAGGACTGAATATAGTGGCTCGTGAAATTGCTCCAGGGGTGTCGCAGGGGAAATATTCGCTTGGACGATTGGAATCGACTGACTTCTTCTTTTTGGCGCTTTCCGAGATGTTCGGCCCTGCAATCTACATTTGATTCGCAGGTCTCGCATTCGAGACCCGCGAATCCGTCGAGCTTGCCACTACGCCAATTTCATCGCCTCCGGATCCCATCCCACGACAGCCCCGCGCTCCAGGCTCAGATTGCTCAGCAGCGCCGCGCCGGCCGCGCGGAAGCCGAAGACTGCATCTTCCACCACCGGCTGCCGAGACCGCACTGCTGCAAAGAAGTTTCTGAAGTGGTCGTAGCTGTCGCTGTAGCCCGGCGGGGCAACGTACTTCTCGAATCCCACGGGAGGCTCACCCTCCGGATTCGCCGGCGGATACTTCTTCCGGTACTCCTGAAGGAACTGCTTCTGCGTCGCCTCGGTGAAGCTGCCGATCATATAGCCCGGCTCCTTCTCGCGCGGCGTGCGGCCCACGCTGACGGAGCCGCCGGCGATCTCCATTGTGCCTTCGGAGCCGGTAAAGACGAGCCCTTCGCTCTCTTCGCCGCCGTCAACGAAGTTCACCCGCAGGCTCAGGTTGAAGCCTTCGGGGTAATCGAAGAGCCCCAGCATCACATCCGGCACGTCGCGCCCATCCTTCCAGAAGCGCAAGCCTCCCGTAGCCATGCCGCGCGTGGGCCCATGCGATCCGGTGATGAAGTGCGTGCCGCTGAATAGATGCACAAACAGGTCGCCGGCCACGCCGCTGCCGTAGGCCTTCCACTTGCGCCACTGGAAGAACTGCTCCGCGCTGAAAGGAATCTTCGGCGCGGTACCCAGGAAGCGCGGCCAGTCGCAGGTCTCCGGCGAGGCATCCGGCGGAACCGTGTAACTCCACGCGCCCATCGTCGAATTGCGATCCCAGTGCGCCGTCACCATGTTCAGTTGGCCGATAGCGCCCGAGGCCAGAAGGTCTTTTGCCTTTTGATAGATGACCGAGCTTACGCGCTGGCTGCCAACCTGAAGAATCCGCTTCGTCGCCCGCGCCGTTTCAATCATCTCCGGCCCGTCGGCATACAGGTGGATCATCGGCTTCTCGCAATAGACGTCCTTGCCGGCCTTCATCGCATCCACCGATGCCTGTTTGTGCCAGTGGTCGGGCGTGCCGACGATCACGGCGTCTATGTCTTTGCGGGCCAGAATCTCCCCGTAGTCGCGGGTAGTAAAGATGTCGTTGCCCCACAGCTCCTTGCTGTGCTCCAGCCGGCCGTTGTAGCAGTCGGCTACCGCAACCAGCTTCACCCCCGGAACCCGCAGCGCGGTCTTCGTGTCGCCCTGCCCCTGGCCGCCCGCGCCGATCAGCGCAATCTGAATACGATCGTTGGCCGCAACCGGCCGCCCGGCATCGGCTTGAATACCGGCCAGCGCATCGAGCCGCGCCCCCAGCAGCGATCCCGTTGTAGCCGCCCCCGCCGCCTTCAGAAAACCCCTACGATTCAACACTGGCATTCAAGCACCTCCCAGGCCAAATCTTGCCCCGTCAGTAACCATACACCGCGGAACGCTTAGAATGGACTTTGCCCATGCTCCTCAGGAGACTTCCATGCTGAATAGGACTCTTTGCTTGCTCGCCGTCGCTTTGGCTCTGCCCTCGAAGGCCGCTCTGAGCCAGCCCGCTTCCGCAGCTGTCCAAACTTCCGCCGGAATCACGGTCGAGAAGAACGCCGCGATGAAGACCCGCGACGGCGTAACCTTGCGCGCCGACATCTACCGCCCCGCCGCCGACGGCAAGTATCCGGTGCTGCTCCAGCGCACCCCCTACAACAAGGACACCTCCGCCGTGTTTGGCCAAAAGGGAGCCGCCCGCGGCTTCATGGTCGTGGTACAGGATGTGCGCGGCCGCTACACCTCCGAAGGCGAGTGGTATCCCTTCAAGCACGAGACGGACGACGGCTACGACGCCGTAGAGTGGGCCGCGGCGCTGCCCGGCTCCAACGGCAAAGTGGGCATGTTCAGCGGCTCCTATGTAGGCGCGACGCAGATGCTGGCCGCCATCGGCCATCCGCCGCACCTGGCCGGAATCTGCCCCATCGTGACCGCCAGCAACTACCACGAGAACTGGACTTACCAGGGCGGCGCATTCGAGCAGTGGTTCAACGAGTCGTGGACCTCTGCGCTGGCTCAAGACACGCTGCAATCGCCGGGTCGGCGGAAGCCACGAACGCCCTCGTCGGCGACGCAGTTCTGCCGCTCAAGCAGTATCCCGTCTTCAATATCGGCGCGGCTCAGGACGGCGCGGGACTTACTCGCACGCTGGCGCCCTACTTCCTCGATTGGCTCGATCATCCCAGCGTATGACAACTACTGGAAGCAGTGGTCCATCGAGGAGAACTATCAGAACATTCAGGTTCCCGCGCTCACCATCGCCGCCTGGTACGACATCTTTCAGGGCGGCTCGCTGCGCAATTACATGGGGATGAAGGACCACGCAGGCAACGAAGCAGCGCGCAACGGCCAGCATCTGGTCGTCGCCATCGGCGGCCACTCCGGCTGGGGCCGCACCATCGGCGAGGTCGATTTCGGCCCCGACGCTCCCTTTGACGAGAACGCCGTCGATCCTCGACTGGTACGACTATCTCTTCCTGGGCAAGCAGAATGAGTTCGCCAACGGCAAGCCGGTGAAGATCTTCGTGATGGGCAAGAACGAGTGGCGCGATGAAGATAGCTGGCCGCTGGAGCGGGCCAAGGAGACGCGCTATCTGCTTTACTCTGGCGGCAAGGCTGCCAACGGCCCCTCGGCAACGGGTCTTCTCTCAACCGGTCCAACAGGATTTCATTGCCAAGGACGCTGACACCTTCGTCTACGACCCCGCCAATCCCGTTCCCACCGTAGGCGGTCCCCTCTGCTGCGACGCCGTTCACCTTGCGCCCGGCCCGCGCGACCAGAAGGAAGTCGAAGCCCGTCCCGACGTGCTTGTCTACTCCACGGGCCCGCTGGTACGAAGATTTCGAAGTTACCGGCCCGGTAACTCTCGATCTATTTGCCAAGTCCTCGGCCGTGGATACGGACTTCACCGCCAAGCTGGTAGACGTGTACCCCGATGGCCGGGCCATCAACCTGACTGAAGGCATCCTCCGCGCCAGTATCGCGAATCCACCAGCGAAGCCAAACCCATCGTCCCCGGCCAGGTCTACGAGTACAAGATCGATATGTGGTCCACCAGCAACGTCTTTCTCAAGGGCCATCGGATTCGCCTGGAGGTGAGCAGCAGCAACTTCCCGCGCTTCGACCGCAACCTGAATACCGGCAAGGACGCAGCGACCGACTCGACCTTCGCGAAGGCCACCAATACCATCCTCCACGACGCTGCCCATCCCAGCGCGTTGATGCTGCCCGTGGTGGAGAAATAGAGATCAGTGGTTTTCCCTGGTCTCTGAAGCGAGACCTTGGGTACCCGGCCAAAAGCACCATGAAAATCAATAGGGGGCGTCTTGGATGAACATCAAGGCAATCATGTCGGGCATGACGCTGCTCGTTTTATGCTCTGGTTTTTCTTCAAACCTCGGCGGTGTAAGAGTCATC
>CAWCWQ010000096.1:0-8042 GCA_963799145.1 uncultured Acidobacteriaceae bacterium | reverse complement strand
GGAAGACAAGCCCATCCTGCTCGACATTGGCGCGGTGTGGTGCCACTGGTGCCACGTTATGGACCGCGAGTCCTATGAGAATCCGCAAATTGCCGCGCTGATCAACGAGCATTTTGTGGCCGTGAAGGTGGACCGCGACGAGCGGCCCGACGTGGACGCGCGCTACCAGGCGGCGGTCTCTGCCATCACCGGGCAGGGCGGCTGGCCGTTGACGGCCTTTCTCACCCCCGACGGCCGACCCTACTTCGGCGGCACCTATATTCCCCCCGAGGACCGTTACGGGCAGCCGGGTTTCGGGCGGGTACTCGAGGCGCTGGCGCTGGTATGGCGCGAGCGGCGCGACGAGGCGCTTGAGACGGCTTCGAGCGTGATGGCCGCCATCGAGCACAACGAAACTTTCACCGGCCGCGGCGGAGAGCTGACGCGGGCCCTGGTGGACAAGATCGCCGCCTCAGCTCTCAAGTTATTCGACCCGCGCAACGGCGGCTTCGGTTCGCAGCCCAAGTTCCCTCACCCCTCGGTGCTCGACCTGCTGCTCTCAGCCGCTGTGAACCGCGGCAACGAGCAAGCTCAGAATGCCTTCCTGACCACGCTGGAAAAGATGGCGCGCGGCGGCGTCTATGACCAGTTGGCCGGCGGCTTCCACCGCTACAGCGTGGACGAGCGCTGGGTGGTTCCCCACTTCGAGAAGATGCTTTACGACAACACGGAGCTGCTGCGCAATTACGTGCATGGCTACCAGAGCTTTGTCCGCCAGGACTTTCAGGAGACCGCGGTAGAGATCGTCGCCTGGCTTGACGCGACCATGACGGATCGCGAACGCGGCGGCTTTTATGCCTCGCAGGACGCCGATATCGATCTCGACGACGACGGCGATTACTTTACCTGGACCCTCGACGAGGCCCGCGCCGCGCTCAACCCGGCCGAACTGGACTTCGCCGAGGGCTACTGGGATATTGGCGAACTGGGCGATATGCAACACAATCCGGCAAAAAACGTCTTGCACGTCAAGCAATCCGTTGAAGAGCTGGCAAAAGACTCCGGCCGGAGTGTGGACGAGCTTCGCGCGCTCCGCGATTCGGCCCGGCGCAAGCTGCTTGCGGCTCGCGCTCTGCGGCCCACGCCGTTTATCGATCGCACGCTCTACACCGGCTGGAATGCGATGGCCGTAACGGCCTACCTTGAGGCGGCGCGGGTGCTACGCATGGATTCGGCGCGGGAGTTTGCGCTTCGAACGCTCGACCGCCTTTTAGCCGAGGCTTGGGATGGCGATCAAGCGCTCAGCCACGTGATCGCCTACGGCGACGCTCAGCCGGCCTCCGAAAGCACATCCGCTGGCAAAGTGCCCGGCACGCTCGACGACTACGCCTTCACCGTAAACGCATGTATCGACGCTTGGTTCGCCGGCGGAGAGATGAACTACTACCATGCCGCCGTCAAGCTGGCCGATGCCATGATCGTCCGGTTCTACGATCGCACGGCTGGAGCCTTCTACGATGCCGCCGCGCTCGAGGACGGAGCCTTGCCGCTGGGCGCTCTTGGGGCGCGCCGCAAGCCGCTCCAGGACTCGCCCACGCCGGCCGGCAATCCCACCGCCGCCTCGGCCCTGCTGCGTCTTGAGGCGCTGAGCGGGCGCACTGAGTTTCGCGAGGTCGCCGAGGATACGCTCGCCTCATTCGCCGGTATCGTGGAACACTTCGGCCTTTACGCCGGCAGCTACGGGCTGGCGCTCGAGCGGCTGCTCCTCGATCCGGTGCGGGTGGTCGTGGTGGGCTCCGGCCCTGAGGCCGCGCGCATGGAGGCGACGGCGGTGGCGCGCTTTGCCGTGAACAAGACCGTAATGCGGATCGATCCCAGCATGCTCGTGCCGGGCGGCATTCCAGAGGGCCTGGCCGAGACGCTGCTCCAGCTTCCGCCGCCGCAGGGAGCCGAGGCGTGGGCAATCGTCTGTCGCGGACGCGCCTGCCTGCCTCCTGTAACCTGTGCCGAAGCGCTGCTGGAGGCGCTGGCGGTACCGATTTAGGCCGCCGCGACCACATCGCGGAGGGCTGCGCGGCAAGGCGTCACGGCCCTTACACTATCTTTGAAAGCGCCTCGGTTTCCGAAGTGCGCTTCTCCAGGATTCTGCTTGGACGGACAAGCCGCTTCCCGCCGCCAAGCCACCATCGCTCCTACCACCCAAGGAGGGCGCAATGACCACCGCCATCGGCGTTGTAATCACGGACCACATTGTAGCTGGCAGGCTTGAAGACCAGCGCCTCACAGGCCAGCCTCTGCGCTACCCCGCCGACTCGGATGAGCTGGACGCGCTCGCGGCCATCCCCGGCGGCGAATTGGTCGAATTGCTGGCCACGCAAATCGCCGCGCTGACCGCCAACGACACCGTACCCCCGCGCCCAGCTCCGGACGCCATTGGCGTCGCGGTTCCCGGCATCGTCCGCAACGGCGTCGTCGAGGACTCGCCCAACCTCCCCCAGATCAAGGGCATGCGCCTTGCCAGCGATCTAACCAAGGTGCTGACCGCGCGCGGCATCGCCTCGCCCGTGCATGTCGCCAACGACGCCGACGCCATAGCCGCCGGCGTCGCAGCCACCCGCGGCCAGCTCAACAAGCTCACCCGGGTCTGGACCCTCGGCAACGGCATCGGCTACGGTCGCTGGCCCTATATCGACGGCGTCTGGGAGGGCGGTCACGTCACTGTCAGTCTCGATCCCAGGGAACGCTTCTGCGGCTGCGGCGGCCTCGGCCATCTCGAAGGCATCATGGGCTACCGCGCCATGCGCCTGCGCTTCCTCGACCTCGAACCGGAGGAAGTATTTGCCCAGGCCCGCCAAGGAGACCCACGTTGCAGCGAGTTTGTCGACCTATGGCATCGCGCCCTGGCTGCCGCAACGGCCTCCTTCATCCACCTGGCTGGCCCCGGCCGCTTCTACTTCACCGGCCACAGCGCGCACTTCATCGACCTGCCCGTGCTCCGGGCACACATTGAATCCATGGTCAAAATGGGTACGCTACAGAGTTTCTCGTTGGAGGTTCTTCCCCCGGACGACGAAACCGCCCTCCTGGGCGCCGGAGTATCCGCCCTCCGCGCTCTGGCCTCGTAAGGTTCTGTCTTGGGGACTTTGGAATCAAGCGGTTGCAAAGGGATCTGGAGGTCGCGAAGCGACTCCGAATCTTCCCCACCGCCTGATAGATGCGGCTTGGCGGCTCCGGCCGCGAGGAGACTCCATCGAGCTGCATCGTACAACCTCCAAACGCAAGAGAGGGACGGCATCTATGCCGTCCCTCTCTTGCGTTTATGTCCTTGATCCGAATCTCATACTACTGCCAGGTTGGTTAACCCGGCCGCGGCCTGAAACTAGACGACCTGGACGTTCTCAGCCTGCCAGCCCTTGGGGCCCTTGGTTACGTTGAACTGAACCTTCTGGCCTTCCTGCAGCGAACGGAAACCGTTCGACTGAATGGCGGTGTGATGGACGAAGACGTCCTCGCCGTTTTCGCGGCTCAAAAAACCAAAACCCTTGGCATCGTTAAACCACTTGACTGTGCCTGTTTCCATTGTGTGTTGCTCCTCTTTGCTGATTTACCGCGAACGCAATGTGGAAGTTTGCGAGTAGGCGGTAACCGGAACAGGCAAGAACTTCAGATCGAATTCTACGATTGCATTGAGTGTAGCACGGATTTGCATGCGCGCCCGGAAAAACATTCCAGTCTCAGAGCTCATTCAAGATCAGCGCGACGCGGCCGGCGAGCAGGTCGCTGGGCGATTCGTCGGGATCGACCTCGATCAGGTCCACAGGGAAGGCGATGTTATGCGGCCGTAGGACGAGCCGGTTGGAGAGAAAATCTGCGTAGCGCAGGGTCAGGTGGGCGCCGTGGCGCACGGCGTAGAGGTTGGGCCGGCTGGGGCGGTAGGGCGCGAGCGAAGTGTAGTGGCGATCCAACAGAGCGATGGCCTCCGGCATGACCAGCGGCTCCATCGGCAGGGCATCGGCCGCCGGTATGCGCACGGCGACAAAGCGCTGCCAGGCGCGCCTGGGGTTGGAGCCGCGCTTGCGAATGGCATCAAGAACCCCGCCCGGCAGGTGGAGCATCGCCTGAACCGCTGAAGGACGAATGAAGGGCTCAAAGAGCGCCACCGCGTGCGAGACGATGGGGACCGTACTTCTTTCCTCGTCCGTGGGCAGAGACAACGACCGATGGGTAGCGGGCAGAAGGTCGGCGCCGGCCAGATGCTGGGCGGCAAGCACGCGATCCATGGCCTCCAGCGAAAGCTGGCGCTGGCTGCGCAGGAAGTTCGACAGATGAGACTGTCCCAATCCGGTTTGCCGCGCCAGCAAGGAGACGCTGAGCGTCCCCCGCTGAATCCTGCGGAGCAGTTCCAAGCGGAGTCGCTCGTGCATCTGCGTGAAGTTCATCTGTGGAAAATCCGCCACCGGCAATAGGAAGGCATCGCCCTTGATTGCTACAAGAAAACTTCTTTGGGTTGGTTGGCCTTCATTCTCTGCGCTTGCTCGCAGAATGAAAAGCGCCCGGCGAGAAATCCACCGGAGAACGTTGACGCAGGAGAATCGCTTTTCTACATTGGTTTTACTTAATCTCGCATTGGCTTGTGGGAATCTTTTCAGAAACGCTTCATTGCCGAAAGACTGTGAGAGGTGAATTCCCGCCCTCTTCAGCGGCCAATGAGCCCTTGCCGGAGCATCTTGGATTGCTCTGGCTACCCACCTCCGGCACGAGGCGCTCGGCAGAGGCGTCCGGGCAAGTCAGTCGAGAGAATTCCACGATCTGCGCGCTATGAGCATGACCAAAAACGAGGGAGCACGGGCGGCCATCCCCCATCGGGACGCTAGAAACCTGAGTTGCCGTTCCTGGTTCTCTTCACCCCGCCGAAGAGCAGAGAAGATGAAGGACCGTCGGGCGAAGACGCGAATACGGAGAAACAGTCATGGACTTGCGCGTGCAGTTGAAGGTTTGCGAGGGTTGCGGATGTCTTTGGTACCGCGCCCAAACCATCGGGGGTGTTTATTGCAAGGATTGTGAGGCAAAGCTGAAAGACTTTCCGACGCCGGAGAGCCGGAAGCGGCGTGGACGCCCATGCCGCAAGCAGCTCACCAAGGTTTGGGCAGTGGCCGAGGCGCCAGGAGGTGCGCAATGAGCGCGGCACTCCAGTTGCCAATCTTCTGGGAATCGGGACTCAAACAGGCGGCGCGGCAGGAGGATCGGAAAGGGAGTGAAGAAAAACCTGTCGCGCAATGCGACGCCAAGGCAGCGGCAAGGGCGGCGGCAGCCGAGCCGGAGGTCAGCCTGGCGTTTTACCGGAAGCACACGGAGAGCATGTTGCGGCGCTACTTGTATGCCTCCATGCAGGTGGGCAGAGCGCCTTCGATCCTGGGCGATCCCATAGCCCGGGGATGGGCCTCGAGCCGGCCGGTCCGCACCTTCGAGGACGCGGTGATCTTCGTTCTCGATGTGGAAACCTGCCTGAACCAGCTTGGATCGCTGGACCGCCAGATGCTCTGCCGGATTGTAATCCAGGAGTACACACAGGCTGAAGCGGCCACTTTGTTGGGGATGAGCGTTCGCACCATCTCCTACAAGTTTCCAATGGCCTTGGACCACTTGACCCAGAAGCTGCTAGAGACCGGGCTGCTGGTGTTGCCTCACTGATGCCTAATGATGAACAGGCTGCGGAAAAACCCAATCATGAGGGGGGCGGGGGTTTCAACCCCCGCCTAAAGCCAACAGAATCAAGGCTGGCTTTAGCCCGGAAGGGCGCCATAAGCCAATTTCGCCAATAATCCCGAGTTTTTCCGCAGCCTCTGAAACCACTCCAACAAGGGGAGCGCAAGACGGGCGCGCCCTTCACGCCGTCTGGCAGGCTTGACCTGCGCCGGGGCTAAAGCAAAGCGCCCCGTCCTTCGCGTGGTCTGGGCGGGCCACCCGCCGGCAGGCAACTTGCCAAGACTCCTGTCTTTGGCAAGTGTGTCTCAAGATGACCAATATTGGGCAGTCATGAACATTGGCTGGGGGATACACTTCTGCCCATGAAAGAAGAGATACAAATCGTCAGCGTCGAAAGGGATGGAGATGACGGGCTGATTGTCGCGTTTTCCGATCGGACGACGGCGGCCTACATCGCGGAGGAATTGTTGGAACTGAGACCGTACAGAGAGGAAATCTCTCCGCCGGTCTCGGCCACTTTGTGCCCCTCCTGATCTTCTGCGTTTGCTGCCATTCGGCCCCGCGGCGCTTATGAGATGCTGCTTGCCGGTTATTGCACCCCAAGAGCGCACAATAGTCTCTTGCGATCCCTCCACCTACTCAGATGGCCCTCGCGCCGGAAGGAGATTCCATGCCCGTTATGATCATCCACAGTGTCAGGAATCTCCCCGGTCCTTGGTCCCTAGTCCCTATTCCCTAGCCCCGATCGGGGACCCCACCCCCCACCCCCTCCGGGAGACCATTGTCCGCACCGGTTGCGCTCATAAGTCTATCCGGATGAATAAGTTAATAATTCCACCTAGTTACTGACTGGTAATCAAAACATGCAGATGTTGGCCCCTTTCGGGTCGGAAATGCCCCTTCGCCGGGGTGTTCCGCCCTCGAATTCCCACCACTGAGAGTGAGAGAATGCAGCCTCAATCCCCCGCGGCCTCTTCGGCGGGGCTGGGCGCGGGTCTTCGCCCAAGCCGCTCCGCCGCCAGCCAGCCCAGGCTGAGCAGGGTTACAAGCGCGATGATCCCCAGCGAGATCACGCAATACAGGCACCACACCATCAGCACGTCTCTCTCGATATGGGAGAGATAGAGCGCGAACGCCAGCCCCACCAAGGCCGCGGAGAGCGTGATCGTCCGCCGCCGCATCAGCGCCACACCGGCCAGCGCCAGGTACCCGGCAATGCCGATGGCCGCCACGGGAACGTGGGCAATCTCGGCAAAGGGGCTGCGGTTCACAATGCCGCAATCCCACCGCTCGTTGATCGAGCATGGCTCTACATCCGTGGAGTAGTGCACGCGCAGCGCGAGCATGGAAACCGCCACGCCGGCCAGGGCTAGAAGAGCAATCAAGTATCGCATTGTCCATTGGACGCGCCGCCTGTCCATCCGTCGCACGGTACCATGTATCCATGAGCGACCCCGCAACAGAGGCCGACTTCCAGCACCCCGGCGCCGGCCGCCGCGTCGCCTTCTTCGGAGGCACCTTCGACCCGCCCCACCGGGGACATCTGGCCGTGGCCCGCGCCGCCCAGGCTGCGCTCGGCTTGGATGCTGTGATCTTCGCTCCGGTGGGCGCGCAGCCGCTCAAGCTCCAGGGATCGGCCGCCAGCTTTGAAGATCGCCTGGCCATGACCAGGTTGGCCATGGCGGGAGAACCGGGCTTCGCCGTCTCGCTTGCCGATGCTCCCAAGCCCTCGGGCGCTCCCAACTACACCTTCGATACACTGTGCGCCCTGCGCGCGGAGCTCCCACCGGGCAGCTCCCTCTTCTGTCTCATGGGCGCCGACTCCTTCCTCACGCTGCGCCTCTGGCATCGGGCGGCGGAGATTCCCTTTGCCGCGCCCCTGATCGTTGCCTCCCGCCCCGGCTGGCAGGTGGACCATGTGCAGGCCTTGCTGCCCGAGGGACTCACCATGGAATCCCTGCCGGAGCCGGACCGGCCAGACTCCAAGGTCGAGGTCCGCTCCTATCTCCTCGTGAGCCGCGCCGGAGAGCGAACCCCCCTCTACCTTCTGCCTGGCTTGCATGTGGAGATCAGCGCGTCGGATATTCGGGAGCAGCTTCGCGAACTGGGCGGCGCTGCGTCTACAGTCCCACCCCCCAGAGACGCAACACTGCCTGTCGCCGTCCTCGACTACATCCGTTCCCACGGCCTCTATCGCTAGCCCCCGCCACCCGGCAGTCAGTCTTTCCCCGAGGTCCCGATCCTGATAGACTACTGAATATCGGTTTGCAGGCGCGTAGCTCAGTTGGTTAGAGCGCTTCCTTGACACGGAAGAGGTCGCTGGTTCGAATCCAGTCGTGCCTACCAAGATTAGATTT